>JAEYAO010000070.1 GCA_023456105.1 Pseudomonadota bacterium | reverse complement strand
GTCTGGTGCAGGCGGACGCGGCGGCGTGCGCTCGGGCTCGGCGGCGGCCGGGTCGCGCCGCCGGGCCGCCCCGTCGCCCGAGACGACGCTCATCAGGCGCACCGCCTCGTTCAGCATGTCGTAGTTGCGCCGGACCCGCTCCTGGAAGCCGGCTTCCAGCGCCTCGTTGTCCTCGGCCGCCTTGCGCGAGGCGGCGGTCAGGGAGGCGAGACCTTCTTCAACCGAGGCGCGCACGGCCTTGACGTGGGCGCGCGCATCTTCCGGCAGGCGGGCGGCGCGCTGGTCGATTTCGGCGAAGGCGGCGTCGACCTGCTCCAGTGTCGCGTTCATGCGCTCAAGCAGGACCTCCAGACGCTCCACCGCCTGTTCGCCGGCCTGATCCACCAGGCCGGCCGTTTCGCCGACGACCCGGCGGGCTTCCTCGATGCGGGCGTCAGCCGCCTGATCGGCGCGCTGGGCGGCTTCGAACAGCGATTCGCCCAGTCTATCGACACGGTGGCGGGCCTGCTCGGCGGCCTCGGCGGCGGCGGTTCTGGACTCCTCGGCCGTGGCCTGAAGCGCCTCCAAAGATCGACGGGTCTCCTCCACCAGCGAGTCGCGGGCTTCGGCGGCGAGCGATTCGAACCGGTCCAGCGCCAGCTTGGTCGCGCTGTCGAACCCATCGGCCTCGCGTTGCGACATCTCCACCAAGGCCCGAAGCTGGTCGGACGCGGCCTCGATCAACTCGCGCATCGATTCGGCCGAGGCCCGGGCGGCGCCGCCGAGCTCGCCGGCCGCGGCGCGCGAGGCCGACAGCTGCTCCACCAGCTGGGCGCGCTGGCTTTCGACCTGGGCCGAGAAGTCCTCCTGGTCGGTGCGAAGCGCGTAGGCCGTGGTCACCAGCGCCGCGCGCTGCTGGCCCAAACCTTCCTCGACCAGCTGGATCTGTTCGGCGACGCCGGAGCCGGCGTTTTCGAGCCGCAGCGTCTGGCGCGCCAGATCGTCGGCGGCCAAGCGAGCGGCGTCCTGGGCCTCTCCCGCCGCGGCGGCGAGGTCGGCGGCGCGGGCGGCCAGAAGCGCTTCGGCCTCGCGCAACTGGGTCTGGGCGAGGTCCGACGCGTCCACCACCATGCGCGACTGGCGCTCGACGGCGTCCAGCACGCCGGCGGACTGCGAATCGAGCTGAACGGACAACGTCTGCATCTGGTCGCGTTCTCGACCCAGGGTCTCGCCCAGGCGGCGGGCGGTGCGGCCGGCGGTCTCGGCCGCCTCGTTCAGGCGCAGGGTCTCCTCGGCCAGCGCCTCGCGCAGCAGGGCCATGTCGGCGCGGGCGCGCTCGGTGGTCAGGGCGGCGTTGTCGATGTCGGCGCGCAGGGTCTGCAGCACCTGGCCGGTCTGCTGCGCGGCCAGGGCTGTCGGAGCCACCAGGGCGTCGGACAGCTCGCGAGCCCGACGGCTTTCCGCCGCAAGGCCGGCTCCCTGCCGCACGATGTGGGCCAGCATCAGCGCCAGCCCGACGGGCGCCAAGGCGATCAGCAGATAAACAGCGATGCGCAGCGGATCGAGAGGCTGCCCGTTCGAACCGAACTCATAGGCCGCGAGGGACGCGATCCCGCCGATCCACAGGGCCGAGGCCACGCCTGCGATGATATAGGCTTGGCGCACCGTAGCGTCCTGGCGTCTGCGCGACGCGCGCGCGGTGACGGGCGGCTGATACGGGGCGGGCGCGGTGTCCGGGGGCAGGGCGATGTCCGCGGTCGCCAGCGGCTGCGCGGCCGGCGGCGGCGCGGCCTGCTGCTCCATCAGGCGTCGGCGTTGACGCTCCGACATGGGCGCGGCTCGAGCGCCGGGGTCGGCGGGCGCCCGACTCGCGGGCTGCACGGGCCCATCCTGATCATCCCTGTCGAAGATCGGCGGCGACAGCTCTGCGGACGCCGGCGGTTCGTCTTCGGTCAGCTTCAGCGGCGGCCGCATGCGGGACTTCATCAGATGTCGATCTCGATCACGGAAGGACTGACAGGACGCCAGCGGGCGCAGGAGACCCTAGCGGCTCGCGCGGCGAGGTCAAAGGCGGATGCCGCCCGATCCCGTCAGCAGCGGGGCTTTGTCGAAGGGGCGGTCAACAAGGGCGCGGCGGCGCTTGACCGACAGTCGCCGACCCGGTGCACTTCGCGTTCGGCCGGACGAGGGGCGTGGATATCGACGCCGAACTGAGACAGGGCGGCCGCAGCCAGGAAGACAATGAAGCCGGCGATCAGCTCGATCAACGTCTGCACGGCCGCCCCTCCCAAAGCATCCAGTTCCGTCCCTTCTACGCCCATGCGGCGAAAACAACAATGATCTGGGAGCGTGGCCGTTGACCCGCGAACCGCAACCGTGGAACGGAGAGCAAGCTGAAGCGTCATGAGACCTCGATACCGTTGTCGGGCGAGTCAGGCAGGCTGATCGGATGACGGCTACAGACGAAGGCTACAAAGGCAGTCTGCTCGAACCGGGGCCGGGCCTGTGGCGCACCGCTCAGGCGGACCGCTTCGCCGTGCTGATGGAGAACGACGCCTATTTCACGGCCCTGGCGTCCTCCTTGTCCAAGGCGCAGCGGTCGGTGGTGATTCTGGGATGGCAGTTCGACCCGCGCACCCATCTGGATGCGAACACCCGACCGGGGGACAAGCAGGCGGAAATCGGCCACCAGTTGCGGATGCTGGTGCGGCGCAGGCCGGACCTGGATGTTCGGCTGCTGATCTGGAAGTCGCCGCTGCTGATCGCGGCCTCGCAGGGCTTCTATCCGCACAAGGCCCAGCGCTGGTTCCGAAAGCGGATGGTGGAGTTCCGGCTGGATTCGCCGGGGCCGATCGGCGCCTGCCATCACCAGAAGGTGGTGATCATCGACGACAAGGTGGCCTTCTGCGGCGGCGGCGACGTGTCCACCGACCGCTGGGATACGGCCGAACATCTTGATCACGATCCGCGGCGCTGCCTGCCGTCCGGCGTGATCTGCAAGCCGCGGCACGAGACCATGGCGGTGGTCAGCGGGCCGGCGGCGCGGGTGCTGGGGGACCTCGCGCGGGAGCGCTGGTTCAAGGCCACATGGGAGCGGACCCTGCCGGACGAGGTGGACGGCGACCCTTGGCCGGACAACGTGCCGGTCGCCATCCGTGACGCCCCGCTGGGCATCTCACGCACCGAGCCGAAGTGGGCCGGACGGGTCGAGGTGCGCGAGAACGAGGCACTTCACCTGGAGGCGATTCGGCGCGCAAGGCGGCTGATCTACTTCGAGAACCAGTATTTCACCTCGCCGATCATCGCGGCGGCCCTGGCCGAGCGGCTGGCGGAGCCGGACGGGCCTGAGGTGGTGCTGATCTCCACCGGCAAGAGCCCAAGCTGGTTCGACAGCATGACCATGGACACGGCTCGCGCCGAGGTTCTGTACCGGCTCGAGGCGGCGGACCGGAACAACCGCTTCTTCGCCTTCAGCCCGCGCACGGAGGGCGGCGAGCGGATCATCGTCCACGCCAAGGTGACTGTCATCGACGACAAGCTGCTGCGGATCGGCTCGACCAATCTCAACAACCGGTCCATGGGGCTGGACACCGAGTGCGACGTGTCGGTCGAGCCCACGACGAGCGAAGGGCGCGCGGCCATCGCCGCGCATCGACACCGCACGATCGGGCATTTCGTCGGCGTGTCCGGTGAGACGTTTGGAGCGATGGAGGCGGTTCTCGGCTCCACCGGAAAGGCGATCTGCAGCTTTGGAGAGCGCAGGCTCGATCCGCTCGGCTCGGACCCGCCGAAGCGGATCGAGCGGATGATCGCCGAGTGGCAGCTTGGCGATCCGGGATCGTCGTCGGACGCCTGGAGGCCGTGGAAGCGGCTGGAGCGCTCGCGGCGCACTCGCCCGGCGTCCGAGGGCGGGCGGGAGCCCGGCTGACGTTCAGCTCTCCGGACGCACTCTGAAATCGACGATCAGCGGCAGGTGGTCGGACGCGGTGCGCGCCAGCGGCGAGAAAACCGTCTTCACGCCGGTGATCTCGATATGCGGGCTGACAAAGCAGTGGTCGATCCGGATGGCGGGGAAGCCTGACGGGAAAGTCTTGACCGAGGGGCGAAGGCCCAGTTGGCGCTGAGCGTCCTCAAGCCGGCCGCACAGGATCTGGTAGGGGCGTGTGATGGAGGTCGCGTTGAAGTCGCCGGCCAGCAGCGTGGGGCCTGTGCAGGCGTCGGTCCAGCCGTCCTGCACAAGGGCGCGAGCCTGGGCGCGCTGTTCGCGCGGAACAAGACCCAGATGCGTGTTGATGACGTTCAGCGTGACGCCGTTGATGTCGATCGCCGACCAGATGGCGCCGCGCGGTTCGAGGCCCGGGATGCCGGGAGCGGAGGGCAGGGCGTCGGCGCGGATCAGCCGCTCCGGGTGCGGGGTCAGGATGGCGTCGCCGTAAAGCTCGGCCTCGACCCGCATGGCCGGGTGGAAGCGAGAGGTCATTTCCAGGCGGTCGGCGATGGAGCGCGCCTGATCCACCATCCCGGTGCGCGCGCGGCCTACATCCAGTTCCTGAAGGCAGACGATGTCGGGCTCCTGCTCATCGATCACGGCGGCGATCCGGTCCACGTCGAGCCGGCGATCGCCGCCCACGCAGCGGTGCACATTGTAGGTGAGAAGACGGGGCATGAATCCCGGTGGATAGCGGCGGCTGTGCCTTGGCTAGGCCTTTTGTCGGCGGATTGCGACCCCGATGCGGCGCGCGGTTCAGATCACGACCAGCCGGTCGGGCAGTTCGTTCACGTCGCTTGGGCTGGGCGGGAAGTGCTCGGCCAGAACGTCTCCGCACAGGCTGATGGCCGCTTCGAACCCCGTGGCCGGCCGGCCGTCCTGCATGGCCTTGGTGATGGCGAGCGCGGCATTGCCCCACACCTCCGCCGGCGCCTTGCGGTGCACGCCCTCGTCGGCGACCACCTCCACCCGATGGTCATAGAGGGCGGCGAAGATCAGAACGCCTGTCCGGGCCTCGGTTTCGTGGATGCCATGCGCCAGGAACTGGGCCACGGCGGCGCGGCGGACGCGAATGCGCCTGACGTTCGGCGGCGTCACCAGCCGCAGCACCACCGGGATGCGCGTGAGAAGGAAGACCGAGATGAACAAGGCGGCCTGCAGGACGGCGTAGGCGCCGATCGCCTTGGCCACGGTGATGTCCCTCGAGGCCAGATGCGCCGCCTCCCAGCTGTCGCCAATGCCCGGAAACCAGGCGGAATCGAAGCCGAGCGGCAGCAGCGCCAGCGGCAGGATCAGGGCCGCCGCCGCCGCCCAACCCAGGCTGATGTCGCGGTAGCTCGAGACCTGCTGGGTGACGACGCAGAAGATCTCGCCGGAGGTCCGCGCCTCCGCCTTGCGGATCGCGGCCGCCACGCGCGCGCTGTCCTCGGCCGAAAAGGTCGTCACCATCCGCCGGAGGCTCCCCCGCCGCCAAAACTTCCGCCGCCCCCTCGAAAGCCGCCGCCGATGCCTCCTGAACCAAAACCGCCGCGTCGGCTGCTGGCGCTTGCCCGAAAGGCTTCGGACGCCGCCCAGACCAGGACCGGCGAGACGCCCCGGCGACGATAGCGACGCCCGCGCCGGCTGGCGGACCCCATGGCGCCCATGAACATGAACAGAAACACCAGCGCGATCAGGATCATAGGGCCGATGGGAGCCTGAGCGCGTTCGGGCTCCACGCCCTGCGCCCGCGCCTGGGCCTCGGCCGGATCGAGCCGCATCTGGGCGATCAGGGCGTCGACGCCCTCGGTGATCCCGCGCTCGTATCCCCCGGTTCGAAAGGCGGGCAGCATGAGCGTCTGGATCACGCGCGAGGAGAAGGCGTCCGTCAGGATCGGCTCCAGCCCGTAGCCGACCTCGATCCGCGCCTTGCGCTCGTTAGGCGCGACGATCAGCAGGACTCCGTTGTCCTTCTGGCCGCGCCCGATGCCCCAGTGGCGGCCGAGTCTGTAGCCGTAGTCCTCGATCTCGAAGCCATCCAAGCTGTTCAGGGTCACCACGACGAGCTGGTCGCTGGTGTCGGCCTCCAGCGCGGCCAACTTGGCGTCGATCTCGGCCTCCTTGGCCGGTGAGAGCAGCCGCGCCTGATCGACGATCCGTCCGGTCAGCGGCGGAAACTGCGGGGCGGCTTGCGCCAGCGCGGGCGTCGTCGATGCAAGGATCAAGAGCCCCAGCATCAGCACCGACAGCCGCCGTGCCATGCGTCTCAGGAATGAGGGAGCAGCCACGCTGGCGCTCTTAGCGCGCCGGCGGCGGCGATCCCGGCACCACGGGCGCGGCCTGACCGCCCGGCTGGGCGGCCGGAGCGGCGGAGGGCCCGCCGAGGTTGAAGTTCACCTGCGGCGCGGCCTGGGCTTCGGCGGTCGCAGTGAACAGCTGCATCGGCTGCGATCCTGCGTGCACGGTCTTGGCCCAGATCACGTTCGGGAAGGTGCGCAGGCTGGTGTTGTAGTCGCGCACCGCCTCGTTGTAGTCGCGCCGGGCGATGGCGATCCGGTTCTCCGCGCCTTCGATCTGGTCCTGCAGGGTCAGGAAGTTCTGATTCGCCTGAAGCTGCGGATAGGCCTCCACCGACACCAGCAGACGCGACAGCGCGCTGCTGAGCTGCCCTTGCGCCTGCTGGAACTGCTGAAAGGCGGCGGGATCGTCGAGGTCTTCGGCCGAGACCGTGACGGCTGTCGCGCGGGCGCGGGCGTTGATCACATCCGTAAGCGTGGTCCGTTCCTGGATCGCCGCGCCCTGCACGGTCGCAACCAGGTTCGGGATCAGATCGGCGCGCCGCTGATAATCGTTCTGCACGTCGGCCCAGGCCGCCTCGGCCCGTTCCTGCTTGGTCGGAATGGTGTTGTAGCCGCAGCCTGAGACGGACGCCGCGAGCATGGACAGCGCCAGGGCGGCGGCGGGCTTGGTCGTGGACATGGCGGGCTCCGGACAGCGCTCGACGAACAACGAGTCGGAGTATTCCCGCTCGCCCGCCGCGCCACAAGTGTGAAGGCTGAGGGTCAGGCGTCCAACGGCTCGGGCGCGACGCCGTTCTGGCGGCAGGCGGCGACATAGGTGTTGGCGAGCAGGCAGGCGATGGTCATCGGCCCGACGCCGCCCGGCACAGGCGTGATGCGGCCGGCGACCTGCTCCGCCTCGGAAAAGGCCACGTCGCCGACCACGCGCGTCTTGCCCTCGGCCGCCTTGGCCGGATCAAGCGAGGGCACGCGGTTGATGCCAACGTCGATCACCGTAGCTCCCGGCTTGATCCAGTCGCCACGGATCATCTCGGGGCGACCCACCGCCGCGATCAAGATGTCGGCGGTGCGGCACAGGGCGGGCAGGTCGCGCGTGCGGGAATGGGCGATGGTGACGGTGCAGCTTTCGCCCAGCAGCAGTTGCGCCATCGGCTTGCCAACGATGTTCGAGCGCCCCACCACTACCGCATGGAGGCCGGAAAGGTCCCCCAGCTGATCCTTCAGCATCAGCAGGCATCCCAGCGGCGTGCAGGGAACCAGGCCCGGCAGTCCGACGGCCAGCCGTCCGGCGTTGACGATGTGGAAGCCGTCCACGTCCTTGTCCGGATCGATGGCCGCCAGCACCGCCGACGAATCGATGTGCGCAGGCAGGGGCAGCTGCACCAGTATGCCGTGCACGCCTCGGTCGGCGTTGAGCCGGGCGATCAGCGCCAGCAGCTCGGCCTGCGTCGTCGTCTCCGCCAGCCTGTGGGTGTCCGACCGCATGCCGGCCCCCAGGGTGCGCTCGCCCTTGTTGCGCACGTAGATCTGACTGGCCGGGTCCTCTCCGACGATGACGACGGCGAGGCCCGCCTGGACGCCATGCGCCTGGCGCAGGCGACCGGCGGCGGCGGCGACGCGCTCCACCAGCGCGGCCGAGAACGCCTTGCCGTCGATCAGGGCTGCGCGTGCAGGTTCAGCCGTCATTTGGCGTCTCCGGGTCGGACATCGGGGCAGGCCCGCGATTTACAGTTCCGCTGGATCGGCGTCTATGATCGCGCCGCTTTTTGGAGACCCACCATGCGCCATTCGTCCGTCCTGCCGCTCGCAGGCGTCATCGCCCTGGCGATGGCGGGCTCCGCCTTGGCCCAGGAGGGTGGGCGGATTTCCGTGGGCGCTTCCGTCGAGGGCGAGCTGACCGCCCGGGACCCGACGACTGACGACGGCTCGCACTACGACGGCTACCGCTTTCAGGCCCGGGCGGGTGAACGGGTGGCGATCTCGCTTGAATCCGACAGCTTCGACCCTGTCCTGATCGTCGGCCGGCCGGACCGGCGGAGCTTCGAGGAACTGGCGCGCAACGACGATGCGCCCGGCCGAGGTCTGAACTCGCGGCTGGTCTTCACGGCGCCCGAGGACGGCGCATACGCGATCCGTGCGACGTCGCTGAACGGATCGCTCGGCGCCTACCGGCTCGGCCTGACCGCCGCCCCGGCCGCGCCGGCCGCCACGCCGCTGACCTTGCCCGCCAATGAAACGGGCGAACTGCAAGAGGGGGCGGCGGTCAACGACGACGGCGCGCCGGCCGCGTTTTACCGCTTCTCCGGACGCGCGGGGCAGCACGTCTCGATCACGCTGGAGTCGTCGGATTTCGACGCCTATCTGGTTCTGCGCTCGGCTGGCGGGTCGGACGCGCTCGACGAGGACGACGACGGCGCGGGCGACGGCACAAACGCGCGCATCTCGCACGCTCTAGCGGCCGACGGCGACTATGTGATCGAAGCGCGCGCCCTGACGGCTGAAGAGGTCGGCCGATATCGCCTGCGGGTGGAGGAGACGCCGCCGCCCCCCGCGCCCGTGGAAGCCAGCTTTGGCCGAACGGTCGAGGGAGAGATCGCGGACACCGACGCCCAGGCCGACAACGGCGCGCGCTATGACGCCTACCGCTTCAACGGGCGCGAGGGACAGCGCGTGCAGGCGGTGCTGAGATCCGGCGACTTCGACGCCTATCTGGAGATCGGATCGGCGGACGGGCCCTTTGAGGTTCTGGCGTCGGACGACGACGGCCTGGGGGAGGGCACGGATGCGCGGCTGAACCTGACCTTGCCGTCCGACGGGGACTATGTGGTTCGCGCGCTGCCCTTGGGGCCCGAGGAGCGGGGGCTCTACTCGCTGGAGCTGACAGACCGGGGCCCCGAGCCGGAGCCGGGCGTCCTTGTCGTCGGCGAAACCGCTCGCGGCGCCCTGTCGGAGTCTGACGCCGTCACAGAGGAGGGCGCCGCGTTCGACGCCTACCGGTTCCAGGCGAAGAAGGACGAGAAGTTGCAGCTGACGCTGGTCTCCAACGCCTTTGACGCCTTCATTGATGTCGGCCGGCACGCGGAGGGCGAGCCGTTCGAAAGCCTGGCGACAGACGACGACGGCTTGTCGGATACTCACGCGCGGCTGTCCTGGACGGCTCCGGAGGACGGAGACTATGTGGTGCGGGCGCGGTCGTTCGGTCCGAATGCGACCGGCGCCTACGCCCTGACCATCGAACGCAAGCCTTGATCACCCAAGCTTCGTGCAAGGCGTCATGAGCGAAGATCCGATCATCGCCCGCAAGGACCAGCACCTCGATGTCGTGCTGCAGGGACGGGGTCGTCATGCGCGAGACGCGGGTTTCGACGCCGTGCGCTTTGTTCACGAGGCGCTGCCCGACTTGGACCACGCCAAGATCGACCTGGGCGCCGACTTCCTGGGGCGACGGCTGAAGGCGCCTCTGCTCATCAGCTCCATGACGGGAGGCCCGACGCGCGCCGGCGAGATCAACGCGCGTCTCGCCGAGGCGGCCCAGCATCTGGGCATCGCCCTGGCGGTGGGCTCGCAACGCGCGGCCCTGGAGCGGGGGGCCGTAGACGGTCTGGACGGCGGGCTGAGGCGCAGGGCGCCGGATACGCCCATTCTGGCGAACATCGGCGCAGCCCAGCTGACCCGCGGCTTCGGCCTGGACGAGGCCCGACGCATCATGGAGGCGATCGCCGCCGACGCCCTGATCGTTCATCTCAATCCGCTGCAGGAAGCCTGCCAGCCCGAGGGCGATCGCGACTGGTGGGGCGTGGGCGCCGCGCTGGAGGCGCTGGTTCGCCGGCTGGACGCGCCCGTCGTGGTCAAGGAGACAGGGGCGGGGATATCGGCGGCGACCGCTCGCCGCCTGGCGGACATGGGCGTTGCGGCGCTGGACGTGGCCGGGGCGGGAGGATCGAACTGGGCGCTGATCGAGGGCGAGCGCTCACAGGACGCCGAGGATCGGGCGCACGCCGCCGTCTTCGCCGACTGGGGCGTTTCGACCGTGCAGGCGCTGGCGGACGTGCGGGCTGCGGCGCCGGACTTGGTGTTGATCGGCTCGGGCGGGATCCGGCACGGGCTGGACGCGGCCAAGGCCATTCGGCTGGGCGCCGACATCGTGGGGCAGGCGGCGGGCGTACTTCAGGCCGCCACGGTCTCCACCGAGGCTGTTATCAGCCACTTCCAACTGGTGGTGCGGCAGCTGAGGACAGCCTGCTTCTGCACCGGCTCGTCCAGCCTTCAGGCGTTGAAGCATGCGCCCTTGCAGCCGCCGCAGCGGCCGGCGCCCTGATCAGCCGGTCAGGCGGCGACGATGTTCATGGCCTTCATCAGTGCGTCGCGGATCGCAGCCTCGGTGAAGGGTTTCTGGATCGTTGGGTTGCCGCGCCATTCGTCCGGCAGGCCGCCTTCGCCGTAGCCGGTGGAGAAGACGAACGGCACGCCGCGCGCCTTGAGAGCCGCGGCGACGGGAAACACCTGACGTCCCGCGACGTTGACGTCCAGTAGGGCCGCGTCGAACGCCGCTTCGTCGCGGGCCAGCGCCTCGCCTTCGTCGATGTTGGACGCGGGCCCGACCGGCGTGCAGCCCATGTCCTCGAGAATGGTCTCCAGAAGCATGGCGACCAGGGCCTCGTCCTCGACCACCAGCACGCGTCGACCCTGCAACCCGCCGTTCATCCTGTCTGCCTTCCGTCGAGGGGAACCGTCAGCTCCGCCGTTAATCCGGAGGGGGCGTAGACCAGATCGATCTCGCCCGCCAGATCATGGCGAACATTGCGTTGAATCAGTCGACTGCCGAATCCTCGGCGAGACGGTTCGATGACCGGCGGCCCGCCCGCCTCGCGCCAGGAAATGTGAAGGACCCGCTCGCGCTGGTCGGTCACGCTCCAGTCGACGAGCACGCGACCGTCCGCCTGAGACAGGGCGCCGTACTTGGCGGCGTTGGTGGCGAGCTCGTGAAAGATCATTCCCAGCGAGAGCGCCATGGCCGGCTCCAGCGCGACCGGCGGTCCGTTGAGGCTGACGCGTGCGATGCCGTGGCCCTCGATCTCGTGGTTCAGGATGGCCCGCAGGTCGGCGCCTTCCCAGTGGCTGCGGGTCAGAAGGTCATGGGTATGAGACAGCGAAAGTATGCGCGACTGAAACGCCTCGGCGAAGGTGGCGGGGTCCCCGTGCGAACGTGCGGTCTGAACCGCGATCGACTGAACGGTCGCGAGCGTATTCTTCACCCGGTGGTTGAGTTCGTCGATCATCAGCTTCTGGCGCTCGGCGGCGCGGACGCTGTCGGTCACGTCGTAGCCCTGAACCAGGATGCCCGCCACCGCCCCTGAACTGTCCCGGATCGGCTGATAGACGAAGTTGAGGTACAGATTCTCCAGGAGCCGATTGGGCCCGGTCTGAAGCTGCACCCGACTTTGCCGGCCCTCGAACGGCTCGCCGGTGCTGAACACGGTGTCCAGGATGTCGAAGAAGCCCTGGTCGCCAAGCTCGGGCAGAGCCTGACTGATCGGCTTGCCCACGATGTCCCGCCCGCCAACAAGCCGATGATAGGCGGCGTTCAGGATTTCGAAGCGATGTTCGGGACCGGTCAGAAGCGCCATGAAGCCCGGCGCCTGCATGATCATCTCGACAATGCGGTTACGTTCGGCCTCCAGACGTCGGTTACTTTCCTGGACCTGCTGCGCGCGCTTCAGAACCTGGCCGCCGACGGCCGTGCGCGAAGGTCCGGGGTGGCCGTTCGTCTCGTCGCGCGCGGCCTCCAGATCGGTGACGTCGGTCGTGTGCTGAAGCAGCAGCACGACTTCGCCGTCCCGGTTGAGCACCGGCGTATGGGTGGCGCTCCACAGACGTTCTTCATAGACTGGCCGCCCATCCGCGCCAGGGCGCAGCAGCGAGAATCGCACCGCCGCCAGATGATCCCGCTGGCGCAGGTCGCGGGCCCGCTCCAGCGATGTGCGGACCTGGCGTATGTTCTCCGGAGCGTCGCTGCCCGATCCGGAGTCGAACGATTCGAACATGGGCTTTCCGACGATCTGGTCGCGGGTCACGCTGACTGCGTCGAGATAGGCCTGGTTGGCGGCGACGATCGTCAGGTCCGCCGGCCGCAAGAGCACATAGGCGTTCGGCGACGCGTCAAACGCAGCGCCCAGATCTCCGGCGTTGTCGCCCGTCGCGAAAAGTCTCAAAGACCACCCCACCCAAACTCCGGCTTGAACGCCTATCTACAGCGAAGGTTCAGGACGGCCGCCAGGTTTTTCGAACCCTTCAACCCGGCGCGGCTTTTTGCTTTTAGGGGCGCATGACTTTCGCCGCCGTCTTCGCTTCTCTCGCCTTTGTCCTCTTTCTGGCCTCGCCCTCCATGACCCAAGCCGCGCCTATCGTTAAGGTGGAACAAGGTGTGCTCGTCGGCCAAGGCGGTCGGACGGTTTCGGCTTTCAAGAACATTCCGTATGCCGCGCCCCCGACTGGCGAGCGTCGCTGGCGGCCGCCCTCCGAGCCGATGTCGTGGCAAGGAGAACGGGACGCGACCTCTTATGGCGCGATCTGCATCCAAGCGCCGGCGCCGGGTGATCCCGGGGTGGGCGCCGGACCGATGAGCGAGGACTGCCTCAACCTGAACGTCTGGGCGCCGACCGGACGGGGGCCAAGGCCGGCTCCGGTCATGGTGTGGATCCACGGCGGGGCGCTGAACAACGGCTCGGGAACTGCGGGTCTGTACGACGGCTCAGCCTTGGCCGAGCAGGGCGTGGTCGTGGTGACGCTGAACTATAGGTTGGGCCGGCTGGGCTTCTTTGACCATCCGGCTCTGGCGGCCGAGCGGCCGCCGGGTGAGGCGGCCGGCAACTACGGTCTGATGGACGTGATCGCGGCGTTGCGCTGGGTGCGCGCCAACATCGGGGCGTTCGGCGGGGACGCGGAGAAGGTGACCGTGTTTGGCGAATCGGCTGGAGGCGCGATCGTCACGCGGCTGATGATCTCGCCGCCCGCGCAGGGGCTGTTCCACCGCGCCGTCGTGCAATCTGGGCTGGGCCGCGAACGGGTCGCCTGGCTGGACCGGCGCGGCCCAAAGGGCGAGCCGTCGGCGCGCGAACGCGGCGAGGTGTTCGCCCATGGCGCCGGCCTGCGCACGGCCGCGGATCTGAGGGGCGCGCCGGCCGAGTTGTTTCTGACGCCCGCCCCCACATTCGCCAACGGCGACCTGTCGATCATCGACGGGCGGATCGTGCCCGACCAGGTGGAGGCGGCGTTTCGAGCCGGCGGGCAGTCCGGCGTTCCGCTGATCATCGGCACCAACAGCCGCGAGTTCTGGTGGATGCGTCCCACCGACCCCAACGGCTACGGGACGGCCGACGATGAAATGACGTGGCTCGAGCGTGCGGAAGCGGCGCAGGCCTATGGCGGGTTGGAGGGCTTCGACGCTCAGGCGGTGACGGACCTGATCTTCGCCGAACCGGCGCGCCACCTGGCCCGCCTGCATGCGCGGGCGGGACATCCGGCGTGGCTTTACCGCTTCGACGTCAGCTCGGCCCAGAATCCTGAGCCGCATGGCGGCGCGACCCACGCGATCGAGCGCCCCTATGTGTTCGGCACGCTGAACACCTTGCCCTATCCGGTCGAGGACCGAGACCGTGCCGCCTCGCGAACGATGATGGCCTACTGGACCGCGTTTGCGCGGTCGGGCGATCCGAATGGCCGGGGGCGCCCGACGTGGCCGAGGGCCGCCGAGGGCGACACGCGGCTGCTGCTCTTCGGCAACAGCGGCCCGTCCGCGCAGATGGTGCCGGACCGGATCAGGCTGGACGTGCTGGAGCGCTACCGCGAACGGACACGCTGAGCCGGTCCTCAGGCGGCGCCGCTCGACGCCGTCTGCTTGTCCTTCAGCGTCACCAGTTCCTCGGCCATGGTCGGATGGACCGCGCAAGTCGCGTCCCACTGGGCCTTGGTCAGGCCGGCCTTGACCGCGATGGCGGCCAATTGGATCATTTCGGGGCTGTCGGGGCCGACGATATGGACGCCCACGACGCGCTGGGTGTCTGCGTCCACCACCAGCTTCATCAGCACGCGCTCGTCCGAGCCGGTGAAGGCGTACTTCATGGGCCGGAAACGGGTGACATAGACATCGACGCCGGCGGCGCAGCTGTGGCGCGCCTCCGCCTCCGTCATGCCGACCACGCCGACCGGAGGCTGGCTGAACACGGCGGTCGCCACGGCCTCGTAGTCGAAGTGCTGAGGGTTGTCGCGATAGACCGTCTGGTGGAACGCCACCGCCTCGCGAATCGCGACCGGCGTCAGGTTCATGCGGTCGGTCACGTCGCCGATGGCCCAGATGTTCTCGGCCGAGGTGCGGGAGAAGGCGTCCACCTTGATCGCGCCTGCCTCGTTCAGTTCCACCCCGGCCGTCTCCAGCCCCAGATCGACCACGTGCGGCACGCGGCCGGTGGCGAACATCACCACGTCCGTCTCGATGCGCATGCCGTTCTCGAGATGGTTGACCAGACCGGCCTCAGTCTTTTCGATGGAGGCGTGCTGGCAGCCCAGGATGACCTTGACGCCCCGCTTCTCGATCTCGCCGGCCAGATGCGCGCGCACGTCGTCGTCGAAGCCGCGCAGGACGTTGGGCCCGCGGTAGATCAGGGTGGTGTCGACTCCCAGCCCGGCGAAGATGCCGGCGAACTCGACCGCGATGTAGCCGCCGCCGGCGATCAGGATGCGCTTGGGCAGTTCGGGAAGCTGAAAGGCTTCTTCGGAGGTGATGGCGTGCTCAATGCCCGGCAGGGCCTCGGGCTTCCACGGGCGGCCGCCCGTGGCGATCAGAATGCGTTCGGCGGTGATCGTCTGGTTCTTGCCCAAGATTTCGACCGTATGTGCGTCCTTCAGCACGGCGCGGCCGTGGATCAGATCCACGCCGGCCTTGCCGAGGTTGGCGGTGTAGATGCCGGACAGCCGCGCGATCTCCACGTCCTTGGCCTGCCGGAAGGTCGGCCAGTCGAAGCGGGCGTTGTCGAACGACCAGCCGTAGCCTTCGGCGATCTCCAGGGCGTGGCTGACCTCGGACGCCATGACCATGAACTTCTTGGGCACGCAGCCGCGGATCACGCAGGTGCCGCCGACGCGGTGCTCTTCGGCGACCGCGACCTTCTTGCCGTCCAGGGCCGTCAGCCGGGCGGCGCGCACGCCTCCGGATCCCGCGCCGATGACGAACAGGTCGTAGTCGTAGGAATGGCTCATGTCCGGCTCCGGCGTGTCTTGGGTCGAGCCGACTTAGGCGCCGGGGAGCGCGGCGGCAACGCACAAACGAAAACGGCGGCCCCGCAAAGGACCGCCGTCTCAAAGTCAGACTAGCGAGAGGCCAGGTCTCAGACGGTCTTCAGTTGACCGGCCGATTCCTTGCCCGAGCGACGGTCGCGCTCGATCTCGTAGGAGATCTTCTGGTTCTCATCCAGGCCGCGCAGGCCGGCGCCTTCGACAGCGGAAACGTGCACGAACACGTCCTTGCCGCCGTCGTCCGGCTGGATGAAGCCATAACCCTTGGTCGGGTTGTACCACTTGACAGTTCCGGTCGCCATTTCAGGACCTCCATCGGAAACGGCCAGACGCAACAGCGCGCCTGGCGGGGGTCGGTCTGAAAGGAGCGGCAACAGATCCCAGGGCGAGGCGCGGAGAACGAATGCGTTACGCAGAGAGATCGACAGGCCGCAAGATGGCCGCTTCAGCCCCGGAATGCAAGAACGAAGGACGATCAGCCTTCCGCAGGCTCTTGCGCCTTGTAGAACTTCAGGCAGCGCTGACGCAGCGCCGCGGTGATGGTCGCGCCGTAGAGCTGGTCCTGGATGCCGACGAAGCCTTCGGCCGCGAGCTGCTTCTTGACGTCGCCGACGGTGCGGCAGACGCCGCTCTCCGCCAGCTGGTAGGCGCGTTCGATGGTGGTGGGTCGAAAGGTCATGGCCGCAATATAGGCACGCTTGTGGCGAAAAGCTTGTGCGGGAAGTGGGCGCCTCAGGGGCGCAGCCGTTCGGTCCCGGCGTCGCCGCCTATGATGGCCTCGTCCGCCAGGTCCAGGAACAGGCCGTGCTCGACCACGCCGGTGATCAGCTTCAGGTCGTCGGCCAGACGCGCGGGATCGTGGATGGCGCGGCAGGCGGCGTCGTAGATCAGATTGCCGCCGTCGGTGCGGACAAGACCACGGTCGGCCTGGCGCACACGGGCGGGCTGGCTGATATCGTGATCGATCAGCACGTCGGCCAGGCGATTGGCCGTGGTCTTGTGGCCGAACGCGACGACTTCGATCGGCAGGGGGAAGGCGCCCAGCACCGGCACGACTTTCGCCTGATCGGCGATGACGATGCAGCGGTCGGACGCTTCCCACACCAGTTTTTCGCGCAGCAGCGCGGCCCCGCCGCCCTTGATCAGGGCCAGACCGGGTCCGATCTCGTCGGCCCCGTCCACCGTCAGGTCGATGCGCGGCGTGTCCTCCAGCGTCGACAGGGTCAGACCCAGGTCGCGCGCTAGGTCGGCGGTCCTGTCGGAGGTGGGCACGCAGCGCAGGCCGGGCAGGCCGCGCGCCGCCAACGCCTTGACGAACCAGGCGGCGGTGGAGCCGGTGCCCAGCCCCACGACCATGCCGGCTTCGACGCTTTCCGCCGCCGCCTCTCCGGCGTTCTTCTTCTGCAGGTCGCTCATTTCGCGTCCTTTTTGCTCTTGGCCTTGTCGCGGAAGGCGAGGCCGGCGCCGGACTTGTTGACCTGACGGGCGCGGCCGAACACCAGGGCGTCGGCGGGCGCGTCCTCCGTCACCACCGAGCCGGAACCGACCACCGCGCCCGCGCCGATGCTGACGGGCGCGACCAGCGAACTGTTTGAGCCGATGAAGGCGCCGGCGCCGACCTCGGTGCGCGCCTTGTTGAAGCCGTCGTAGTTGCAGAAGATCACGCCCGCGCCGACGTTGGCCTTCTCGCCCACCGCTCCGTCGCCCAGATAGGCCAGGTGATTGGCCTTGGAGCCCTTTGCCATGGTGACGTTCTTGACCTCGACGAAGTTGCCGACGCGCACGCCCTCGGCCAGGTCGGCGCCGGGACGCAGGCGGGCGTAGGGGCCGACCTCGGCTCCGGACGCGACGCGGGCGCCCTCGACATGGCTGAAGCTGCGGATGCGCGCCCCGCCTTCGATCACGGCGCCGGGCCCGAAGACCACAAACGGCTCGATCACCGCACCGCCTCCGACCTGTGTGTCCCACGCGAAGTGGACGGTCTCGGGGTCCGGCATGGTGACGCCGGCGGCCAGAAAGGTGTCGCGCTGGACTGTCTGGAACAGGGCTTCGGCCTGAGCCAGTTCGGCCTGCGAGTTGACGCCCATGACGGCGTCTTCCTCGGCGAAGACGGCGCGGGTCGGATGGTTCGCCTTGCGCGCCAGCTCGATCACATCGGTCAGATAGTATTCGCCCTTTGCGTTGTCGTTGGTGACGTCGGCCAGCAGTTGGAACAGCAGGGCCGAGGGCGCGGCCATGACACCCGAGTTGCAGGCGGTGAGCGCCAGAACCTCCGCCGACGCCTCCTTGGCCTCGGTGATGGCGCGCAGGGTGTCGTCTTCCAGGATCAGGCGCCCATAGGCGCCGGGATCGCGCGCATGAAACCCGACCACCGTCACGCCCTCGCCGCCGAAGACCGGTTCGATGTCCGACGCCTTCAGCAGGGGAACATCGCCGTAGGTGACCACCACGTCCCCGTCGAATCCGGCCAGCGCCGCCTCGGCCGCCCGCACGGCGTGGCCGGTGCCCAGCGGCGGGTCTTGGATCGCGATGCTGGACGGGCCCAGTCGCGCCTCCACATGGGCCCGGACGTCCGGCGAGTGGTCGCCCACCACCACCACGATACGCTCGCAGCCCAGTGCCTCGGCAGCATCGATGGCGTGATCCAGCATGGCGCGGTGGCCGACGCGGTGCAGCACCTTGGGCAGCGGCGACTTCATCCGCGTGCCCTGGCCTGCGGCCAGGATGACGGCGGCGCGTGGGCGGGTTTGGCTGGTCATAAGTAGTCCCGGCGTCTAGGCGTTCCGCGCCGTCTACAATGCGCAGGCGTGCTTTAGAACCTCCGAGACCGACATCATGACCGACCGCGACCTGGAGGGCTGGACCCTCGTCTTCGATCTGGACGGCACGCTCGTCGATTCGGCGCCAGACCTGATTGGAACGCTGAACCGCCTGCTGGTTGAGGAGGGCCTGCCGACAGTGTCGATGGATTCGGCCAAGACCCTGATCGGCTCGGGCGCGCGGGCTCTGCTGGCGCATGGCTTTGAAGCCGCGGGGGCGGATGTGGAGAGGGCCCGCTCGGAGGCGCTGTTCGAGCGCTTCCTCGCCGACTACCGCGCGCACATCGTCGATGGCACGCGCGCCTTCGAAGGCGTCGAGGAGACGCTGGATCGGCTGGCGAAGCGCGGCGCGGTGCTGGTCACGGCCACCAACAAGCGAACGGACTTGTCCGAGTTGCTGATGGACCGGCTGGGGCTGGCCGATCGCTTCGCCGCCGTCGTCGGGCCGGAGCGCGTCAGCGCCAGGAAACCCAGCGGCGCGCACCTGATCGAGGCCGTGCGAATTGCAGGCGGAGATCCCGCGCGCGCCGTCATGATCGGAGACGCAGCGCCGGACGCAGACGCGGCGCGTGATGCGGGCCTGCCCTGCATCCTGACCGCCTTCGGCTATACGCCTGTGCCGGTGGAGCAACTCGGCGCGGACGTGCTGATCGACGCCTTTAAGGACGTGGAGGAGGCGGTGGACGTGCTGGTGGCCGGCTTCTACGTGCGCCGGGCGATGGGCGTCGGCTGACAGCAGGGCTGATGGTCGTTGGCAGAAGAAGTCGCAGCCGTCTGCAGCGCCCGCGGTTGCGGATCGAGCCAGGGGTGGACACCTTGACGCACTCGTCTCCCCAAGGCCGCCGTTCATGATTTCCCGTTTCTTCGCCATTCCACTCTGGCAGCGGACAGCCGCAGGCTTCGTGCTGGGCATCGTCGCGGGGCTGATCCTGCGCGAGCAGGCCGAGGTCTGGCTGCAGCCGATCGGCGACGTTTATCTGAATCTGATCCGAATGGTGGTGGCGCCCTTGGTGCTGTTCACCATCGCCAGCTCCATCGCCAAGCTGGGGGAGGGCGCGGGCGCCGTCCGGCTGGGCGTACGCACCATCGTCTGGTTCGCCGTCACCTCGTTCCTCGCGGTGCTGGTGGGGATTGCCTTCGGCCACCTGATCAATCCGGGCCTGGGGCTGGCCGATCTGCCGCTGGGTGAGGTCAAGGCGCGTGAGATCCCCACGCCGCTGGAGGTGCTGATCGGCATCGTGCCCACCAATCCGTTCGCGGCGCTGAGCGAAGGTCGGGTGCTGCAGATCATCTTTTTCTCGGCCCTGGTCGGATCGGCGCTGGTGGCGCTGGGCGACCGCGCGCAAGGGGTGCGGCGGCTGGTGGACGAGGGGGCGGCCGTGATCTTCCGCATCACGCGCTGGGTCATCCAGCTGACCCCCATCGGTGTGTTCGGCCTGATCGGCTCGGTGGTCGGCGGCTATGGCTGGGAGGCGCTGCTGCCGCTCGGCAAATTCATCTTCGCCATTTACGCCGCGTGCCTGTTCCACATCTTCGTGGTCTATTCCGGCCTGCTGAAGCTGCACGGCCTGAAGGTGGTCAGCTTCTTCCGGGGTGCGTTCGCGGCGCAGCAGACGGCGTTCGCCACCTCTTCGTCGTTGGGCACCCTGCCGATCACCCTGCGCCAGACGGTTGAGCGCCTGGGTGTGCCCCAGGCTTACGCCGCCTTCGCCGTGCCGCTGGGCGCGAACGTCAAGATGGACGGCTGCGGCGCCATCTATCCGGCCATCGCGTCGATCTTCATCGCCCAGTATTTCAGCATCGACCTGACGCTGACCCAATACGTCCTGATCGGCCTGACGGCGGTGCTGGGATCGCTGGGCACGGCGGGGGTGCCGGGGACGTCCATCGTCATGCTGACGCTGACGCTGTCCACCGCCGGCCTGCCGCTGGAGGGCATCGGCTATATCGTCGCCATCGACCGGATCATCGACATGATGCGGACCGCCACCAACGTCACCGGCCAGATGCTGGTGCCGGTGCTGGTCGCGCGCGAGGAGGGCATCCTGAACGAGGGCGTCTACAATGGCCATGTCGCCTGGCTGCCGGGCGATCCGGACGCCGTCTCGACCGACGCGGTGAAGGCGTCGGGCATCTGACGGTCGGGCGAGCAGGGCGACGGCGATTTGCGTCTCCCGGTTTCGGCGCCATGTTGATGGGCCGACTTTGAGACTGAGCAGGAGCAAGACCGATCATGGCCCGGAAGCCCAACTACAACTTCGAACGCCAGGAACGTGAGCGCGCCGCCGCCCAGAAGGCCGCGGCGAAGGCGGCCGCCAAGGCCGAACGCAAGGCCGGTGCGGCCGGCGAACAATCCCCCACGCCCGAGGATCTCGGCGCCGACGGCAGCTGATCCTCCTTGCCCTGCGCCGTCGCGATTGTGAGCGGCGGCGCGAGGTCCTATCCTTACAGGCATGACCATGCGCTGGACCCCTGAAAGCTGGAGATCGAAGCCCGTCCTGCAGATGCCGACGGACTATCCGGACGCGCGCGCCCTGGCCGCCGTCGAGGATGAGCTGCGGGCGCTGCCGCCCCTGGTGTTCGCCGGCGAGGCTCGGAGGCTGACCGAGCGGCTGTCCCAGGTGGAGCGGGGCGAGGCCTTCCTGCTCCAGGGCGGCGATTGCGCCGAGAGCTTCAAGGAGTTTTCGACCGACAACATCCGCGACACCTTCCGTCTGATCCTCCAGATGGCGGTGGTGCTGACCTTTGCGGGCAGGAAGCCCGTGGTGAAGGTCGGGCGCATCGCCGGACAGTTCGCCAAGCCCCGGTCGTCGGGCGTGGAGCAGATCGGCGACGTCGAGCTGCCCAGCTATCGCGGCGACATCATCAACGGCATGGGCTTCACGCCCGAAGAGCGCACACCCGATCCGCAGCGGCTGATCCGCGCCTACAACCAGTCCGCCTCGACGCTCAACCTGTTGCGGGCCTTCGCCGGCGGCGGCTACGCGGACCTGTACAACATCCACCGCTGGACGCTGGGTTTCGCCGGCGACAATGCGGCGGGCGCCCAGTACCGGGAGCTGGCCGACAAGATCACCGAAGCCCTGGCCTTCATGGAGGCCGTGGGCGTCACGCCGGAGACCCACCCCGACCTCAGCCGGGTCGAGGTCTTCACCAGCCACGAGGCGCTGCTGCTGAACGTCGAATCGGCGCTGACGCGGCTGGACGGCGCGACGGGCGAATGGTTCGACACCTCGGCCCACATGCTGTGGATCGGCGAGCGCACCCGTCAGCTCGATGGCGCCCACGTCGAGTTCATGAAGGGCATCCGCAATCCCATCGGCGTCAAGTGCGGCCCGACCATGGAGGCGGACGACCTCCTGCCGCTGATCGACGCCTTGAACCCGGACAACGTGTCGGGCCGGCTGACGCTGATCGGCCGGTTCGGCCACGACAAGGTCGGCGCGCGCCTGCCTGGCCTGATGCGCGCGGTGAAGGCGGCGGGCCGCAAGGTGGTGTGGTCGATCGACCCCATGCACGGCAACACGCTGAAGGCCGGCAACGGCTACAAGACCCGACCCTTCGACCGCATCCTGGGCGAAGTCCGCACCTTCATCGATGTGGCCGAGGCCGAGGGCGTGCACCCGGGCGGCGTCCACCTGGAGATGACCGGTCAGAACGTCACCGAATGCCTGGGCGGAGCGCAAGCGGTGACCGAGGACGATCTGTCCAGCCGCTATCACACGCACTGCGATCCGCGCCTGAACGCCGATCAGGCGCTGGAACTGGCGTTCCTGGTGGCTGAACGGCTGAAGGCTGTCCGCACCGACCAGGCGCGGGCGGCCTGACATGACCGCGAGCGGCCCAAGCGAAGAGCACGGCCGCGTCGCCTATCAGGGCGCGCCGGGATCGTTCAGTCATGAAGCCTGTCTCGCGCTGCGGCCTTGGGACGAGGCGGTCGGCTACGACAGCTTCGAGGCGGCCATCAACGCGCTGAAGACGGGCGCATGCGGGTGCGCCCTGATTCCGGTCGAGAACTCGTCCGTCGGCGTGGTGGAGCCGGCGGCGAGCCTGGTCGCCGCGCTGGGGGCTGAGCCGATCGCGGAGGTCTGGCGGCCGATCCGCCATGCGCTGATGGCCGTAGAGGGGGCGCGGCTGTCGGACATCCGCAGCGTGGAGAGTCACCCCGTCGCCCTGAGGCAGTGCGCAGCGACCTTGAGCGCCATGAACTTGAGGACTGTCGAGGCTTTCGACACCGCGGGCGCCGCGCGAGCCGTGGCCAAGGCCGGGGATCCGACGCGCGCGGCCCTGGCGCCCGCCGGCGCCGCCGAGGCCTACGGCCTGTCGATCCTCCGCAACGATCTTCAGGATTCAGGCGACAACCGCACGCGCTTTGTCCTGCTAAGCCTGAACAAGGGTTGACGGCGCACGCCTGTTGCGTGTTGAACAGGCGCGAGGATCGAAAACGATCCGCCCTGCCGGAACCCTGCGGACCCATGTCCTTCTCGCGCGACCTTTCCCGTTCCTTTGACCGTTCGCGCGCGGTGGCCGGCTATTATTTCGGCTTTCGATACGCCGGCTGAGGCGTCGGGCGTTTTCCGCTCCTGACCGTCTCTCCGGCGACCGCTCCTTTGTCGAGCGGCAGCACGCCCCTGCACATCGAAACACCATGCCGAAAGCCGCACCCCTTGACCGCATCCTCTCTGAAACAGGCCTGGCCTGAAGCCGCCCCGCACCTGACGCCGGAACAGCAGGCGCTGGCGGCGCTGCGCGCCGAGATCGACCGCATAGACGACCAGATCCTCGCCCTGTTCGAACAGCGCCTGGCCGTGGCCTCCGTCGTCGGCCGCGCCAAGGACGCCCCCAGCGGGGCTCACACCAAGCTGCGTCCCGACCGGGAGCAGACGGTGCAGGCCCGGATGTTGAGCAAGTGCGCGCCCGAAAACGCCGAGGCTGTCGAACACCTGTGGCGAGAGATCGTCGGCTGGGGTCTGGCGCGTCAGGGCCGGCTTCAGGTGCAGGTCTGGGCGCCGATCGAGCCTACGCGCGCCTTCGATGGCGCGCGTCTGCGGTTCGGCGCGGCGGCGGACATCCGCATGGTGCGCGATCCGCAAAAGGCGCTGGCCTTCGCGGCCGAAGGGCGCGGCGTCGCCGTGCTGGCCGTCAACACCGAGGACGCCTGGTGGATGGGGCTGCGTCGCGAGTGGTCGATGCTCAGCGTCTTCGACGGCTACGGCGGCGATACACCCACCTCGCTGGCTGTCGGCAAGATCGATCCGCCGGCCCTGCCAAAGGGCCGTCGCGTGGTGGTCACCGCTGGCGGGGACGCGGGCGACGGCGGCGGAGCCCGGCGCTGGGGCCTGAACACGCATCATGGGTGGACCCTGGCCCTGACGGACGCCCGACTGTCGCCAGGCGAGGCGGAGGGCTGCGTGGGGGCGATTGGGTGACGGATCAACAAGGGCGCGTTACTCGCGCCCTACCGTCCCGCCGCAAGGGAGCGCGAGCACGCGTTGATCCTGCCTCGCGCCGAGGGCCATCATTTTCGTCGGTTGCGGAAATGAAGAAGACGAATGGTGGGTGATCACAGGTTCGAACTGTGGACCCGCTGATTAAGAGTCAGCTGCTCTACCAACTGAGCTAATCACCCGACCGGTCGTCTTGTCTTCGGAAGCGGTGTGGCCGTCCCGAAGGGCGCTCCTACTACCCAGAGGGCGGCGGCTTGGCAAGCGATTTCGGAAACTTTCTGAAGCGCGCTAAGATCGCATCGGAATCAGCCGCAGACACAGGCGGCGGGGGAAACGGTCATGGCCTTCTGGAACCGGCGTCGATCGATCGACGCCATGCTTGCGCACTCGCACGAGGGGCCACGGCTGAAGGCGACGCTGAGCTGGCCGCACCTGCTGGCGCTGGGCGTCGGCGCCATCGTCGGCACCGGGATCCTGACCCTGATCGGGGTTGGGGCAGGGCTGGCCGGCCCGGCGGTGCTGATCAGCTTTGCTCTCGCTGGGCTGGTGTGCGCGTGCGCGGCGCTGGCCTACGCCGAGTTGTCCACCATGATGCCGACGGCGGGCAGCGCCTACACCTACTCGTACGCGGTGCTGGGCGAGCTGATCGCCTGGGCGGTGGGCTGGAGCCTGATCCTTGAGTATTCGCTGGTGGTCTCGGCCGTGGCCGTGGGGTGGAGCGGCTATGCGGTCGCCTTCCTAAGCGGGCTGGGCGTCGATCTGCCGGCGGCGCTGACGGCGGGGCCACATGCGGGCGGGATCATCAATCTGCCGGCCGTGGCGATCATCGGCGTGGTCACGGGCCTGCTGCTGCTGGGCACGAAGGAGAGCGCCACCCTGAACGCCGTGCTGGTGCTGGTGAAGATCGCCGCGCTGGCAGTGTTCGTTGCGGTCGCCCTGCCGGCGTTCGACGCCGACAACTTCACCCCCTTCATGCCGAACGGCTTCGGCGCGCCGTTCGTGCAGACCGGGGTTATGGCGGCGGCGGCCATCATCTTTTTCGCCTTCTACGGCTTTGACGCCATCTCGACGGCGGCGGAGGAGACCAAGCGGCCGGAGCGGGACCTCGCCATCGGCATCGTGGGGTCGATGCTGGTGTGCACGGCGTTGTATCTGCTGGTGGCGGCGGCGGCGATTGGCGCCCGGCCGGTGGCCAGCTTCGCCGACAGCGCCGAGCCGCTGTCGCTGATCATGCGCGAGCTGGGGCAGGGTACGGCCGCGCAGTGGATCGCGGCCGCGGCGGTGATCGCCCTGCCGACGGTGCTGTTGGCCTTTCTGTTCGGTCAAAGCCGCATCTTCCTGGGCATGGCGCGCGACGGGCTGCTGCCCCGGCGGCTTGCGCGGGTGTCCAGCCGGGGCGTGCCTGCGGTGGTGACGGTGTTCACCGCCGTGGTGGTCGCGGTTCTGGCGGGGCTGTTGCCGCTGGACGAGCTGGCGTCGCTGGCCAATGCGGGGACGCTGGCGGCCTTCTGCGCCGTGGGGGTCAGCCTGATCGTACTGAGGCTGCGTGAGCCGGGCCGTCGGCGTGTGTTCAAGGCGCCGGTGTGGCCGCTGGTCGGCGGGCTGACGGTGATCGGCTGCATCGTCTTCTTTCTCAGCCTGCGGGGCACGACGCAGGTCGGCTTCCTGATCTGGAACGTCATCGGCGTCGCCATCTACTTCGCCTGGTCATCGCGGCACTCGCGTCTGGCCAAGGGCGAAGAGGCCGCCGCCTGATGGCGCGACGCGACCTGTCGGGCGCGGTCGACTTCTCGGTGCTCGACCGGACGACCGGCGGCGATTCGGAAGTCTCGGAGGAGGTGCTGGGCCTGTTCGCCGAGCAGGCCGCGCTGTGGTCGAACCTGCTAGATCCCAGGATCGAGGGATGGCGGGACGCGGTGCACACCTTGCGGGGTGCAGCGAGCGGCATCGGAGCGGACGACCTCGCCGCCCAATGCGCGGCGGCCGAGGCGCTGGAGCCCAAGATGGCGGCGCCGGCGCTGGAGCGGGTTCGCTCGGCCCTGGATGCGGCGCTGGCGGACGTGGCCGCCTATCGCCACGAGCTGATGCTGAAAAGCCTCAGGCGTTAGCCGCGCGTGCGGTCATAGGCCGCGAACTCGTGCGCGATGCAGCGGTCGATCAGCAGGCGCCACACCGGTTCGGCGATGTCGGACGACAGCCCCTGCGCCTGTGCGGCGGTCAGGACCTTGGCGACCACGTCCTCGATGCGGGCGTCGTCGTGGACGGCGTCGCGATCCGGCTTGATGCGCGCTGCGGCGTCCATATAGCGCTGACGCTCGGCCAGCAGGGCCACCAGGGCGCGATCCAGCGCATCGACGCCGTGGCGGACCTCGATCATGGTCTCGCAGGCGGCGGGGTCGACGCGGGCGTCGATGGCGACAAGGGCGGGCTTGCTCATGGCGGTGGGTTAGCGGCTAAGCCGCCGCGCCTCAACCGACGAAGGCGCGTTCCAGCACATAGTCGGCCGGTTCGGCGTTGGAGCCTTCCTTCAGGCCATAGGTCTCCAGCAGTTCGCCGACTTCCTTGATCATGGCCATCGAGCCGCACAGCATGACCCGGTCCTTTGCGGGATCGAAGCCTTCGGGCAGGCCGAGGTCGCGGAAGAAGTCGCCCGAAGTGATCCGGTCGGTGATGCGGCCGGGCGTGTCGAAAGCCTCGCGCGTCACTGTGGGATAGTAGGTCAGCTGGGCCCGCGCCTCTTCGCCGATCAGAGGATCGTCGTGGATGCCGCCGGTGAAGAAGTCGCGGTAGGCGAGGTCCGCCACGCCCCGCACGGTGTGCACCACATAGACGTGGCCGAAGCGGGAGTAGGTCTCGGGATCGCGAGCGACGCTGAGCCAGGGGGCGAGGCCCGTGCCGGTGCCGATCAGGAACAACCGCTCGCCGCCGGTCAGCGCATCCAGCACCAGGGTGCCTGTGGGCTTCTTGCCCATCAGCACGGTGTCGCCGGCCTCGATCTTCTGCAGGCGCGAGGTCAAGGGACCGTCCGGAACCTTGATGGAGAAGAACTCCAGCTGTTCGTCCCAGCAGGGGCTGGCGATCGAATAGGCGCGCAGCACCGGCTTGCCTCCGTCCTCGCCCGGCAGGCCGATCATCACGAACTCGCCCGAGCGGAAGCGGAAGTCGTCGGGCCGGGCCACGCCGAAGCTGAACAGGCTGTCGGTCCAATGGCGGACCCACAACACCTCCAGCTGGTGGAACGGGCTCGCCTTGACGGGCGGGGAGGAGACGGCGGCGTCGGTCATCGCGCCTATCTAGGCTGCGATCCTGTTGCAGGAAAGGCGGGGCGGATTTTCCCTGATGACGGCTGCGGAATCGCCGGATAGCTTCGCCGGATGCGCACCCTTCTTCTCGCCTCGTCCATCCTGCTGTCCGCAGGCTCCGCGATGGCCCAGACGCCCGCTGATCCCGCCGTCCTGACGC
>JAEYAO010000117.1 GCA_023456105.1 Pseudomonadota bacterium | reverse complement strand
CACCTGCACCGTGGCCTCGGCGCCCAGCTGGCCGGCCCAGCCCCGCGCCGCGCGATCCGCGGCGGATGCGCCCACGGCGGCGAGACAGGCCAGGAAGCACAGCACCGCGATCACCGTCATCAGCCACGGCTCGCCCGCCGAGGCTCGCGGCAGCAGCGGGGCGGAATCGCTCCTAAGGTTCAGAGGCGGCGGGCGGGGGATCATGCGGCGATCGGCTCCGTCGTCGCCGGACCCGTCAGGCGACCGGCCTCCAGCCTCAGAAGCCCCGCGCCCGAGCGTTCGGCCAGATCCTGGTCGTGGCTGGCGATCAGCACGGTGGCGCCCAGCCGGTTCAGCGACTGGAACAGGCGCAGCAGCCGCTCGCCCATGGCGGCGTCCACGCTGCCGGTCGGCTCGTCCGCCAGGATCAGGCCGGGCTGGCCGATCACCGCGCGCGCGATGGCCAGCCGCTGCTTTTCGCCGCCGGACAGCTCGGGCGGGCGGGCCTGCATGCGCGCGCCCAGGCCCACCCAGCGCAGCATCTCCTCCACGTCGCCCGCGTGCTGCTCGCGCGTCTCTCCGGCCAGACGCAGCGGCAGAGCGGCGTTGTCGAAGGCCGACAGGTGATCCAGCAGGCGGAAGTCCTGAAACACCACGCCCATGCTTCGACGAAGGGCGGGCGCGTCGCGGCGCGCGATCCGCGTCACATCCTGTCCGAACAGATGGATCGTTCCGGCGTTCGGCCGCGCGGCCAGGGTCAGCAGCTTCAGCAGCGACGATTTCCCGGCGCCCGACGGCCCGGTAAGAAAGTGGAAAGAGCCGCGCGGCAGAATGAGGTTAACGTCCCGCAGAACCGCACCGGATGTCGCATAGCCGAACCCCACGCCCTGCAGGCGGACGGTCTCGGGCGCGGCTGAGGGTTCGGGGGTGGCGGGCGAAGACGGCATCGATCTGGTTCAGCATGGGGCGAGCAGCCCCGAACAGGAGGGGGCGAGACGCCTCGCAGTCAGCGAACATGATACTGACCTGCCCCGCCTGCGCCACCAGCTATTTCATCGCCGACGACTTGGTCGGTCCGAACGGCCGCAAGGTTCGCTGCAAGTCGTGCGGCGAGGTTTGGAAGGCCTCCAACGATGAACCGCTGGAACTGACCGTCGCGCCCGAACCGGTGGTGATCGAGCCCGATCCGGAGGTCAGCCTGGCCGAGACCCCGGCGCCTGAACTGCCCAAGGCCTTTCGCGCCCGCGCCGAACAGCAGCGCCGCCTGCGCCGTGCGGCCGCGCAGGGGATCGCCTGGGCCGGCATGGCCAGCGTGTTTGTGGGCCTGGTCGCCTCGGCCTGGCTGTTCCGCGTCGAGGTGGTGGAGGCCTTCCCCCGCGCCGCCGCCGCCTACGCCATGGTCGGCTCGCCGGTGAACCCGGTCGGCCTGGACTTCGAAGCGATGAGCGCCAAGGAGGCCGCGAACCAGCCCGGCATGGTGCTGGTGTCCGGCGCGCTCAGGAACGTGCGCGACGGCGAGATCGTGGCTCCGCCCGTGCGCGTCGCCCTGCTGGACGAACATGGCGCGGAGATCGGGCACAGGGTGGTGCGCATCGACGCGGCGCCCGTGCTGCCCGGCAAGGTGCAGGGCTTCGCCGCCCTGATCCCCGATCCCGGCGGCCATGCGGCGGACATCAGCGTGAACTTCGTCCAGTCGGTTGCGGCTCACGACGCAGGTCACGGAGGGTCCGGCGCGGGCGACCACGCCAAGTCCCAAACGGCTTCGGACCATGGCGAAGCGGCGGACAAGACCCATGCCCCAGGCGAACACGCCTCGGCGTCCGCAGGCGGCTTGCGGCCCGCATTGGCCCCCGGCCACGCCTCGGCGGATCAGGCGCCGGTGGACGCCCATGCGGTGGACGATCACGCGCCCGCACCCGCGGCCTCGGTGGACAAGGGCCACCACTAGGCGCTAGGGCCTCGGTCATGGCCGAGCCCGCTCCCACGCCGACCGTTCTGCTGCCCGAAGCCGAGGTCGCCCGCGTGGTGGCTGATCTGGCCGCGCGCATCGCCCCCGTGATCGACGACGAGACGGTGGCGGCGGTTCTGCTGACCGGCGGCTTGTGGTTCGCCGCCGACCTGACGCGGGCTCTGGCGAGGCTCGGGCGGCACGTCCGCTTCGACGCGCTGTGGCTGGCCTCCTATGGCGACGAACAGGCGAGCCGGGGCAAGATCGACGTCTATGCGCCATTCCAGCGGCCCATCGCCGGCCGGCGGGTGCTGATCCTGGACGACGTGTTCGACACCGGCCTGTCACTGGCCGAAGCCGTGCGCATCGCGCGCGAGGCCAGCGCGTCCGAGGTCCTGACCTGCGTCTTCGCCCGCAAGCCCTGGCCCGAGCCCCGCGCGCCCGAGCCTGACTTCGTCGGCTGGGAGGCCCCGAACCGTTTTCTGGTCGGTTATGGTCTGGATCACGCCGGACATCTGCGCGGCCTGCCGGACATCTGCGCGCTGGACTGAGGCCGGCTTGCGGAGCGGCCGCGCTTGCCGCAAGCTCGGCCCATGCGCATCCCGGTCCTGACCTGTCTCGCCCTCGCCTTTCTGGTGTCCGCCTGCACCGACAGCCGCAAGGCGCAGCGCGACGTGAAGTGGGGCGACCGTCCCGCCGACATCACCTGCTGGACCTACGGCACGCCGAACTTCACCGGCCGCTCGACCGGTAAGGTCGAATATGACGAAGGCGGCCGCGTGTCGTTCGTGGACGCCTCGAACGGCCGCTTCACCACCATCGAGGGCGACTGTCGCGTCGTCTACGCGCCCGCGCCGCAGGGCTGAGCGCCGACGCTACAGCCAGTCAGCGAAGGGTTCGCGGTCCAGCATGTCCTCATAGGTGGGGCGCGGGCGGATCACGGCCCAACGGTCGCCGTCGACCAGCACCTCGGGGATCAGCGGACGGCTGTTGTACTCGCTGGCCATGACCGCCCCATAGGCGCCGGCGCCGGTGAACACCACCAGATCATCGGCCTCCAGCGGCGGCAGGATGCGGTCGCGCGCAAAGGTGTCCCCGGTCTCGCAGACCGGGCCCACCACGTCATAGGCCTGATCGTCGCCGCCTAGCGGCTGCACCGCACGGATGTCGTGAAAGGCGTCGTAGAGCGCCGGCCGCATCAGGTCGTTCATGGCCGCGTCCAGCACCAGGAACCGCCGGCCGTCCGAGCGTTCGTTGACCTGGATCACCCGGCTGAGCAGCACGCCGGCGTTGGCGGCGAGCAGGCGGCCCGGCTCGAACGCGGCCTCCACCTCTAGCCCCTGAAGCACGCCCGCGGCCATGGCGACGTAGTCGGCCGGCGACGGCGGCGTCGATCCGCCGGAGTAGGGAACGCCCAGCCCGCCGCCAAGGTCCAACCGCGTGACCGCATGACCCTGCGCCCGCAGGTCCAGCGTCATCCGGCGCAGCACCTGGAACGCCGCCTCCAGCGGGGCCAGATCGACGATCTGGCTGCCGATGTGGCAGGCCAGCCCCACCGGCGTCACATGCGGCGAGGCCGAGGCGCGGGCGTAGAGACGCATCGCCTCGTCGGCGGGCACGCCGAACTTGTCGCCCTTGCCGCCGGTGGTGATCTTGGCGTGGCCGCCGGCGCCGACGTTGGGATTGACGCGGATGGCCACGGCGGGGCGCGAGTCCATGGCCTGGGCCACCGCGATCAGCCGATCCAGCTCGGCGCCGCTCTCCACATTGATCTGGCGAACGCCCACGCCCGTGGCGAAGGCCATCTCCATGTCGGTCTTGCCGACGCCGGAGAAGATGATCCGCTCGGCCGGCACGCCCGCCGCCAGGGCGCGCCGGATCTCGCCCTCCGACACCGTGTCGGCGCCGGAGCCCAGCCTGGCCAGGGTCGCCAGCACCGACAGGTTGGAGTTGGCCTTGACCGCAAAGGCGATCAGCGCCTCGCCCAGCGCCTCGCGGTGCGCGTCGGCGGCGGCGCGCAGCAGTCCGTAGTGCCGCTTCAGCGTCGCGGACGAATAGACATAGGCCGGCGTGCCGACCTCGTCCGCGATCACCTCAAGCGAAACGTCCTCGGCGTGCAGCGCGCCGTTCTTCAGGTCGAAATGGTGCAAGGCCTATCGCGGATCGCGCTGGGCGGCGGTGCCGCCGATGGGGTTGGAGGGACCGCCGTCGATCGGTTGGATGGAGGAGGGCGCGTTGACGGTCGCCGGCTCGACCGGACCGGGGGCGCTGGCGCCCCGGATGGCGCCGCCGTTCGGCACGGGCGCCTCCAGATCGGCCATGCGGCCGCAGGCGGAGGTCAGGAGGGCGAGCGCGCCCGCGACGATCAGGGTTGTCTTCACAGGCGTCGTCTCCAGTCGTTGATGCGCGCACGGACCTGTTCCGGCGCGGTTCCTCCGAAGCTCTGGCGGCTGGCGCAGGAGGCTTCGGGAGTCAGCACGGTGTAAACCGCTTCGGTGACGCCAGGTTCGAGCGCCTGCAATTCTTTCAGCGGCAGGTCGGCCAGACCGACGCCCAACCCCTCTGCGCGCTTCACCGCCGCGCCCGTGACGTGGTGCGCCCGGCGGAACGGCAGGCCCAGTTCGCGCACCAGCCAGTCGGCCAAATCCGTGGCGGTGGAGAAGCCCGCGCCGGCGGCGGCGGCCATCTTCCGGGTGTCGGGCTGCAAGGCGCGCACCATGGCCGTCATGGCGCCCACCGCCAGATCCAGGGCGTCGAACGCCTCGAACACCGGCGGCTTGTCCTCCTGCATGTCCTTGGAATAGGCCAGCGGCAGGCCCTTCATCACCATGGACAGGGCGATCAGCGAGCCGGTGATGCGGCCCGTCTTGGCCCGCACCAGCTCGGCCGCGTCCGGATTGCGCTTCTGCGGCATGATCGACGATCCGGTGGTCAGATCATCGGGCAGAGAGACAAAGCCGAACATCGGCGTCATCCACACCACGATCTCCTCCGCCAGACGCGACAGGTGCCCAGCCGTGATCGAAGCGGCGGCCAGGCCTTCCAGCGCGAAGTCGCGGTCGGACACCGCATCCAGCGAGTTCGCCATCGGCCGGTCGAAGCCCAGCGCCTGGGCCGTCATGTGGCGGTCGATGGGGAAGGGCGATCCGGCCAGGGCGGCGGCGCCCAGCGGGCTCTCGTTCATCCGCGCCCGCGCGTCGGCGAAGCGGCCCGCGTCGCGGCCGAACATCTCCACATAGGCCATCAGGTGGTGACCCAGCGTCACCGGCTGGGCGGTCTGAAGGTGGGTGAAGCCGGGCATCAGGTCGCCGGCGTGCTGCTCGGCCCGGTCGAGCAACGCGCCCTGCAGCGTCTTCAGCTGTTCAACCGTGCGGTCGCAGGCCTCGCGGACCCACAGGCGGAAGTCCACCGCCACCTGGTCGTTGCGGCTGCGCGCCGTGTGCAGCCGCCCCGAGGGCTCGCCGATCAGCTCGGACAGGCGGGCCTCCACGTTCATGTGGATGTCTTCGAACTGGTCGCGGAAGGGGAAGGTCCCGCCCGTGATCTCGTTCTCGATGGCGTCGAGTCCGTCCAGAATGGCGTCGGCGTCCGCCTTTTCGATGATCCCTTGGCTGGCCAGCATGCGGCAGTGGGCGCGCGAGCCCGCCAGGTCGTGCGCCCACAGGCGCCTGTCGACGCCAATCGACACATTGATCGCCTGCATGATGTCGGCGGGCTTGGAAGAGAAGCGGCCGCCCCACATATCCTGCCCCGCAGGCTTGGCCGTGGCGTGGGTCCCGGCGGCATCAGTGGGGCGATCGGTCATGGCGGGCTCGAAAACGACGATGGGCGTGCTGGCGGCCGTCGTGCTGGTCAGCGCGGGCGGCGGCGCGGCTTGGCTATACGCCAATCGGGACGCATCCGTCCAAGCCCCTGAAGCTTTCGAAGCCGCCACACCGGCGGCCAAGAGCGAACTGGCTCGCTATGCTAAGGGATCGTTGGGCCAGCTGGAGACGCCGGCCGACCTTCAGCCCGCACCCGACTACGTCTTCAAGGACGCCGATGGCCGGGACGTCCGCTTCGCCGATTTCCGGGGTCAGATCGTGGTGGTCAATCTGTGGGCGATGTGGTGCGCGCCGTGCAAGACCGAGATGCCGACGCTGGCGGCGCTTGCGCGCGCCTACGAAGGGCGTGACCTCACGGTGCTGCCGATCAACGTCGATGCGACGCCCGAGGCCGTGCAGGCGGCCGGCCGGTTCCTTCAGGACCAGAGGCCGCTGCCGCTCTACAACGACATCCGCTTCCAGCTGCCGTTCGAGTTCGCCGGGGCGGGGCGGATGCCGCAGACGATCCTGCTGGACCGCCAGGGTCGCATCCGCGCCTGGCAGGTGGGCGAGGCGGACTGGGCCGGCCCTGAGGCGAGGGCGCTGATCGACGCCCTCTTGGCCGAGCCGGCCTGAAGCCCGGATCAGTTGCCGCGCGAATCGGCGGCGGTCTCCGCCTTCTGCTCATCGGCTTCGACAGCCATGCGGTCGGTCGCTTCATCGATCTCCTGACCGGCTTCGCGAGCACCGGCGGCGATGGCCGAGCCGACTTGCTGGGCCTCTTCCTTCAGATTGGCGCCCGCCTCGGCGGCGGCGTCGCCGGTGCGGTCGGCGGCGGCTTCGGCGTTGGCTTGGGTCTGCTCCTGCTCGGCTTCGGTGCAGGCGGCGGCGCCCAGCGCCAGCACGGCGGCGGCGGCGGCGAGCAGGGTCTTTGAACGCGTGATCATGATGTCGTTCCGGTCAAGGTTGATCTTGCCGGGGCAAACGCCGCTGCACGGCGCCGGTTGCGTGCCGGCGCGTCAGCCGAACAGGTCGGGTCGTCGCAGGCGCAGGCACAAAATGAGGTGCAGCGTCTTCAGATCCTCCACCTCTCCCGCCTCCGCCATGCGGGCCAGGTCCGACAGCTCGACCTCGACCACCTCAATGGCCTCATGTTCAACCGCCAGGCCGCCGCCGGCCTCGACCCGGTCGGAGGCCTGATAGGCTCCCAGGAACAGAAACAACCGCTCGGTCGAGACGCCGGGGCAGGAAAAGGCGCTCGCCACGGCGTCCACAGCGTCCAGCCGCACGCCTACCTCTTCCAGCGCCTCCCGGCGTGCACAGTCGGCCGGCGTTTCGCCCGGATCGATCAGGCCGGCGGGCGCCTCAAGTAGCAGAGGATCGGCCGCTCCCGCGAACAATGGGCCGGTTCGCAGTTGCCGCGCCAGCAACGCAACCCCGCGCTCGGGGTCATAGGGCAGGACAGCGGCTCCGTTCCCGTGGTCCTCGACCTCGCGTACGATGCGGGCGCCTTTATCGGTCTGAATGGTCGCCTTGTGCAGCCGCGACCACCCGGAGTGGATCGGCTCAGACCCGACGATCCGCGCCATCAGTGGATGGAGCCTTCAAGCCGGGCGATGCGCCGGTCCATGTCGGCCACGACCGCCTCCAGCCGCGCCTTCTCCGAGCCCATGTCGATGGGCGTGCCGTCCTCATAGCTCAGCCGGGCGCCCCGCGCGATCAGGTCGAGCCGATAGATGGCGGTGGTGCGCGCGGCCTTGAACCGCTCCAGTTCGCTTTTCGTCATGGACGTCCTTTCGAAGAAGCGGCGTCGGTCATCGCCCGGCGACGACCTCCACCGTGATAGGCTCGCCCGTGACCGCCTTGGCTCGCCAGCGCGCCCCGACGCCGCCGGACACGATGGGCGTGCAGTAGCGCACCGGCGAGGGCAGAGGCCGCCGTTGGCGCAGGCACAGGTCCGATCCGCGCACCTCCCAAACCCCCGAACTGCGCCCGCCGCGCCGCCCCTCTCCAGTGTAGGTCCGGTCCGCATTCAGCCACAGCCGCGCAGTCCGCCCGTCCGGATAGGTCGAGATCAGAGTGTTGGCGTAGGCCGCCTGCAGAGGGTCGGCCGCACCCACCTGAAGCGCCGCGGCGAGAAGCAGACTGGTCAGCAACATGAGCCGACAGGACCACGCGGCGCGTCTGCTGTCGAGCACAAGCAGAGCATCCTGTAAGGAGGAGGTGGTGGCTGGGGGCGGGATCGAACCGCCGACCTGTGGGTTATGAATCCACCGCTCTAACCATCTGAGCTACCCAGCCGCTGGGTGCGCGATCGGCCGGGCCGTCGCGGAAGAGGCGTGCCTATATCGCCGCGTCGCCTCGGGTTCAAGTCGTCTGTTGGCACTGGCGCCTATCGGACGTCGATGCGGCTGCGCGGTTGCGGCGCGGGCGCGATCCGGGACATGGTCGTCCGACCTCCAACGCCGAGACCGCCCGATGCCGCTTGCGCCCACGCCCGAAGACCTCGCCCAGGCGCGCGCGGCCTTGGCCGCGGCCGATCCGGCGCTGGCGCGCACGGACCGGGCCACGCCGCCTTTCGAATGGCGGCTGAGGGTCGGCGGCTTCGAAGGGCTGTTCCGCATGATCGTGGAGCAGCAGGTGTCCGTCGCCTCGGCCGCCGCGGTCTGGGCGCGGCTGCGCGAGGGCATGGGCGAGATCAGCCCCGAGGCCCTGCTGCGGCACGACCTGGAGCAGCTGCGCGGCATGGGCCTGTCGCGGCAGAAGGCGACCTACGGTCAGGGGATCGCGCGGGCGCAGCTGGCGGGCGAGATCGATCTGGAGCACATGGCGACGTTGGACGACGAGGCCGCCATCGCCGCCCTGACGGCGCTTAAAGGCGTGGGACTGTGGACCGCCGAGGCCTATCTGATGATGTGCGAGGGCCGGCTGGACGTGTTTCCCGGCGGCGACGTAGCGCTGCAGGAGGCGATCCGCTGGGTGGACGGCGCCGAGACGCGGCCGGACCAGAAGCAGGCCTACGCCCGCGCGGAGGTCTGGCGGCCGTACCGGGCGGTCGCGACCCATCTGCTGTGGGCCTGGTACACGGGCGTCAAGCGCGGCGAGATCGTGCTGGAGCCGGTCGCGCCATGACCCCGCTGGTCGATCCGGCGCTGGCCGAGCCGTTGCGCGATCCGCAGGCCGTCCTGGGGGCGCTCGACTTCGCGGGCGTGGCCGTGTTCGCCGCCACCGGCGCCCTGGCCGCGGCGCGGGAGAAGCACGACCTGGTGACCCTGGCCTTTTTCGCCGCCGTCACGGGCGTGGGCGGCGGCACCATGCGCGACCTGCTGTTGGGCGTCCCCGTCTTCTGGGTGCAGGACTGGCGCTACATCGGCGTGTGCCTGCTGGGCGCACTGGCGATCTGGCTTCTGGGCCGTAGGGACTGGCGGTTCCGCGCGCTGTTGTGGCTCGATGCACTGGGTCTCGGCGCCTATGGCGTCATGGGCGCGGCCAAGGCCGAGGCGGCGGGCGTCGCACCCTTGATCTGCATCGTCATGGGGGCGCTGACGGCCTGTTTCGGCGGCGTGGTGCGCGATCTTCTCGCCGGCCAGCCGTCGATCCTGCTGCGGCGCGAGATCACCATTTCGGCGGCGATTCTGGCGGCCACCCTGTTCGTGGGGCTGCGCATGCTGGAGACGCCCATGTGGCCGGCGGCCATCGTCGCGGCGCTGTGCGGCTTCGGCCTGCGGGCCGGCGCGCTTCAATGGGGCTGGAGCCTGCCGGGCTTTCCCGATCGCGCGCGGGGGTGAGATCGTCACGCGGCGGTCGCGTCTTCGTCGTGGCGGCGTCGGCGAATCGGGTCTAGGCTGAGAGGGTCAGACAAGGAAGGAGACGCGTCTTCAGTCCTGTCGCCTCACCACCCCCCGCACCCCACGGGAGGGCCTGATGCAGGTTCTCTCCCGTCCCCCCTCCGGCTGGCCCGCCCTGGTGCTGAACGCCGACTTCCGGCCGCTGTCCTATTATCCGCTGTCGCTGTGGCCGTGGGAGGAGGCGGTCAAGGCCGTCTATCAGGACCGCGTCGACGTGGTCTCGACCTATGACAAGGTGGTGCGCTCGCCGTCCATGGAGATGGTGCTGCCCAGCGTGATCGCGCTGAAGACCTATGTCGATCAGGACCGAAAGCCCGCCTTCACCCGCTTCAACGTCTTTCTGCGGGACGGCTTCGCCTGCCAGTACTGCGGCGAGAACGCCGAGCTGACGTTTGACCACGTGGTGCCGCGCTCGCACGGCGGGCGCACGACCTGGGAGAACATCGTCGCCGCCTGCGGGCCCTGCAACCTCCGGAAAGGCGGACGCACGCCGCAGCAAGCCGCCATGCCGATCCGCCGCAACCCGCACCGCCCCAGCGCCTGGCAGCTCCAGGAAGCGGGCCGACGCTTCCCGCCGCACTTCCTGCACCAAAGCTGGCTGGATTACCTCTACTGGGACATCGAGCTGGAGCCGTAGGGCGCGGCCGGCGCCTCGGCACGGCGGGTGCGGCGACGGTCTCGGGCGGCGATTTCGGCGAAGGACAGGTCGGGGTGGCGGCGCGCCAGGCGGCGCAACTGTTCGATAAAGCCGGGCGCGGCGGCGGCGGCCAGGCCCAGGGCATCAGCGCCCAGGTCGCCCAGCGACATCGATCGGCCGGTGAAGCCCTGCAGCACCTCGATCAGCACCCCGCCGCCCAGGAGGGCCAGCATCAGGTCCGTCCGCCGCCACTTCGGCGCGATGGCCAGGGCGGAGACGCCCAGCAGGTAAAAGGCGATCACATGGGCGGACTTGTCGGTCAGGCCGATCCGCTCCTCCAGACCCTGGAAGGGGCCCAGCACCAGAACGGCGAGGACGACGACGCCGATCAGAAAGATCAGCCGGGCGATGTGCACAACGCGGCGTGGGGTCAGCATGGGCCGACCATGCCGCGGACAGTTCAAGACCAGGTGTGCGGTCGTGCTGAACAGCCGCTTAAGGCGCCGACGTCAGACCAGGGGATCGATGCGCGCTCGCAGCACCGCCTCCAGCCCCGGTGCACGGTCGCGATAGTCCAGGGTGCCCCCGAGCTGGCCGACGAGGCTGCGGATCATCAGCGATCCGAACCCCGCACCGGATTGGTGGCCGCCACGGCCCTCGTCCCGGACCGAAAGGCGGAGCACTCCGGCCTCGGGCTCGGACAACTGGATGCAGATCGGCCCGACGGCGCCGTCATAGGCGTATTTCTGGGCGTTGATGATCAGCTCGGTCAGGATCAGGCCGATGGTGACCGAACGACCCGACTCCACGCCGATCGGCGCCAAGTGCGTGTCGATGGCGTCGCGCCATTCCCCGCCCGTGGATGCGCCCAGGTCGTCGACAAGGTCTTCGATGTAGCGGGCCAGGTCGATCGAGACCGACTGGGCGTCGCGATACAGCCGCGAGTGCACGGCCGAGACCGCGCGCACGCGCTGACGCGCCTCCTGCAGGGCGGCGGCCGCGACGCCGTCGGTCTGCTCGCGCGCCTGCAGACCCAGGAAGCTGGAGACCAGGGTCAGGCTGTTCTGGACCCGGTGGTTGACCTCGCGGATCAGATATTGCTGCTGCTCGAGGCGCAGGTCGCGTTCGGTCAGGCTGGCCTGAAGCGTTTGGTTCATGCGCCGCAGCTGACTGACCGCGCTGAAGTCCAGAAGGGCGTCGCGCATGCGGGCGGCCGACTCCACCGCCGCCGCATCCCAGCGGCGAGCGCGGCCGCGCACCGTCTCGGTGTAGTCCTCGAAAGAAGCGCGAGGGGTCAGAACGCCGCGCGCGTTCGACTTGACCGCCGTATGGGGGTCGCCCGCCCAGCGGATGGTTTCCGGAATCTCGGAACGGAACCACATCAGCGACAAGGGGCGTTCGCCGCTGACGCGAACCGCCAACAGGCCGCTGGCGTGCGCGGTCCAGGCCGACGCCTCGGGCAGGATGGCCGAAAGGTTGTTGCTGGCCACGGGCCGCAGGCCTGGCTGTTGCGACACCCAGCCGCTCAGCCGGTCGATCGCCTCGGCGGGAGGGCAGCGCCCAAAGGTCTGAGCCCGGCCGTCCTGGATGATGGCCAAGCCATCGGCGGCGACAAGGCTCAGAAGCCCCTGCGACCGCTCCGCCAATCCATCGGCCAGCTGCCGGTCGGCGGGCAGGGCGGCCAGCAGATCGTCTTCCAGCCGGCGCAGGCGTACGCGTTCCCGGTAAAGCTCGGCTTCGGTGCGAGCCTTGATCTGACGCGCCAGATTGCGCGCCAGCGTCGTGGAGGCCACACGGAGTTCATAGGGCAGCAGCTTGGGCCGCTCGTTGTGGCAGGCGATCAGGCCCCAAAGCGCGTCGTCGATGACGATGGACACAGAGGCGGAGGCCCGCACGCCCATGTTCTTCAGGTACTGCAGGTGGATGGGCGAGACGCTGCGCAGGGCGCAGTCGCTCATGTCCAGCGGCGGTCGGTCCTCGCCGCCGCGCAGCGGCTGGGGCGTATAGACGGCGTCCGGAATGACCCGAACCGGATTGCGGACGTAAAGCGCGCGCGCCTGGCGAGGGATGTCGGTGGCCGGAAAGTGGTGGTTCAGAAACGAGGACGAGGTCTCCTCACGCGCTTCGGCCACCACATGGCCGGCCTCGTCATCGAGGAAACGATAGATCATGACGCGGTCAAAGCCGGTCAGCTTGCGGAACGCCTCGGCCGCGACCTCGCACACCGCCTGCACCGAGGCGGCGCGTTCCAGCGCCGCTCCGGCCGTATCCAGGCGTCCGACCAGTTCGATGCCGAGGCGGGCGGCCTGCGACGACTGCTCCACCTCCACCACGGTGCGGTCGGCCGCATGGTGCATGACCACGTCGTAGTCGATCCGGTTGATCCCGCGCCAGCGGTCCACAAAGCCGGTTTCCCCGCTCCGGATCATCTCGCGCAGCCTGCGCCCAAGCGCCTCGCCCAGCACCAGATCGATCGGCTGTCCCGTCCAGGCGCGAACGCCCGTAAGCCCTTCGATGTCGCCGGCGCCTTCGGCGACGAGCAGGTCTCGGCGGTCCAGCGCCAGCAGAAATCCGTGCGGCTGGATGGCCTGCGGAATATGGATCGGCTCTCGATCGCAGTCGTTCAGGAGGGGCGCGAGCTGCACCTCGGCGTCAGTCAACCGGCGTCTCCGTTCCCGTTCGATCGGCGAGGGTGCGCTCGGCGAAAGCAAATCCGTCCATTCCGCCGCGCACAACGGCGTCCACCTCGGCGACACCCTCGACACAGGCGCGCTCCATGACGGCGATGAAGCCGCGCCAACGCGCGCCGGTATCGTCGCCCCAGGGATCAAGAAACGCCAACCCCGTCAGATCGATCCCTTGGGCCGTCAGGCGGCGGCGGATGATGCGACCGCCCAGCATGGAGCCTTCCGCCACATAGATCCGGCCCAAGGCTTCGCCCATTGAGGCGGGCGGCGCCATCGGGCGCACCGGCGGCGCCGCGATCCCGAGATCCTTGAGGTCACGGCGGATTCCCTCGGCGCGCGAGCGAACCGGATCGTCGTCGTGGAGAGTCAGGATCATCGGGTGGACCGCGGCTTCAAGCCCGGCGTGGAAGCGGTAAAAGTCTGCAACCAGCGACCCGCGCGTGACGCGATCCGCCAGGCGCGCTTCGATGCGGGCTTGCGTCTCCAGGGCTTCGTGGGCGGGCCCCGTTGCGGAGCGAAGGGCCCGCAGGGCCGGACTGGCGATCATGTCGGCACCTTAACAGGTTGATATCGCCTGTCACTTTTTTCCGCTGAGGCAGGCGAGACGCTCTAGCTCGCAGGACGCGCCGCGGCGCGCTTCTGGCGCTCGGCCTCGCGCCAGGCTTGATAATCGTAGACGAAGTCGAGATGGCGCAGCGCCTTGTTCTGCGGATCGATCACCACATGCGCGCCGGGCGGAACGGTCACTGAACCCCGCCCGTCCGTCATGGCAAGCGTCTGCAGGCGTCCGTCGACTTCGACCTCGACCGGCATGGGGAAGCGTGCTCCGTCACCCGTTGTCCAGGACAGAATCAGTCGGTCGCCCTCCCGGGTCTGATCCAGAACCGGCAAGGCCGCCTGGTAGAGATAGCCACGGAAGAACCATTCGTAATCCTGGCCGGTCACTTCATTGACGATCCGCAGGAAGTCGGGCGTCGAGCGGTACAGCGGCTCGAAATTGCCAGGACGTGGGTCGGGACGGCCATAGACCAGCCGCGTCACCGCCTCCTTGAACGCCGTGTCGCCGATCAGCATGCGCAGCGAGTGCGCGATCAGCGAGCCCTTGGAATAGATGTCGTTGCCGGGCCCCGTTCCGCCGAAATACACCTCGTCCTCGGTTTTCGGGCTGCCTGACACCACGGGGAACTTGTTGATCAGCCCTTCGCGTTGGTCGGCCAGTTCGCGCTGCATGTAGCGCTCGCCATTCAGCCAGCGGGCGTAGAGCGGCTGCATGTAGCTGCCGAGACCCTCGTGCAGCCACATGTCGTCGGCGTTCTCGTTGGTCAGCTGGTTGCCGAACCACTCGTGGGCGAACTCGTGCTGCATCAGCCAGTCGTAGCCGCGCCCGTCCAGCTTGTAGCCGTTGCCGTAGGCGTTGATGGTCTGGTGCTCCATGCCCAGGTGCGGCGTCTCGACCACGCCCACCTTTTCGTCGCCGAAGGGATAGGGACCGACGGTGGATTCAAAGAAGTCCAGCATCATCGGCAGTTCCGCGAATAGGGCCTGGACCTGGGCCGGGTCGTCAGATTTCAGGTGCCAGTATTCCAGCGGCAGGGTGTTGCCAAACCGGCTCTGGTACTCGCTGGCGACCCGCTCGTAGGGCCCGATGTTCAACGCCACGGCGTAGGTGTTCGGCCGCCGGGCCGACCAGTTCCAGGTCGACCAGCCGTCCCCGTGGTCCACCTTGCCCAGGAAGCGGCCGTTCGATGGCGCGGCCAGGTTCGACGGCACGGTGATGTGCAGGTCGACCCGCGCCGGTTCGCCGTGCGGATGGTCGATGCACGGCCAGAACAGGTCGCAGCCCTCGCCCTGCACGGCGGTCGCAATCCACGGCTCGCCCGAGGGTGCGGTGGACCAGACAAAGCCGCCGTCCCAGGGCGCGCGGGGCGCTGTGCGCGGCTTGCCGGCATAGGCGATGCGAAGGCTTGTGGAGCGTCCGGGGGGCAGGGTCTGCGGCAGCTCCACCGTCAGCCGCCCCTGCGGGTTCGACCAGCGTCCGGTCGGGATGTCCTGTCCGTCCACCTGAACCGAGGAGATGGTCAACAGGGTGTCCAGCTCGACCATCAGCCGATTGAGCGGCGCCGTGGCGGTGAAGTCCAGCACGGCCACGGCGTCGATGGCCTGGTCCTGCGGGATCACGCGGATCGCCAGATCCGCCTTGTCGAACCGCATGGCCAGTTGCTCAGCTGGGCGCGGCTGGTCGGTGGCGAGGGTGAAGGGGGTCGACTCGCGCGGCGCGGGTGGAACCAGGGCGGGCGGCGGCGGCGTAGCGGCGCAGGCGGCGAGCGCCAGCATCGATCCAGCCAGCATCGGTGCGCGCATGGCGGAAACGGTCATCTTGCAGCCCCCAGGCCGAAACAGCCGGAGCAGACGGTTAGGCCAAGCTTGAAAACCGCGCAAAGAAAAAGGCCGGCGTCTCCGCCGGCCTCTTCCAGATCGTGTCAGCCTCGCCCGATCAGGCGGCGGCTTGTTCGGCCAGCTTGGCGCGGACCTGGCGCTTGATGCGCTGGGCGGCGATCGACAGCTGCTCGTCGCGAGCCTTGACGATGAAGGCGTCCAGGCCGCCCTTGAAGTCCAGGGTGCGCAGCGCGGCGTTCGAGATACGCAGGCTGAAGGTCTGGCCCAGGGCGTCCGAAGTGACCTTGACCGTCTTCAGCGACGGCAGGAAACGGCGCTTGGTCTTGATGTTCGAGTGGCTCACGCTGTGGCCGACCATCGGGCCGATGCCGGTGAGTTCGCAACGACGGGACATCGTCAGGATCCTTAAGGTGCGGCGATCAGCCGTGACCGGCGAACGCATGAAACAAGGACGCGCGGGAGGACGTCCCGCGCGAGAGAGGGGGCGTATAAAGGAAGGGGCGCTTGCGCGTCAAGCCGCGTCGCGGGAACAGGCTTGTTCAGCGGCCATTCAAGACACACCCTATATCAGACCATCATGACTGCATCATTGAACACCAAACCCGCCCGCCGCATGCCACGCTTCGTAGCCCTCGCTGCCCCGCTGATCGCCGGCGGCGTCATGCTGGCCGCTCCGGCCGCCGCCCCCGTCGCCCAGACCGCGGCGCAAAGCGAGGTCCTGCCGGGCTATTGGGAATACACCTTCAGCGCCCTGGGTCAGGGCGACAGCGAGCGCAAATGCGTGCGCCCCAGCGAGATCAACCGCTTCTTCGGGGGGCTGTCCACGCGCCGCTGGCGCTGCACCTATCCGACGCGCGTGGTTGGCGACGGCGCGGCGCGGTTCGAGGGCTCCTGCACCGATCCCAAGGGGCGGCACGTGAACGTGCGCCTGAACGGCACCTATGAACAGACCAGCTTCCGCTTCCGCGGCGGCGCCCAGCTGTTGCGCGGCACGCCCTACATTCCCGCTACCATCACCGCGCGTCGCATCAGCGCCCAGTGCCCGGCGAACGCCGAATATTTCTGAGCCGTCGCAGGCGTGTCCGGACCGCCCCTATTGGGCGGCGCCCGGCTTCAGCCGCATCGCCTGATGCAGAACAAGGGCGATGAGGCCGCCGACGACCACGCCGATGACGCCGGAGATCACCGCTGTGGTCAGCCAGCCGGCGACGGCGCCGAGCGGACCCAGAGCGCCGGCGACCGCGTGGGCCAGGTGCTCGACCGGCTCGGCCGGCCAGGCCAGGCCCAGGGTGTGCGAGCCGTGCAGCAGGATGCCGCCGCCGACCCACAGCATGGCCACGGTGCCGATGGTGGACAGGGCGCTCATCACCACAGGCATGGACTTGACCAGCCCGCGTCCGAAGGCCCGTGCAGCGCGGGACGAGCGCTCGGCCAGGTGCAGGCCGATGTCGTCCATCTTCACGATCAGGCCGACCGCGCCATAGACCGCGACCGTCATGGCGATCCCCACGATGATCAGCACGCCCGCCTGCATGGCGAGAGGCGCGTCAGAAACGTCCGCCAAGGCGATGGTCATGATCTCGGCCGACAGGATCAGGTCCGTGCGCACGGCGCCCGAAACGGTGGCGGCCTCCAGCGCCGCGGCGTCGCCCGCCGCAGGCGCCGTCTCGCCGTGCGCCGATCCGCCGAACATCTCCATCAGCTTCTCGGCGCCTTCGAAGCACAGATAGGCGCCGCCGCACATCAGGATCGGCGTGATCGCCCACGGTGCGAAGCTGGTCAGCAGCAGGGCGACCGGCAGGATGATCAGCAGCTTGTTGCGGACCGAGCCCGCCGCGATCTTGCCGATGATCGGCAGTTCGCGGCTGGGGGACAGGCCGGTGACGTAGCGCGGCGTCACTGCCGCATCGTCGATCACCACCCCGGCCGCCTTGGTCGAAGCGCGGCCGGCAGCCGCCCCCACATCGTCGATCGACGCCGCCGCCAGCTTGGCGATTCCCGCCACGTCGTCGAGCAGGGCGATGAGGCCGGAGGGCATGAGCGGATCTTGGGCTGAAAAGGAGAGGCGTTCAGGCGTAGATCAGCGCTCCGGCCTTGTCGATCACCCAAAGCAAAAGGCCCGGGATCGCTCCCGGGCCTTTGTTCTTGTCGCCATGCGGCTCGATCAGGCCGCTTCGGCGGTCGGGATCGGCTTCTTGGCGCTCAGCGACTTGGACAGCAGCTCGACCGCGGCGTCCTTGTCGATCCTGTTGGCGGCGGCGACTTCGCGGGCCATCCGATCCAGCGCCGATTCATACAGCTGACGCTCGGAATAGGACTGCTCGGGCTGGGTGTCGGCGCGGTACAGGTCGCGGACCACCTCGGCGATGGAGATCAGGTCGCCCGAGTTGATCTTGGCCTCGTATTCCTGCGCGCGGCGCGACCACATGGTGCGCTTGATGCGGGCCCGGCCCTTCAGGGTGGTCAGGGCCTTGGTCACCACGTCGTCGCCGGCCAGCGAGCGCAGGCCCGCCGTCTTGGCCTTCTTGGTCGGCACGCGCAGGGTCATCTTTTCGTGGTCAAAGGTCACGACATACACTTCCAGCGACATGCCGGCGACTTCCTGGGTCTCGATCGCATGGACCTTGCCGACGCCGTGCGCCGGATAGACGACCGCGTCGCCAACCTTGAACTCCAGACCAGTCTTGCTCGTCATAATCGTCCTTTCCCGGTCAGGGCCGGGCGAAGCGAAGGCGCGTCGGGCGCACGCATGATTTCGGCCGGCGACTGGGGGAAGTCGTCGGCTGATCGAAGATGCGCAACGTCAAAAGCGGAAACGGATCACCAAACCTCTGGCCGACCCCGTCTTCATAGGGCGGGGTTCTGTCGCAAACGCGGGCGCTGCGGCCGGGGCCGAAGGTCCGCTCCAATGAAACAGAACCTACCACAAAATGTCGGATTCTCAAAACGTCCACAGACAAAGCCGGCGCGCGCCGCGACGCCTGACCTCGGAAGGTGGAAGAATCAGGAACCCTTGCCCGGCTTGGGGCTGAAGTATTTCTCGAACTTGCCCGTTTCCCGCTCGTACTGCTCGCGGTCGGCGGGGGGCGTGCCCTTGACGGTGATGTTCGGCCAGACCTTGGCGTATTCGGCGTTGATCTGCAGCCACTTGCCGTCCGGCTCGTCCTCGGTGTCCGGCACGATGGCGTCGATCGGGCATTCCGGCTCGCACACGCCACAGTCGATGCACTCGTCCGGCGCGATGACCAGGAAGTTCTCGCCCTCGTAGAAGCAGTCCACCGGACACACCTCGACGCAGTCCATGAACTTACATTTCACGCAGGCGTCGGTGACGATGTAGGTCATGGTGCGGGCAAGCGGGGCGGCGGGTGAGGGGAAGGCCTGCGACATGGAGCCCCAGCAACCCCGTGTCAACCGGAGCGCTATCCCAGCCGGACGCCGCCTTGACGACGGCGACGGTCATTCGTAACTACGCATATTGCAGATTGGCCGCGCCCAGCGGCCCTGATCAAGAAGGACGCCGTCATGACCACCCTGTTTCGCCGCGCCGCCGCCAGCGCGCTCGCCCTCAGTCTGATCGCCGGCGGCGCCGTCGTGGCGCAAGGCCAGCTGACGAAAGTCCCGGCCGAGGTCCGTGCTGGAAACTATGAGCTGGAGTCCAGCCACGGCAAGATCACCTGGTCGGTGAAGCACATGGGCTTCTCCACCTATGTCGGCCAGTTCGTGAACGTGCAGGCCGAGCTGACGCTGGACCCGGCCAACCCTTCGGCCTCGCGCCTGACCGCGACCATTCCGCTGACCGACGTCGCCCCCAACGACGACCAGCTGAAGGCCCACCTGCAGACGCCGGACTTCTTCGACACGGCCAACCACCCGACGGCCACGTTCGTCTCGCGCTCGATCCGCGTCGATAGCGACGACCCCAACGAGGCGACCGTGATCGGCGACCTGACGCTGCGCGGCGTCACCCGGCCGGTGACCATGGAGGTGGAGTTCCACCAGGCGGGCCCGGCCATGGGCGGCGCCTACAAGGCCGGCTTCGATGGCGAGGCGACCATCCGCCGTTCCGAGTTCGGCATCAACTACGCCCTGCCGGCCGTCTCAGACGAAGTCGAACTGCACCTCGAAGGCGAATTCGTCCTCAAGTCATGATTCCTGGGGCTATCGCGCTTTGCGCTGCTTGAGCCCCGATCAATCCACCAGCGAGTAGAGCGCGCGGGCCTCTTCGGCGGGCCCGCGCCGTTCGCCCACGGCCTCGACCTGGAGCGAGGTGACGCGGCCGTTCTGGACGAAGGTAAGGCCGTCGCCAGGGTGGACGCAGCGGCTGGGCTTGTCCAGGCGCACCTCGCGGCCGTGGTGGGTCAGCCGCACCGCGCCGCGCTCCACCAGCGCGGCGGCGATTCCCCGCGTCTTGCAGAACCGCGCCCGCCACAGCCAGACGTCGATGCGGCAGGCGTCCTCGCGGTCGGCCAGTCGGCCGGGTTCGTGGCTCAGGCTCATGTTCCTCCAGAGGCCGAGGTGGGGGCGGACGCAGGCTTGCGGCGCGGGCGGCGTCGCTTGGGCCGGGCGGCTGCGGGCGGGGGCGCGTTCAGGCTCGCCAGGGCTGCGAACGGCGAGTCCTTGATCGGCTTGGGCGCCTGGCCGGGCTTGTCCGGCATGCGGGCGCGCTCGGTCTTCAGGGCGGCGATCACCGCCCGAGCCTGATCTCCCGTCCAGCCGAGCTCGGCCAGCGCTTCGTCGGACAGGCGGCCTTTGCCGGCGGCGCGCAGCTCGGCCATCCGCTCCAGCGCCTCGACGGGGGCCAGCCATCGGCCGGCCAGGCGCAGGCCATGCGCCGACAGGGTGCGCGGCGAAGGCGTCTCGGGTGGAGCGGGCAGCAGGCCGGGCGTCGCCGGGATCAGCGGCGCGCCCACGAAAGCCTGGGCGAAGTGCCGCGCGCGAGGCTTCATCAGACCCGGCAACCAGACGGAGTGGGCGCCCACCCGGATGGCGAAGGCCTTCAGCGTGCGCCGCTCGACCTGGCTCAGCGCCGCCAGATCACGCTCCACCTCGCGCCGGTCGATCAGGCCGCCGGCCTCGATCAGGCGAAAGGCGACGCCGCGAGGCAGGCCCTTCAGCGTTCCCGTCTCCACCGCCTGGCGCAGGCGGCGCAGGTCGCGCAGCGCCCGCCCGGCCTCGGCCGCGAGCCACGCCTCGATGCGCCGCTT
>JAEYAO010000047.1 GCA_023456105.1 Pseudomonadota bacterium | reverse complement strand
CGGACCTGACGGCGGAAGCCCGCTCGGTGGTGACGCAGGCCGCCAACTACGCCAAGTCGGGCCGTCCGACCCGCGTGCTGGTGGTCGGCCACGCCGACACCTCCGGCTCGGCCGCCTACAACGTGGGTCTGTCGAACCGCCGCGCCCGCACCGTGGCTGACGCCATGGTCGCCCAGGGCGTGTCGGGCGGCGTGGTGTCGCTGGACGGCCGCGGCGAAACCCAGCTGGCCCGCGCCACCGCCGACGGCGTGCGCGAACCGCTGAACCGTCGCGCCACCGTCGACATCAACTTCTAAGACCCGAGCCAAGGACGAGAGAGCCGGCCCGCCGGCCCTCTCGCTCCCGAGCCGGACCAAGAAAACCGATGACGAACATCAGGCCGTCGCTCCAAAAGAGCGGCGGCCTTTTGCGTAACCTGGCGTGAATGGAGGGCGATCGGTTGTAGGTGGCGGCCGTCGAACAGAGCGCCAGCCCCACCGGGGTCAGGGCGAGCCCACCGAGCCGATCGGCGCAGGATCGTCAGGGCGCGGCCCTTGGTATTGGGTGTCGTGAGGGAGTGCGGGGCTGGCTGTCTTCCGCGTCGTTGAAAGCCGCGAAGCTTCCGCCTCGGCGGGCGCCTGCCGCAGGCCCGCGCCGATCACCGCTGCGGCCGCGATCACCGCCGACGCCACCGCAACCGCCGCCAGCTTCAGCCCCTGCCGGAGATCATCCGCCCGCGCCGTCACGATCCGCCCTCATGCGCCATTTCAGCCAGCGGAGTCATGGCGGACGCCCAGGCGCAAGTCACGGATCGGTGTGAGACGAAAAAGGGGCTACGCCTGGCGCAGCCCCCTTCCATCTTCGGGATCGCGGAGCTTAGCCGCGGAACGGGCGGATCAGGATTTCGACCCGGCGGTTCTGAGCCTTGCCCTGCGCTGTGTCGTTGGGCGCCACCGGATTGCGGGAGCTGTTGCCGGCGACAAACAGCCGCTCCGCCAAGACCCCGCGCCGCACCAGCTCGCCCGCGACGCTGGAGGCGCGACGCTCGGACAGGGGCTGGTTGATCGCGTCTCCGCCGGAGGAGTCGGTGTGGCCGATGATGTCCACGGTGGACTGGTCATACTGCTGCAGCACGCGCGCCACATCGTCCAGCACCGGAATGAAGCCGGGATCGATCGAGGACTGATTGGTGGCGAAGGTCACGTCCGAGGGCATGCGCAGCACCAGGTTGTCGCCTTGACGCGCCACCCCGACGCCGGTGCCGGACAGTTCGGCCTCGAGCGCGCGCTGCTGGCGATCCATGTACTGGCCGACGGCGGCGCCGCCCAGCGCGCCGATGCCCGCGCCGATCAGGGCGTTCTTGCGGCCTTCCTCGCTGTTGTTGGTGTTCGTGAGATAGCCGAGCAAGGCGCCGCCCAAGGCGCCGGCGATCGCGCCCGTGCCGGTGTTGTTGCGCTGCGGCGCGGAGCTGTAGGGATCTGTGGTGGTGCAGGCGGCGGCGCCCATCAGGGCGGCGATGCTGACGCCGATTATGGCCGTGCGAGAGACGAACGGGGTGCGCATGGCTGCGGCTCCTTGTTGGTTCAGTGGCGGGAAAAACGCCGCCCTTACCGTGAAGGTTCCGACCTGTACCGTCGATGAACAGGGTCGCCCCCGACCTGACAAGCCGCGGCTTTGGGCGTATGCAGCCGGCAGACTCCGAACAGGGACCGACGCCGTGACCCAATCTTCCGCCGCTGCGGGCATCCAGCCCGTATCGATGACGCTGTACGATCGCGACTTCCAGCGTTTTTCCGACGACCTCGGCGTTTCGTTTCAGCGATACGGGTTCGCGGTCGTAGCCGATCACGGCCTGGACGAGCAGGTGATCGAGGCGGCGATCGACGATGCGAAAGCCTTTTTCGCCCTGCCCGAAGAGGTCAAGCGCCGGTATCACGTGCCCGGGACCGGCGGCGCCCGAGGGCTGACGCCGTTCGGCGTCGAGGCGGCCAAGGGCGCGGCGGCGGTGGACCTGAAGGAGTTCTGGCACGTCGGCCGCGAACTGCCGGAGGGGCACCCCTATCGTCGCTACATGCGCGACAACCTTTGGCCCACGGAGGTGGAGGGCTTCCGCGAGCACCTGTACGGCATGTTTACGGCCATGGATGATCTGGGGCGCAAGATCCTGCGCGCCATCGCCCGCTATCTGAAGCTGGCTGACGACTTCTTCGACGACAAGGTCGAGATGGGCAACAGCGTCCTGCGCATGCTGCACTATCCCCCGGTCCCGGCGGATGCGCCGGGCGTGCGCGCCGGCGCGCACGAGGACATCAACGTCATCACCCTGCTGCTGGGCGCCGAGGAGGCCGGGCTTCAGCTGAAGGAAAAGGACGGCAGCTGGCTAGACATCGCGCCGCCGCCCGGCGCCTTGGTGGTCAACATCGGCGACATGCTGCAGCGTCTGACCAACCACATCCTGCCGTCGACGACCCACCGCGTGGTCAACCCGGCGCCGGAGAGGCGCGGCTTTGCGCGCTACTCCACGCCCTTCTTCCTGCATTTCAATCCGGACTTCCGGATCGAGAGCCTGCCGTCCGCGGTGACGCCGGACAATCCCGACCGCTACGCCGGCAAGGCGATCACGGCCGAGGATTACCTGACCGAGCGGCTGCGCGAGATCCGGCTGATCTGACGGCGTGTCCGCCGGCCCTACTTGGAGATGCGCAGGCGGGTGATGTCGCGGCCGATAGCCCTGAACGACTCGGACAGATCAGCCCCGGAAGCTGCAATAAAGGCATGGCTGTTGCTGGTGGCGCACTCGCTGAGGAACCTGCCGGCTGAGCTCGTCGAGGAAACCTGGAATCCCACCGTGTAAAGAACCACGCCCTTCCGTTTCATGGCCGCGCACAGTTCTCTCGCTTGAGTGAACGATGACCCGTTCGGCGCGTCGCAGTCGATGCGGTCGCCGCCGCCCCCGGAGTTGCGCGCCATGACGCCCGAGCAATGGTTCATGTTGAACTCGCCGTCGGTCATCAGGATGACCGCCTTGAGCGTGCGATTGGTGTCATAGGCCGCCGGGGCCGTCGGCCAGAAGGACCCGAACTCAGGAGACACTGCGTACCATCCCCAGGCCAGGCCGATGTGACCTGCCGTGAAGCCGCCCGCCTGCAACCCGCTGGACACATTGGACGACACGCCGATCAGGCTGTTCATGTCGTCGCGGTTGTGGCCGAGCGGCAGGACGCTGGATTGCGTGCACATGTTATCTCCCGAGCCGCTGGGATAAAGGCGACCGACATGAGCCGTGGAGGCGGTGGTCTCGGTATACCGCTCGCCTCCCGTCCGCTCGGTGACGCAGTCGCTCAGCTCGCGATCAAGCAGGCTCCCGTTCACGCTGCGGAAGACGCGGTACTTGCAGCCGTCGTTGCCGCAGAAGGCCTCGGCGCCGGTCCTGAACGAGCCAAAGGGTCCGCTCTTATTGATCGAGAACGTGTTCGCGGTGACGTTGGCGATCTCGTAGCCGCCCTGGATGTCCATCCCATTCACACCCTCGATGTAAACTGAGCCGGCGTCCCCCGTATCCGGATCGGTCGCTCGCATGCGGTGGTTGTTCGCCGTGATGACGACAAAGCAGTCGCGAAGCAGGCATTTGCTCAGCGAGCCGCTGGAGCCGTTTCGGGAGTAGCTGCGCGTGTCGATGTCAAACCAGTTTGAGCCGTTGAAAGTCTGCAGCTCCAAGGTGTCTCGGGTGACGTCTCCGACGCGGTACGCCCGATTGTTCAAGCCGTTCATGTCGCGGACGTCGCGCAGCCAGACATAGTCGCCCTTGCTGAACCCATGTCTGGTGGCGGTCACTGTGCCGCTGGAACGGTTAATGCTGCTGACAGGCATGGACGAGCCCGTCATCCAGGCGGCGTTGGTGATGCGTACGGGCGCAGGCGGGGCGCCTCGCGCCAAAGCGCGGTAGTCGCCAGCCCCGATCCGGGATGAGTTCAGGTTGACGCCGGAGGAGTAGGGGATGATGGCCATCCGGGAGTAGAACGGTTCCTGCTCGTCCTGAACGACGATTTCGACCAACTGCCTGGCCGCATCCTTAAGATCGGCGATCCGTCTGCCGCGCATGGAGCCCGTGACGTCGAGGACCAGCGCCACCTCGATGTTCTTGGACGCGCGGTTGACCTCCGAGTGCACGGTGACCGGCAACTGGTCGTCAAAGAACCGGCCGTAAGGCGGCAACACCACATTGGCGATCAGGGTGTTCACCTGCATGGTCGCCTCGGCGATCACGACCTGGTTGGCGTCCAGCGTGAAGGTGGCGTCGCTGTCGTTGAAGGCTCCGGTCTGAGAAGCGGCCAGGTTGGCTCTCAGCGCCGCCCGGCCGATCTGGTTCAGCGCGCCTGCGTCATTGGTGGGCGCGCGCGCCGCCGCCAGGGTCGCCGCATCCAGGGCGTCCTGCAGATTCGACCGCGCGGTGGAGGCGCGCTGATAGTCGATGCCGCCCAGCGACATCATGGCCAACACCGGCAGGCTGAAGGCGAAGATCATCGCCACATTGCCGCGCTCGTTCCCGCCCAGGCGGCGGGTGAAGCGACAAAGGCGGGTGAAAAGGCCGTTGACCAAGGTCGTCTTCCCCATCGGGCGCAACTTGCCCGTCTGGGGAAGGATGCGCCGGCGCGGTCAAGAAACCGCTACCGGCGAAGGTTAACGAACGATGTTCCGCGTCAGGCGGCGGACCAGCCGCAGTCGTGTCCGCGGTTCTGCTGGATCAGCCAGGTGTTCAGCGGCGCGAAATAGTCGGCGATGGCCGAGGCGTCGTTGGTGGTCTCGCCGGTGAAGGCCTGCATCGCCTCCGGCCAGGGGCGCGACTGGCCCATCTCCATCATGGCGTTGAAGCGCTGTCCGACCTCGGTGTTCCCATAGATGGAGCAGCGGTGCAGCGGTCCGGTCCATCCCGCCTGCTTGCAGGCCGCGCGGTGAAACTGGAACTGGTAGATGTGGGCCAGGAAGTAGCGGGTGTAGGGCGTGTTGCCGGGCACGTGGTATTTGGCTCCGGGGTCGAAGGCGTCGGCGGGGCGCGGTCCGGGCGGGACCAGACCCTGGTAGCGCAGCATGTCGGCGTTCCAGGCGGCGTTGTACCGCTCCGGCGTCGTCTCGCCCGAGAACACGCCCCAGCGCCAGCGGTCGACCATCAGGCCGAACGGCAGAAAGGCGATCTTGTCCAGGGCCATCTTCAGCAGGAAGGGGATGTCCTCCTCCGCGCCGGGCGTGGTCTGCAGCAGCCCGATCTGGTTCAGATAGGTGGGGGTCAGCGCCGACAGGCCGACGAAGTCGCCGATGGCCTCGTGGAAGCCGTCGTTGGCGCCGTTCCGGAACAGCATCGGCTGGTTCTTGTAGGCGCGCTGATAGACGTTGTGCCCCAGTTCGTGATGCACGGTGTAGAAGTCGTCGCCATTGACGTTGGTGCACATCTTGATGCGGATGTCGTCGGCGTTGTCGAGATCCCAGGCCGAGGCGTGGCAGACCACCTCGCGGTCGCGCGGCCGGGTGATCTGGCTGCGCTCCCAGAAGGTCTGCGGCAGGGGCGCGATACCCATGGAGACGTAGAAGTTCCCGCCCGTCTTGACCATCTTCAGCGGGTCGTAGTCGGCGGTCTTGAGCAGTTCAGTCAGGTCATAGGACGAGCGGCCGCCCTGCACCGGGGCCACCACGTCATAGATGTTGCCCCACTGCTGCGACCACATGTTGCCGAGCAGGTCGGCGCGGATTGGACCCTGGTCCGGCTGGACCGCATCGCCGTACTTGGCGTTCAATCGACCGCGCACATAGCAGTGCAGGTTCTCGTAGAACGGCTTCACCTGCGCCCACAGCCGGTCGGTTTCGGCGGCGAAGGCGTCCGGCGCCATGTCGTAGCCCGAGCGCCACAGGGCGCCGGTGTCGGCGTAGCCCAGCTCGCGCGCGCCCTCGTTGGCGATGGCGACCATGCGGGCGTAGTCGGCCTGCATCACCGGCGAGATGGTGCGCCAGCCCTCGTACAGCGCCTTTGTCTCCGCCGGATCGCGGCTGTCGGCCAGGATCAGCGAGGCCTCGTCCAGGGTGATCGGCTCGCCCTTGTAGTCGAACTTGCCGGTCGAGTAGGTCGAGTCCAGCCGGGTGGTGATGTGGGCCAGCTCGTCGGCGGCGCCCGGCCGGTTCGGCGCCGGCAGCACCAGCGCCTGACGCAGCAGGTTCAGCTTGCGCCGGACGTCAGGGGCCACTTCCACATCGTTGAAGCGGGCGGCGCCGTTGGCGGCCTGGACGCCGAACTCGGTCATCTCGGCGTTGACCTTGGCCTCCAGCCACATGGTGTCGAAGGTGATGTTGGTGGCCCGCGTCCAGGCGACGCGCGAGGCGTATTCGCTAAGCTCGGCGTATTTCGCCTCGGTGTCGGCGACGAAGGCGGCCGCGCCTTCGGCGGTCGCCGGATAGGTCGCGCCGGCGGCCGCGGCCTGCGGCAGGGGTGTCGTGGCCGGCCCGCCGCCGTCGGCGTAACGCTCAGTCGGTTGCGGCGTCGTGGAGGCGCAGCCGGCGGTGAAAGACAGGGCGCAGACCGCGACGGCGGCCATCAGCTGACGCTTCATGGTGTTTTTCTCCTTGAGCGGTCGCAGGAGACGGGAGGCGGCGCTTCGCGTCAAGCCGATCCGCGTGGGCGCAGGACGCAGGCGCTGAGCCCTTGATTGCGCACCGTGTTCGCGGCCGCCTGGATGCGGGCGGTGCGTCTGCGCACGTAGGGGCCGGGCGTCGCCGCCTTGTAGCGACGCGGCGCCGGCAGGACGGCGGCCAGGCGCGCCGCCTCGCGCGGGGTCAGGTCGCGCGCGCTCTTGCCGAACAGACGGCGAGAGGCGGCCTCGGCGCCGTACACGCCCGGCGCGAACTCGGCGACGTTCAGATAGACCTCCATGATCCGCCGCTTGGACCACACTGTTTCGATCAGCACGGTGTAGCCGGCCTCGAGGCCCTTGCGGATCCAGCCGCGCTGGGGCCACAGGAAGACGTTCTTGGCGGTCTGCTGGCTGATGGTCGATCCGCCCCGGATGCGTCCGCCGTCGGCGTTGTTGTCCAGCGCCTGTTCGATCGCCTCCATGTCGAAACCTGCGTGGCTGCAGAAGCGGGCGTCCTCGCTGGCGATGGCGGCGTTGACCAGATTGGGCGAGATGTCGTTCAGGCCTCGCCAGCGATAGTCCAGCCCATCGCCCGCCACGACACGCTGCCACATCAGGATGGTCGGCGGCGGCGGGACCACGGCATGCAGCAGGACGCCGATTAGCGGCAGCAGACACAGGACGGCGAAGGCGATCAGGACGGCTCGTCGCCAGGAGCGCCGAGGCCTGGACTGGACGGCCGGCGCGTTCACGTCAGCCGACGTCCGCGACGCCGGCGCGGCCGTCCTCATCGGCCCAGGCGACGCGGGCGGCGGCGGGGCTCAGAGCCAGGGCCGTGATCGGCGCGCCCTTGTCGGCCTTGACGAACTGCAGCCCCTGATCGGCCGGAGCGGCCACCCAGACACGGCCGTCGCCCAGTCCCGCCGCCACCCGCCCGTGATCGGCCCGGCCGGCGACCAGGTTGACCACAGTGGTGTCGTCAAAGCCGATCTCGGTCGCTTCGCGCCCCATTGGACCGTTGGAGCCGATGAACGGCCACATGACCACCCCTTGCGCGCCCGAGGTCGCCATCAGCTGACCGTTCGACAGAAAGGCGATCGAGCGGACCTTGCCGGGATAGCCGCCCATGCGAAGGTTCTTTGCATCCTTCAGCCGCCAACCATGCAGCTGGTTGTCCTGCATGGCGGTGACGACGAATGCCCCGTCCGGCGAGAAGGCGACGGCGGTGTGCGAGCCGGCCCACTTCAGCAGCACCGGCTGCTGCTTTTCGATCCGCGCGTACCACAGGGCCGCGCCGCCGTAGGTCGAGGTCGCGATCCGCCGGCCCTTGGGCTCGAAGGCGACGCCCGAGACGGTGCGCTCGTGAACAAAGTCGCGGCGGAAGGCGGGATCCTTGGCATCGATCACCGCCAGCGTCCGGCCGAAGGAGAAGGCGATCAGGCCGGATGCGGGCGCCGCGTCGATGCTGTCGACCCACTGGTTCTTCGCCGAGGCCAGAACCACCGCGTCCGCATCGCGCCGGCTCCAGACGACCTGGCCGTCATCGCCGCCGGTGACGACGCCGTCGCCGGAGGGGTGAACGGCCGCGCACAGCACCGCGCCCTCGTGCGCCTGGACTACCGTGCGGTCGTCGAAGCGGACCGAACCGTCGCCCAGCGCGAAGACTGCGCCTGCACGGTCGAACAGGGCGGCGGTGACCTGGGCGTCGAAGTCGAAGTTCATGACCGCAGGCGTTATCGCTTTGGGCGCGCGGCTGCAAACATGGCGTGTCTAGACCGGATGCGTCGGCTCGGGCTTGGCGGGTTGGGGCGGGGTCTGCGCGGGGACCGGCTCTTCCGGAAGCGGGATGAACTCCAGGTGGTCGGCGTCCGGCAGGCGCATGCGGCCCGCCCGCCAGTCCGCCTTGGCCGCGTCGATCCGCGCCTGGGACGAGGCAACGAAATTCCACCAGATCAACCGCTCGCCGACCGGCTCTCCGCCCAGGGCCATGACGGTGGAGGGCTCCAGCGCCCTGACCGTCGGTTCGGCCGTCGGCTCCAGCACCGCCATCTGACCGGCCTCGAACACCCGGTCGCCGACCTCGATGCGACCCTTGGCGACGTAGAGCGCCCGCTCGGAATAGCCGTCGCCGGACTTGCGGAAGCTGCGGCCCGGAGGCGGCGCGGTGCGCACGCCCTCGGCCAGCTCCCAGTGCAGGTAGAAGAGGGGCGAGTGGGTCGGCGCGGCGGCCTTGGCGCCGTAGGCCTCGCCCGCCACCAGCCGCGCGAACAGGCCCTTGTCGTCATAGGCGGGCTGGGCGTCCTCGCCGAAGTGGTGAAAGGACGGATCCGTCTCCTCGGCCTCGTCCGGCAGGGCGATCCAGGCCTGCATGCCGTGCATCGGCCCGCCCTTGGCCTTCTTCAGCGGGTCGGTGCGTTCGGAATGGACGATGCCGCTGCCCGCCGTCATCCAGTTGACCTCGCCCGGCCGGATGGCCTGGTTGGCCCCGGTGTTGTCGTGATGCAGGATTTCGCCCTCGAACAGATAGGTCAGGGTCGAAAGGCCGATGTGCGGATGCGGCCGCACATTGATGTTGTCGGCCCCCGGCGCGAACTCGGCCGGCCCCATCTGATCCAGGAAGATGAAGGGCCCCACCATGCGGCGCAGGTGGAACGGCAGCACGCGCCCGACCTCGAAGCCGCCCAGGTCCTTGCGGCGCGCCTCGATCATCATCTCGATCATGGTGGTCCCTCCCAGAAGAGGGCGGGATTATCCGACGTGCGGAGTGACGATGCCAAGAGGCAGGGCGGTCACGTTCTTCACGCCGCGCGTGACGATGTGGCTCTCGCAGTCCGAGACGATGCCCAGCGCCAGCAGCTTCTCGCGCAGGAACAGGTCAAAGGCGTGCATGTCGGAGGTGATGACCCGCAGCACATAGTCGTCGCGCCCGGTCACGGTGGCGCACTGCACCACCTCGGGCCAGCCGGACACGGCGGCCTCAAAAGCGTCCAGGTTCTCCGACGACGGCAGCATCAGCTTGACGATGGCGTAGACCTCGAAGTCGAGCCCCAGCTTGGCGGCGTTCAGCAGGGTCACCCGCTTGGTGATCATGCCGGAGTCTTCCAGCCGCTTGATCCGCCGCCAGCAGGGCGAGGCCGACAGGCCGACGCGGTCGGCGACCTCCGCCACGGACAGCCCGGCGTCCTGTTGCAGGATGTCCAGGATCCGGGCGTCGATGGGATCGAGTTCGTCCGCCAACGCTTCCTCCGCTTTATTGTTATGGCGAAATAAAATACCCCAAATCCGTATTCTCAAAGGTCGGATTGAGCAAGCGCCCTTTTGCGTGCCATGCTATCTCGACGCTTGAGGAAACGCGTACGGATCAACCGGACGGGCTTTAATGACCATCAAGAACACCCAACCGCTGTCGCTGCGCGTGCCGGAGCCGTCGGGGCGTCCCGGCGATGCGCCGGACTTCAGCCACCTGAAGCTCGATCCCGCCGGCGTGGTGGCGCGCCCGGAGGTGTCCAGCGCCCCCTATGACATGCGCGATCACGCCTTCCGGCTGGTGCGGGTGCTGGACGACGAGGGGCGGGCCGTCGGCCCCTGGGATCCCAAGCTGGATCCCGAAACCCTGCGCCGGGGGCTGAAGGCCATGATCCTGACGCGGGCGTTCGACGACCGGATGCACCGCGCCCACCGCCAGGGCAAGACCAGCTTCTACATGAAGTGCACCGGCGAGGAGGCGATCGCGGTGGCGCAGGGCATCCTGCTGAGCCGCGAGGACATGGGCTTTCCCACCTATCGCCAGCAGGGGCTTCTGATCGCGCGCGGCTATCCGCTGGCGACCATGATGAACCAGATCTACTCCAACGCCGCCGACCCGATCAAAGGCCGCCAGCTGCCGATCATGTATTCGGCCAAGGACTTCGGCTTCTTCACCATCTCGGGCAACCTGGGCACCCAGTACCCCCAGGCGGTGGGCTGGGCCATGGCCAGCGCCATCCGCGGCGACGACAAGATCGCCATCACCTGGATCGGCGACGGCTCCACGGCGGAGAGCGACTTCCACTCGGCGCTGACGTTCGCCTCCGTCTACCGGGCGCCGGTGATCCTGAACATCGTCAACAACCAGTGGGCCATCTCGTCCTTCCAGGGCATCGCAGGCGGGCTGGAGACCACCTTCGCCTCCAAGGCCATCGGCTACGGCCTGCCGGCTCTGCGGGTGGACGGCAACGACTTCCTGGCCGTCTGGGCCGCCACCGCCTGGGCCGAGGAGCGCGCGCGCACCAACCAGGGCGCGACGGTGATCGAGCTGTTCACCTATCGCGGCGCGCCCCACTCGACCTCCGACGACCCCAGCCGCTATCGGCCGGGGGACGAGCACGAGAAGTGGCCGCTGGGCGATCCGCTGGAGCGGCTGCGCCGGCACCTCACCGTGATCAGCGAATGGGACGACGACCGGCACGCCGAGGCGCTGAAGGTCGCGGTCGAACAGGTCCGCGCCGCCGCCAAGGAGTCCGAGGCCATCGGCACGCTCGGCCAGTCGCGCCCCAGCGTGAAGACCATGTTCGAAGAGGTCTATGCGACCGAGGACTGGCGCCTGGTCGAGCAGCGCCGCGAAGTGGGGGTTTGAGCATGACGGACCAGACCTTCACCGAGGCCGATCGCATCGACGGGCTGGAGCCCGACATGGCCGATCAAAACCACGCGCCCGCCTCGACAACCAGCGACGCGCCCTCGGTCCAGCCTATGAACATGATCCAGGCGCTGAACTCGGCCCTGGACATCAAGATGGCCGAAGACTCGACCGTCCTCAGCTTCGGCGAGGACGCCGGCTACTTCGGCGGCGTGTTCCGCGTCACCGACAAGCTGCAGCAGAAGCACGGCCTGACCCGCAGCTTCGATGCGCCGATCTCCGAGACCGGCATCGTCGGGACCGCCATCGGCATGGCCGCCTACGGCCTGCGTCCCGTGGTCGAGATCCAGTTCGCCGACTACATCTATCCGGCCTACGACCAGATCGTGTCGGAAGCGGCCAAGATGCGCTATCGCTCAGGCGGGCAGTTCACCTCGCCGCTGACCATCCGCAGTCCCTATGGCGGCGGCATCTTCGGCGGCCAGACGCATAGCCAGAGCCCTGAGAGCCTGTTCACCCACATCTCGGGCCTGAAGGTGGTGATCCCGTCCAATCCGCTGGACGCCAAGGGCCTGTTGACCTCGGCGATCGAGGACGACGATCCGGTGATCTTCTTCGAGCCCAAGCGCCTCTACAACGGCCCATTCGATGGCTGGCACGAGAAGCCGGTCTCGCCGTGGAAGGCGCAGGAGCTGGCGCAGGTGCCGACCGCCAAACACCTCGAGCCGATCGGCAAGGCGCGGGTGATGAAGGAAGGCGGCGACGTCACCATCCTCGCTTACGGCACCATGGTGTGGGTGTCGCTGGCCGGGGCCGAGCACGCCGGCGTCGACGCCGACGTGATCGACCTACGCACGCTTGTGCCGTTGGACATCGAGACCATTGAAGCGTCGGTGAAGAAGACGGGCCGCTGCGTCATCGTGCACGAGGCGCCGCGCACCTCCGGCTTCGGCGCCGAGCTGTCGGCGCTGGTGCAGGAGCGCTGCTTCTACCACCTGGAGGCGCCGATCGCGCGGGTGACGGGCTGGGACACGCCCTACCCGCACGCCTTTGAGTGGGAGTATTTCCCCGGTCCGCAGCGCGTGGCCGACGCCCTGAAATCCGTCATGAGCGGAGGACGCTGAGATGGGTCGTTTCGTCTTCAAGCTGCCCGACGTGGGCGAGGGTACGGCCGAGGCTGAGCTGGTGGGATGGCACGTCAAGGTCGGCGACGTGGTGTCCGAGGACCAGATCGTCGCCGACGTCATGACCGACAAGGCGACGGTGGAGATCACCGCCCCCGTGTCCGGCAAGGTCACGGCCCTGCACGGCGAGCCGGGCGCGATGGTCCCCGTGCGAGGACCGCTGGTCGAGTTCGAGGTCGAGGGTGCGGGCAACGCCGAAGCCGAGGCGCCCGCCGCGCCGGCGGTGTCCACCCCGTCCGCGCCTCCCCCTGCGCAAGAGGCCCCGTCAGCGGCGCCGATGTCGAGCGCCGCCCCTGAGCCCGCCCCAGCCGCCGCCGGAACCTACGTCTTCAAGCTGCCTGACGTCGGCGAAGGCACGGCCGAGGCCGAGCTGGTGGCCTGGCACGTCCAGGTCGGCGACAACGTCGAGGAGGACCAGATCCTGGCGGACGTCATGACCGACAAGGCGACGGTGGAGATCACCTCGCCCGTCGCCGGCCGCGTCGTCGCCCTGCACGGCGAAGCGGGCAAGGCCTCGCCCGTCGGAGGCCCGCTGGTCACCTTTGCGGTGAAAGGCGCCGGCAACGTGGCGGCGGCGTCGGTCCAGGCGGCCCCTCCCACCCAAGCTCAGGATCAGGCTCCGGCTCCCGTTCCGCTGGTCGCCCCCGACCTCAAGGCGGGCGTCAGCTCTCCCCTCATGGGGGGGAGTACCCGCGCAGCGGGGGAGGGGGGCAAGTCCGCTCCCGCCCTCACCGGCCGCACCGCCGGAGAACGGCCGCTGGCCTCGCCTGCGGTGCGCAATCGGGCGCGCGACCTGGGCGTCGATCTGGTGTTCGTGCCCGGAACCGGCGCCGCCGGCCGCATCACCCACGAGGACCTGGACGGCTTCCTGTCGCGTGGAGCGGCGGCGTCCGCCGCCCCGTCTCCGAGCGGGAGCTCGACCTACGCTCGCGCGGAGGGGACCACCGAGGTCCGCATCATCGGACTGCGCCGCAAGATCGCGGAAAAGATGGCCGAAAGCGTCCGGCGCATCCCTCACATCACCTATGTGGAGGAGATCGACGTCACCGCGCTGGAGGAGCTCCGCGCCCACCTGAACGCGACCAAGTCGAAGGACCAGCCCAAGCTCAACGTCCTGCCCTTCATGGCGCGCGCCATCGTGGTGGCCCTGCGCGACCAGCCGCAGATCAACGCCACCTACGACGACGAGGCCGGCGTCCTGACCCAGCACGCCGCCGTGCACCTGGGCATCGCCGCCCAGACGCCGAACGGCCTGATGGTGCCGGTGGTCCGTCACGCCGAGGCGCGCGACCCCTACGACACCGCGCTGGAGATCGCCCGCGTCTCGGGCGCGGCCAAGGACGGCTCGGCCAAGCGCGAGGAGCTGTCCGGTTCGACCATCACCATCACCTCGCTGGGCACGCTCGGCGGCGTGGTCCACACCCCCATCATCAACCACCCCGAGGTCGCCATCGTCGGCCCCAACAAGATCGCCGAACGGGTCGTGGTGTGAGACGGTCAGATGGTGGTGCGGAAGATGATGAACCTCTCCTCCAGCTTCGACCACCGCATCGTCGACGGCCACGACGCCGCGGTGTTCGTGCAGCGGATCAAGGGCTTGCTGGAGCATCCGGCGACGCTGTGGATGAACTGATCGGATGGCGGCTGTGCAGCAACTGAAGACCAAAGTCCTGATCATCGGCGCCGGCACCGGCGGCTATGTCGCGGGCATCCGTTGCGGGCAGCTGGGGCTCGACACCGTGCTGGTGGACGGTGGGGACGGCCTCGGCGGGACGTGCCTGAACGTCGGCTGCATTCCGTCCAAGGCCATCATCCACGCGGCGGGCAAGTTCGAGACGGTGGCCAAGGCGGCGGGCGGCGGGACGCTGGGGATCACGGCGGCCAAGCCGGCCATCGACCTGAAGCAGACGGTCCAGTGGAAGGACGGCGTCGTCAAGAAGCTGAACAACGGCGTCGCCGCCCTGCTGAAGAAGGCCAAGGTCAAGGTGATCTCCGGCTGGGCGACCTTCTCGGACGCCAAGACCTGCACGGTGAAGACCGCCGACGGCGACGTCGTGATCACCGCCGAGCACGTCATCCTGGCCACCGGCTCCGAGCCGGTCGAGCTGCCGTTCCTGCCGTTCGGCGGCGACGTGATCTCCTCCACCGAGGCGCTGAGCCTGTCGGAGGTTCCGAAGAAGCTGGTCGTCGTCGGCGGCGGCTACATCGGGCTGGAGCTGGGCATCGCCTATCGCAAGCTGGGGGCCGAGGTCGCCATCGTGGAGATGGCCGACCGCATCCTGCCGCTGTTCGACAAGGCCCTGACGGATCCAGTCGCCAAATGGCTGACCGGCCACGGCGTCGAGCTGCACCTCGGTGCGCGCGCCGGCGGCTTCGGAGACGGCAAGCTGTCGATCACCACCAAGGACGGCGCGCCGATGCAGATCGCCGCCGACAAGGTGCTGGTCACCGTGGGGCGCCGTCCGCGCACCCAGGGCTGGGGGCTCGAAAACATGGGCGTGGCCATGGCCGGGCCGTTCGTGAAGATCGACCAACGCTGCGCCACCTCTATGAAGAACGTCTGGGCCGTGGGCGACCTGACCGGCGAGCCCATGTTGGCGCACAAGGGCTCGGCCCAGGGCGAGGTGGTGGCCGAAATCATCGCGGGACACGACAGGGTGTTCGACCCGACCACGGTGGCCGCGGTCTGCTTCACCGAGCCCGAGATCGCCGCCGCCGGACTCCTGCCGCAGGACGTAGAAGGGCGCGACGACGTGATCACGGCGGTGTTCCCCTTCGCCGCCATCGGCCGGGCGCTGGCGATCGAGGCGGGCGAGGACGGCGGTTTCGTGCGGGTCATCGCCTCCAGGGCCGATCATCGCCTGCTGGGCGTCCAGGCCGTGGGCCAGCATGTGTCCGAACTGTCCAACAGCTTCGCCCAGATGCTGGAGATGGGCGCGGTGCTGGAGGACGTGGCCGGAACCATCCACGTCCACCCGACGCTGGGCGAAGCCTTCCATGAGGCCAGCCTGCGCGCGCTCGGACACGCCATCCACATTTAGGGGCGCTATGCTCGCGACGCGGTCGCTCGCGGCTTGAGCGCGGGAGGGGCGCTGGTCACCGTCGGGCTCGACCAGGGACTTGATTAGGGAGAGTGACGCGGGCGGATGCGCCGGAGGCTCTTAGCGGCTGCGACATCGTGGAACATGAAGCTTTGGTCATGTTTGTGGCGACGGCGTTGCGCGCGTGTGTCGCCCGGTTAAGGTTCGCTCCAACGTTTTCCGGAGGAACCCGCCCCATGCGTCGCGTCGCGCCCCTTGTCGCCCTGGCCGCCCTGCTGGCCCCCACCACGCCAGTCTGGGCCTTCAGCCCGGCCGCGCCCGTCCAGGCCTCCAGCCCCGCCGCGCCGGCGCAGGCCGCCGCTCCGATCTCGGCGCTGGTCGGCCAGGTGGACATCCCCTACTCCAAGTTCACCTTGGACAACGGCCTGACCGTGATCGTGCACGAGGACCGCAAGGCCCCGGTGGTCGCGGTGTCGGTCTGGTACAATGTCGGCTCCAAGGACGAGCCCGCCGGCTCCACCGGCTTCGCCCACCTGTTCGAGCATCTCATGTTCGGCGGATCGGAGAATGCGCCGGGCTCCTACCTCGGCCGCATGCGCAACCTGGGCCCGTCCAACCTGAACGGCACCACTTGGTTCGACCGCACCAACTACTTCCAGACCGTGCCGACCCCGGCGCTGGAGCAGGCGCTGTTCCTGGAAAGCGACCGCATGGGCTATCTGCTCGGCGAGGTCGGGCAGGAGGTGCTCGATCTGCAGCGCGGCGTGGTGCAGAACGAAAAGCGCCAGGGCGACAACCAGCCCTACGGCCTGTTCGAGTACGCCCAGCTCGAGGCGCTGTTCCCCGAAGGCCACCCATACCGCCACTCCACCATCGGCTCGATGGCCGATCTGGACGCCGCCAGCCTGGAGACGGTGCGGAACTGGTTCCGTGACAACTACGGCCCGAACAACGCCATCGTGGTGCTGTCCGGCGACATCGACGAGGCGACCGCCCGTCCGCTGATGCAGAAATACTTCGGCGCCATCCCGCGCGGCCCGGTGAACACGCCGGCGCAGGCCGACGTCCCGACCCTGTCGGCGCCCATCGTCAAAACCATGCACGACCGCGTCGCCAACACCCGGCTGACGCGCAGCTGGGCGGTTCCCGGCATGCTCAGCGACGACGCCGTGCCCCTGTCGGTCGGCGCCGCCGTCCTGGGCGGGCTGGCCTCCTCGCGGCTGGACAACACCCTGGTGCGTGACGAGCAGAGCGCCGTGAGCGTGTCGTCCTCCCTGTCGGAGTTCCACCGCGTCGGCATCTTCGACATCTCGGTCGATGTGAAGCCGGGCGAGGACGCCGCCGCCGTCGGCCGCCGCCTGGACACCCTGGTCGCCGACTTCATCAAGAACGGCCCGACCGAGGAAGAGGTCGCCCGCGTCGCCACCCGCTACGTCTCCGGCCGCATCCAAAGCCTGGAGCAGGTCAACGGCAAGGCCAACGTTCTGGCCGAAGGGCAGCTGTATGCCGGCGACCCCGAGCACTACAAGAAGGAGCTGGCCCAGTATGCGTCAGTGACCCCGGCGCAGGTCCGCGACGCCATGCAGCGCTGGCTGACCCGCCCGGTGTTCGACATGACCATCGCCCCGGGCGAGCGCGAGGCCTATGTCGAGGCCGCCGCGGCTCCGTCCGGCGCGACCCCGGTCCCGGCCGCCGAGATCCAGCGCGTGGCTCGCGACCCCATGCCGACCATCGGTGAGGTGCCGGACCTGAAGTTCCCGGCGGTCGAGCGCACAACCCTGTCGAACGGCGTTCAGGTGGTCTACGCCCAGGTGGACACCGTGCCGGTGACGCGCATGGCGGTGGAGTTCGACGCCGGCTACGCCGCCGACCGGGCCGACCGTCTCGGCGCCCACGCCATGATGCTGGACCTGCTGGACGAGGGCACCACCACGCGTGACGCCAACCAGCTGGCCGAGGAGGAGGAGCGCCTGGGCGCCTCCGTCAGCGTCAGCGCCTCGATGGACCGCACCAGCGCCGAGCTGTCGACCCTGTCCGCCAATCTGACGCCGGCGCTCGCGCTGCTGTCGGACGTGGTGCGCAACCCGGCGTTCGCGCCGTCGGAGGTCGAGCGCATCCGCGCCGCCCGCCTGTCGGCCTTGGCCAGCGAGCGGACCAATCCCGGCGCTATCGCCGCCCGCGCCCTGCCGCCGCTGCTGTACGGCGCCGACAGCCCCTATGGCCGCTCGTTCACAGGATCGGGCGACGACGCCACCCTGAAGGCCCTGACCCGCGCCGATCTGGTGGCCGAGCACGACGCCTGGGTGCGGCCGGACAACGCCACCATCTTTGTGGTGTCCGACCAGCCGCTGAGCGCCATCACGCCGCAGCTCGAGACCGCCTTCGGCGACTGGCGCGCGCCGTCAACGCCCAAGGGAACCAAGAGCTTCGCCGCGACGATCCCGGCCTCGACCAACCGCATCGTCCTGATCGACCGGCCTCAGTCGCCGCAGTCGCTGATCTACGGCGGGGCGGTGCTGCCTGTTTCGGGCACCGACGATCTGCTGGCGCTGAACGCGGCCAATGTGACGCTGGGTTCGGACTTCCTGTCGCGGATCAACTCGGACCTGCGCGAGACCAAGGGCTGGTCCTACGGCGTGCGCGGCGGGGTGAACGCGCTGGAGCACCGCGTGCCCTACATCGTCAATGCGCCGGTGCAAGCGAACCGCACGGGTGAATCGATCGCCGCCCTGATCGCCCAGTACGACCGCTTCCTGCAGACCGACGGCGTGACGCCTCAGGAGCTGGAGCGGACGCTGAACGGCAACACCCGTTCGCTGGCCGGCAGCTATGAGACGGCCGGGCAGATCCTGGGGGCGCTACGCTCGAACGCCCTCTATCGCCGTCCCGACGACTATCAGGCCACGCTGGCCAGCCGCACCCGCGCGCTGACGGCGGCCGAGATGGATGCCGCCGCCCGCGAGGTCATCAAACCCGATCAGTTCGTCTGGGTCGTGGTGGGCGACGCCTCCGTGGTCAAGCCGCAGCTGGACGCCCTGGGCCTGCCGGTCGAGGTGCGTCAGGCCGGAGCCCAATAAGGCCGGTCCGCCGACACCATGAGAAAAGGCCCGGAGAGCGATCTCCGGGCCTTTTTTCTTGTTCGGGGCGGCTGTGGGGTCAGTTCAGGGTCGCCCCGGTGGTGCGCATGATCTCCGCGCGCAGCTCGGGCAGGCCTTCGGCCTTTTCGGACGAGGTCAGGATCACGGCGGGAAAGGCCGCCGGGCGCTTAGCGATGGCCTTCAGTGTCGCCGCCGCCACCGCTTCGCCCTCGCCCTTCTTGAGCTTGTCGGCCTTGGTCAGGATGATCTGATAGGAGACGGCGGCGAGATCCAGCGCGTCCAGCGCTTCGCCGTCCACCGACTTCAGCCCATGGCGGCTGTCGATCAGCAGATACACCCGCTTCAGCGTCACACGCCCGCGCAGATAGTCGCGCCCCAGGTCCTGGAACTTGCGCGTCGCGGCCTTGGACGCCTTGGCGAAGCCGTAGCCGGGAAGATCGACCAGCCGCATGCGGCCGTCCAGGTCGAAGAAGTTGACCTCTCGCGTGCGCCCCGGCTCGTTGGAGGCGCGCGCCAGCTTGTGCATGCCGACCAGGCCGTTGATCAGGCTGGACTTGCCGACGTTGGAACGGCCGGCGAAGGCGACCTCGGGCAGGTCCGGATCGGGCAGTTGCTCGATCTTGGCGGCCCCCATGACGAATGTCGCCGGGCGCTGGAACAGGACGCGGGCCTGCTCCAGCTCGTCTTCGGAGAAGTCGGTCACGCGGCCTTCGTCTTGGGCGACTTCACGCGGGCGATGAAGCTGTCGATCGGGTTCTCGGCGCCGAAGCGATGCATGATGATGTACTGCTGCAGGATCGACAGGATGGTGCTCCACACCCAGTAGATCAGGACGCCGGCCGGCGAGGGCGCCAGCACAAAAGCCAGCACCACCGGCATCAGCGCGAAGATGCGGCGCTGCATGGGATCGGGCACGGCCGGGTTCATCGCCTGCTGCAGCCACATGGTGACGCCGTACAGGATCGGCAGAAGGCCGATATGCGCCGGGCCGTTCAGGACGGCGCCGATCAGCGGCACGGCGGCGGGATCGTAGGGCAAGAGGCCGAACAGGTTCCAGATGGTCGAATGATCCCGCGCCGACAGGTCGCGGATCCAGCCGAAGAAGGGCTGGTGCCGCATCTCGATGGTGACGAACAGCACCTTGTAGAGGGCGAAGAAGATCGGGATCTGCACCAGGATCGGCAGGCAGCCGGCGACCGGATTGATCTTCTCGCGCTGGTACAGGGCCATGGTCTCCTGCTGCTGCTTCTGCGGGTCGGAGCCGAACTTCTTCTTGATCTCCTCCATCTTGGGCTGGAGGTTGCGCATCTTGGACATGCTCTCGTAGCTCTTGTTGGCGAGCGGGAAGAGCAGCAGCTTGACCAGCACGGTCAGCGCCAGGATGGCCAGGCCGAAGTTGCCCAGCAGCTGGAAGAAGAACTCCACCACCATGAAGATGGGCCGGGTCAGGAACCAGAACATGCCCCAGTCGATGGCGTAGACGAAGCGCGGCAGGTTCAGGTCCTGCTCATAGCCCTTCAGGATCTCGTTGCGCTTGGCCCCGGCGAACAGGCGCTGGGTCTCGGTGACCCTGGCGCCCGGCTGGATGGTGCGGCTGGCGCCCAGCACATTGGCCTCGTGCTGGTTGGCGCCTTCGGGATCGCGGACGCGGAACTCGGCCGAGACCTGCTCGGTCTGCGGCGGGATCAGTGCGGCCATCCAGTATTTGTCGGTGATGCCCAGCCAGCCGCCGGTGGAGGTCTCCTGGATGCGGGCTTTGCCCTGCCAGTCCTTGTACTTGTACTGGTCGGTGGCGTAGCGGCCGGGCTGGCCGAAGACGCCGATGGCGCCCTCGTGCAGGATCATCTGCTTGCCGAGATCGGCGGGCACGCCCTGGCGCTGGACCGAGCCGTAGGGCGCGATGGTGATCGGCTGGGTCCCCAGGTTCTGCACCGTGTCGGCGACCGTGAACATGTACTGGTCGTCGATGGAGATCACGCGGGTGAAGCGCAGGCCCTGGCCGTTGTCCCAGGTCAGGGTGACGGGCGAGGTCGGGGTCAGCGTCGAGCCGGCGGTCAGGCTCCAGGGGGTGTTCGGCCCCGGCACGCCGCCCGCGACATTGGGGCCGGTCCAGCCGAACTGGGCGAAATAGGCGTGTTCCATGCCCTGCGGACGGAACAGCTCGACCGGTTGGCTGTCGGCGTCCAGCGTCTCGCGGTAGCGGACCAGGAACAGATCGTCGATGCGGCCGCCCTGCAGCGACAGGGAGCCGCGCAGCGTCGGCGTCTGGATCGGCACGCGCGCGCCTGCGCCCAGCGCCTCCGTCCGGTCGGTGACGAAGATGGCGCTCTCGGGCCGAAGCGCGGTGTTGGGCGCATCGGCGGCCGCCTCGCTCTGCTGTTCGGCGGCGGCCAGCTGGTTGGCGCGGCGCACCTCGGCCTGCGGGCGCAGGACGGTGAACCAGTACAGGCCCAGGATCAGGGCCGACGCCACGATGAAGATGATCGTGTTGCGCGAGTTCTCGTTTTTCATCGGGGTCGGGCATCCGGGCCGCTGGAGGGGCGGCCATGCGGCCGAGCGGCCGGGTCCTTGGGGCTCGCCAGCCTTGTAAGGACGGTTTTCACATCGTCAAGCAAACGGTCCCAGTCACGCTCCGCCGTGCCCATACGCGCGATGAACACATAGTCGCACCCCGCCTTGCCGTGGAGGGGCAACAGGGCGCGGGCGGCCTCGCGCAAGCGGCGTTTGCAGCGGTTGCGGACCACGGCGCCGCCGATTTTGCGGGTGGCGGTGAAGCCCAGGCCGACGTGCGCCTGGCCGTCTCGGCGGTCCAGGCGCTGGATCACCACGCCGCCACGCGCCTCGGAAACGCCGTTGGCGGCCGCCAGGAACTGGGGCCGCCGCAGCAGACGCTTGATCTGTAGGGTCTCGCTCACGCGCGTCCTGATCTGGACGCGGGGGCGCTTACGCCGTCAGGCGCTTGCGGCCCTTGGCGCGGCGGCGCGCAACGATCTTCTGGCCGTTCTTGGTGGCCATCCGCGCGCGGAAACCGTGACGGCGCTTGCGCACGAGTCGGGACGGCTGATAGGTCCGCTTCACGGTCGGCTCCTGACGTTAAAAGGTTGAGCGGCGGGCAAAAAGGCTCCGTCGCGGGAAGGGCGGGCGTATAAGTCGCATGACGGCGCGAGTCAACGCCGCGCGGGAATCTTCGGGGAAGCGGAACATCCTATGATGCAGCGATCGGCCAGGGAATGGGGACTGCGGCTCTTGCCGCTGATCGCCGTGGCCGGGCTGGTCGTCGCCTTCTTCGCCCTGGGCCTGAACCGCTGGCTGTCGATGGACATGATCCGCGAGCACGGGCTGGGGCTCCAGGCCTATGCGCGCGAGCATGTTTGGATCGCGCTTCTGGCCTTTGTCGGCGTCTATGCGCTGGCCACCGCCTCCACCATTCCGGGGCCGGTGTTCCTGACCCTGCTCGGCGGGCTGATGTTCGGGCCGTGGGTCGGGGCGCTGGCGCAGGCGACCGGCGCCACGATCGGCTCGGTCGTCATCTACTATGTGTACCGCACCTCGATCGGCACCTGGCTGAGGGCCAAGTTCGCCAAGGACGCCGGGCTGATGGACCGGCTGGCGAAGGGACTGGACCGCAACGCCTTCACCACCCTGCTGACGCTGCGGCTGATCCCCAGCGTGCCGTTCGTGCTGATCAACGCCACCGCCGGCATGATGGCCGTGCCGCTACGTCCCTATGTGATCGCCACCTTTGTGGGCCTCCTGCCGTCCACGACCATCTACACCTGGATCGGCGCGGAGCTGGGCGAGCTGCTGCGGCGGGGCGTGCGGCCGGATCTCAACCTCCTGCTGCACCAGTTCTTCTGGCCGTTGATGGGGGTCGTGTTCCTGTCGCTGCTGCTGCCGCTCGGCATTCGCCTGGTTCAGATGGCGCGCGGCCGGCGCGGAGTTCAGCCGGCGTGAGGGCCCTGATCCAGCGCATCGCCGCCGGGCTGAAGCCGGACGGATTGTCGGCGCGGCTTCTGCTGCTGACGGTGTTCTTCACTCTGGCGGTGGAGGTGCTGATCGTGGCGCCCAACGCCTCGGCCTTCCATGAGCGCTGGCTGCGGGATCGGCTGCAGGCGGCGGAGCTGGCGTCCGTCGGCGTCGAGGCCTTGCCCTACAGCGCCGTGGAGGACGACACGGCGGCCGAGCTGATGCGGATCGGCGGGGTTCAGGCCGTGGCCTTGACCGAGGAGGGGGTGCGCCGCCTCCTGCTCCAGGCCCCCAATCTGCCGCGCGCGCCCGAACTGATCGATCTGCGTCGCCAGGACACGGTGGCGCGGCTGGCCGACCCGTGGCGGACGCTCGTGGGGCACCCCGATCGGTCGCTGCGGGTGCAGGCGCGGCCGCGCTATCGTTCGGGCGACTTCATCGAGATCGTGACGCCGGCCGAGCCGCTGAAGCAGGAACTGCGCGCCTTTCTGCTGAACAGCTTGTTGGTGTCGCTGCTGATCTCCGTGACGGCGGGGGCGCTGCTCTACCTGGGTCTGGCGTTGCTGGTGCTGCGCCCCCTCCGGCGCGTGACCCGCTCCATCGAGCATTTCGCGGCCGATCCCGAGAGCCAGCCGGACGCACCGTCCGATCGGCATGACGAGATCGGCCGGGTCGAGCGAGAGCTGGCGCGGATGCAGGAGGAGGTGCGCCAATCCCTGCGCTCGCGCGCGCGCCTCGTCGCGCTGGGCGAGGCCGTGGCAAAGATCAACCACGACCTCGGCAACATGCTGGCTTCGGCCCAGATGACGTCCGAGCGCCTGGCCGCATCCCCGGACCCGCAGGTGGCCAAGGTGCTGCCTCGGCTGGAGCGGGCGCTGGGCCGAGCCGCGGCCCTGACGGCCAATGTGCTGCAGTACGGAAAAAGCGAGGAGCCGCCGCCGCAGAAGACGCGGCTGGCGCTGGACGCAGCGCTCGCCGGCGCGGCCGAGGATGCGGGTCTCACCCCCGACGGGGTGCGGCTGGAGGCCGAGGTTCCGGCCCGCTTCGGCCTCATGGCGGACGGCGACCAGCTGCACCGCATCCTGGTCAATCTGATGCGCAACGCCCGCCAGGCCATCGAAGGCGATGCCGCCCGAGCGCCCGAGCAGCGGGGACGCGGCGTCATCACGGTCACCGCTCGCGGCGAGGAAGGCTTCTGCGTCGTGCGCATCGCCGACGACGGACCGGGCATCCCGCAGCGCCTGGCCGAGCGGCTGTTCGAACCCTTCGTCAGCGGACGCGCCTCGGAGGGCACGGGGCTCGGCCTGACCATCTCGCGCGAGCTGGCGGCCCTGCACGGCGGCGACCTCAGGCTGGTCGAGAGCGGCCCGGCGGGCGCGGTGTTCGAGCTGCGTCTGCCGGGGTGACGCCTGGGATCAGGCGGCCTTCAGCGTCGCCATGTCGATGACGTAGCGGAAGCGCACCTCGCCGTTCTCGACCTTTGTGTAGGCGTCGTTGATGTCCTTGATGTCGATGACCTCGACCTCGGGCGCGATGCCCTTTTCGGCGCAGAAATCGAGCACGTCCTGCGTTTCCTTGAGGTTGCCGATCAGGGAGCCCGCCACGCTCTGGCGTGAGCCGGCCAGCTTCATGTTGTCCACGCCGTCGATGACGTCGAGGTTGCCGACCACCACAAAGGTGGCGTCGCGTTTCAGGAGGTCCAGCAACGGACCCACCTCGTGCTTCTCCGGCACGGTGGACAGGATCATGTCGAACGAGGCGGCGAGCGGGGTCAGCGACGTCTTGTCGGTCTCGACATAGGCGGCGTCCGCGCCCAGCGACCTGGCCAGCTCGATCTTCTCGGGCGTGGAGGTGAGAACCGTCACCTCCGCGCCGAGCCCCTTGGCGAGCTTCAGCGCCATGTGGCCCAAGCCGCCAAAGCCCAGGATCGCCACCTTGTCGCCCGCCTTCACGCCCCAGTGCTTCATCGGCGAGAAGGTGGTCACGCCCGCGCACAGGATCGGCGCCGCCGCCTTGGGATCAAGACCCTCGGGGATGCGCAGCACGAAGTCCTCGGGCACCACCACCACGTCGGAATAGCCGCCGAAGGTGTTGTCGCGGCCGTACATGTTGGAGCCGTCCTCCGTCATGCCCTTGGGGGTCATCGGACCATTGTAGGTGGCCAGCCAGCTGTTGGGGCCGGCGCAGTAGTTCTGGTCGCCTGACTGGCAGGGCTCGCACTGACGGCAGCTGTCGATCATGCAGCCCACACCGACCATGTCGCCTTCCTTGAAGCGGCCGGCCTCGGAACCCACGGACTTGATGCGGCCGACGATCTCGTGGCCGGGAATGCAGGGATAGACGGTGTTCTTCCACTCGTTCTTCACTTGGTGAATGTCGGAGTGGCAGACGCCGGTGTAGAGGACCTCGATCACCACCTCGTTGGGCTTGGGATCGTCGCGTTCGAATTCGATGCGCTCGAGCTTGGCTTGCGCGGCCTTGGCGCCGTAGCCGACGGACTGGATCATGAGTTCGGACTTTCGCTGAAAGAGGTCAGCGGTCTTATCGCGGGAAACCGTCGCTCGTTCCGATGGCCCGGCTACTCCAGGCCGTCCGCTGTCACCACGAAGGGACGCTGTTCGGCCTTGGCCGCTGCGGCCAATTCGTCCTGCACGAGGTGCCAGCGCCGCACGCGCTCATAATCGATGGCGTGCTGCGGCGAGGCGTCCAGCCAATCCTGAAAGCTTTCCATCTGCTCGCGGGCGTCGGGCGCGCCGGGCTGCGGCGGGCTGGGCACGTCCGGGAGGACGCGCGCCACCTCCGGTGGGATCGGATAGTCGCCGGACGAGGTCGCAAGGATCATGACCAAAGCCTACGCCGCGCCGGGCGCGCTCGGCAATGCGTCCAGACGCACTTCGCACCCGCGCTCCGCGCTGAGCCGCGCCGCCTCCAGCACCGTCATCACCGCCACGGCCTCATGCGGCGGGACGGGGTTGGGCCCCCCGCCGCGCAGGGCGGCGGCGATCCCGTCGTAGTAGCGGCGGTAGTCGCCGGGGACGCCCATGGCCGGTTCCCGCTCGCCGCTCGCGCCGTCGATGATCTCGCCCGGCCGAGGATCGACGCCCCAGCCCTCGCCGCCGGCGCCACCCGTCGCCTTCAGCTGGTCTTCCTGCGGGTCAAGGCCACGGGTGACGTACGCCGCGCGGCTTCCCTGCACCACGAAGCGCGGATCGGGATCGGCGCTCAGCATGTCGGCATGAAGGATGACGCGCTTGTCCGGATAGCGGAGGACCGCATGGGCGTAGTCGCAGGCCTTGCCGCCGGGGCGCAGGATCGCCAGGTCGGCCGTCACGCCCGAAGGCTCGCCGAAAAGCGCCAGCGCCTGGTCGATCAGGTGCGGACCTAGGTCGTACCACACGCCTGCGCCGGGCGTGTCCGCTTCGCGCCAGCGGTCGCGGACCTGCGGCCTGTAGCGGTTGAAGCGGCTCTCGAACCGCACGATGCGGCCCAGCCGGTTCGCCTCGATCAATCCCTGCAGCGTCAGGAAGTCGGCGTCCCAACGTCGATTATGGAACACCGACAACAGGCGGCCGCGCGTCTCGGCCAGTTGCGCCAACGCCTTGGCCTCCGCCAGGGTCAGGGTGAAGGGCTTGTCGACCACCACGGCCCGCCCGGCGTTCAGCGCGCGACGGGCGAGCGGCGCGTGCTCGGCGTTGGGCGCGGCGATCACCACCAGTTCGACCCCCACATCGGCGAGCGCCTCGTCCAGATCGGCGACGACGCGGACCTGCGGCCATCTCTCCCGCACCTGCTCGGGTCGGCTGGACACAACCGTATGCAGGCGCAGGCCGGGGCAGGCGGCGATCAGCGCAGCGTGAAAGGTCTCTCCGGCGTAGCCGAAGCCGACCAAGGCAACGGGGATAGGATCAGGTGCTGTCACCCGCAGACTCTAGCCGCGCGGACGGCGCAGTCCAAACGCCCCATCCTGGGGAACTATCGGCGTTTGGCGAGGTTCTGCTGCCGGAACAACGAGGATATCCATGCAAAAGCTCATCGCCGGCGCCGTCTGCGTCGCCGCCCTGCTCTCCGCCGGCGCTGCCGCCGCTCAGGCCACGCCGCAATCCTATCGTTACAACTGGACCCCGGCCGGCACCCTGACGCCCGCCCCGTCGCCCATGGATTTCCTGATGCTGGCCGGCGGTGGTGATCTGTACGAGATCCAGTCGAGCCAGGCGGTTCTGGAGACGACCCAGAACCCGGAGGTCCGCCGCTTCGCCCAGATGATGATCGACCATCACACCAAGACCACCGCCGACGCGATGGCGGCCGCGCGCCGCGACGGCGTGACCCCGCCGCCGGCGATGCTGGCCCAGCATCAGGCCGCCATGGTCAATGCGCTGAAGATGTTCCAGGGCGTCGAGCGTGACCGCCTGTACCTGACGCAGCAGCAGATGGCGCACAAAGAAGCGCTGGGCGTGCAGAAGACCTATTCGGAAGCTGGAACGTCGCCGGCGCTGAAGGCCGCCGCGACGGCCACCGTGCCGATCGTCCAGCGCCACTTGGCCGAGGTCGACCGGATGATCGCCGCCGCGCGCTGAGCGCCCCACCGATCGAAACGAAAAAGGCCCGGCGTCGCCGGGCCTTTTTTGTCGTCGCCGGAGGGCTTGGGTTCAGCCGATCACCAGGCTCATGTCGCGCCGGGCCATCATGCGGTCGAACTCGGTCCAGACGCCCTCGGCGCCGTGCCAGGAGCCCTGGGTCGCCGCCTTGGAGTATTCGGTGGCGCGCGCCTCGAAGAAGTTGGCGTGCTCGACCCCGCTCAGCAGCGCCTGCAGCCAGGGCAGCGGGTTCTCCGTCACGCCATAGACCTCGGGCAGCTTCAGCTGGCGCAGGCGCCAGTCGGCGATGAAGCGGATGTACTGCTTGATGTCGTGCGGGGTCATGCCGTCGACAGAACCCATTTCAAAGGCCAGGTCGATGAACTTGTCCTCCATGTCCACCACGGTCTTGCAGCAGTCGACGATGTCGTCGGCGACGGTCTTGGTGACGGCGCCGGTCTCCTTGTTGAAGGCGTGGTACAGCTTGATGACGCCTTCGCAGTGCAGGCTCTCGTCGCGCACCGACCAGGACACGATCTGGCCCATGCCCTTCATCTTGTTCTGGCGCGGGAAGTTCATCAGCATGGCGAACGACGCGAACAGCTGAACCCCTTCCGAGAAGCCCCCGAACATCGCCAGCGTCCGGGCGATGTCGGCGTCGGTGTCCACGCCGAACTGGCCCATGTAGTCGTGCTTGTCCCGCATGGCCTCATATTCCATGAAGGCGCCGAACTCGCTCTCGGGCATGCCGATGGTCTCGAGCAGCAGGGCGTAGGCCGCGATATGGATGGTCTCCATATTGGCAAAGGCGGCCAGCATCATCTTGACCTCGGTCGGTTTGAACACCCGGCCGTAGCGCTCCATGTAGTTGTCCTGGACCTCGATGTCCGCCTGGGTGAAGAAGCGGAAGATCTGGGTCAGCAGGTTGCGCTCGCCCTCCGTCAGGCTGGTCGCCCAGTCCTTGCAATCCTCGCCCAGCGGCACCTCCTCGGGCATCCAGTGGACCTGCTGCTGCTTCTTCCACATGTCGAACGCCCACGGATAGCGGAACGGCTTGTAGGCGAGCGAGGGGGTCAGGAGGCCGGCGGCTTGCGCGCCTTCCGGGCGGATGATCGGGCTGTGAGCGTTCATCGAAAAGAGGCCTGGCGGATTCGGAAAGGATCGCTTCACCATGCGGCCGCATGCGCCCGGCGCCAAGTGTTGTTTCGCAGATGTTGCGATCAACTTTCGTCATGAACACCAAATGTGGTGTCGGCACTTCAATCAGATGGGGATGAGCCTGTTGATGAATCCGCACGGACGGCGACGCTCGAGGGTCGAAGCCCGACGGCGCAAGCGGAACCGCGCCGCTTCCGCCGCCGTTTGCCAACCCTGACCAATCAGAGACCCGAGACATGTCCGAAGTCATCCTCGAACCGACCTTCGAGCCGCCGCCCGAAGCGCTGGCCTTTTACGAGGAGAGCCTGCGGCTGCTGAAGGAATCGGGCGTGCCTTTCTTGCTGTCTGGAACCTATGCGGTGACGGCCTATACCGGCATCCGGCGGCCCACCAAGGACCTGGACGTGTTCTGCAAGCCCGGCGACTACCCCCGCATCCTGGCCTTCTTCCAGGCCAAGGGCTATCGCACCGACGTCGAGGACGAGCGATGGATCGCCAAGGTCTGGAAGGACGACAAGCACTTCTTCGACGTCATCTTCGCCATGTCCAACGGCACCATCGCGGTGTCGGACGCCTGGTTCAGCGGCGACGTCATCAAGGTCTACGGACACGAGGTGAAGATCACGCCGCCGACGGCCCTGATCCTGTCCAAGGTCTTCATCCAGGATCGCTATCGCTACGACGGCGCGGACGTGAACCACGTGATCCTGAAGCAGTCGGAAGCCATCGACTGGAAGAGCCTGCTGGATCAGATGGACCTCTATTGGGAGGTGCTGATGTCGCACCTGCTGAACTTTCGCTTCGCCTATCCGACCGAGCGCGACCGGGTGCCGCGCTGGCTGATGGAGGAGCTGACCGAACGGCTTCAGGCCCAGATCGATCTGCCGGCGCCGCGCGTAAAGGTGTGCCGCGGCCGTCTGTTCAGCCCACGCGACTATGTGGCCGACATCTCCGAATGGGGCTTCGGCGATGTGGTCGGAAAGGGCCTGGAGGAGCGCCATGATCCCGTCCACTGATCCCGTGACCCTGTCCGACGCCGCCAACGACGCGCCCGCGGCCGATCCGCAGACGCCCCAGCCCGGCATGGACCAGGGGCCGACGCGCAAGCTGCGCGTGGCGGCCGTGGGCGACCTTCACGTGGGCGAGACGTCGGAGCGGCCCTACCGCGACCTGTTCGAGCGGGTGGGCGACGACGCGGACGTGCTGTGCCTGTGCGGCGACCTGGTCAACTACGGCAAGACGCGCGAGGTCGAGATCCTGCTGGAGGACCTCAAGGCGTGCCGCATCCCTATGGTGGGCGTGCTGGGCAACCACGAACATGAGTGCGGCCAGCCCGATCACGTGTTCAAGATGCTGTGCGATGCGGGCGTGAAGATGCTGGGCGAGGGACGCGCCTATGAGATCGAGGGCGTGGGATTCGCCGGCGGCAAGGGCTTTGTCGGCGGCTTCGGCCGCTACATGCTGAGCCCGTTCGGCGAGCAGTCGATCAAGACCTTCGTGGGCGAAGCGATCGAGGACGCCAACGCCATAGACACTTCGATCCGCACGCTTCGGACTGAACGCTCGGTGGTGATGCTGCACTATGCGCCGGTCGTCGAGACGGTGATGGGCGAGCCGCCGGAGATCCACGCCTTCCTCGGCTCGTCGCGTCTGGCCGAAACCATCGACCGCTATGACAACGTCAAGCTGGTGGTCCACGGCCACGCCCACCGCGGCGCGCACGAGGGGCGCACCAACAAGGGCGTGCCGGTCTACAACGTCGCCCTGCCGGTGCTGCGGACCTTGGGTGAAACCCCCTACCGCGTGTTCGAAATCTAGCCGGCCAGCAGGATCCACAAGCCGGTGGCGGCGAAGCCGGCAGCCGCCGCGATGCGGATCCACTTCAGCGGCAGACGCCGGGCCGCCGTCTCGCCCAGCAGCACGGCCGGCCCGTTGACCAGCATCATGCCCAGCGTAGATCCGGCGACCACCGCGGGAAGGTTGTCGAACCGTGCGGCCAGCAGGGCGGTGGCCACCTGGGTCTTGTCGCCCATCTCGATCAGGAAAAAGGCCGAGGCGGTGGTCCAGAAGATGGCCCAGAAGCCGCGCTGGACCTCGGCCGACTGGTCTTCCAGCGTGTCGGGGATCAGCGCCCAGCCGGCGAAGCCGAGAAAGGCGATCCCGACGATCCAGCGCATCCATTCACTTTGGATGAACTGGGCCAGCACCGTGCCGGCCAGCGCCGCAAAGGCGTGGTTCAGCAGCGTCGCCGCCAGGATGCCCAGGAGGATGGGCGCGGGCCTGCGCCAGGTCGCCGCCATCACGATGGACAGCAACATGGTCTTGTCCCCGATCTCCGCGATGGAGACCAGGCCGGTCGAGATCAGAAAGGCTTCCAAGCCGTTCTCGTTTGCGCGGGGAACCTCGGCGGACGGACCTGTGGCGTTCGCAGCCGGGCCCCGCGTGGATGCACCCTGCGAAAGCCAGCGGTCTTGCCGTGCCGGATCGAGCGCTCAGCTCGTCCCGGCGTCTTGCGCCATTCCCTCCGGGCGAAGGGAAAGTGTGTTGACGCGAGCCCCGCATGATCGGCGCGGGCGGCTACTCCCCGATGACGAGCGGCGCTTTACGCCGAGGCGTCGCCAAGGCGCAAGCGTAAACGACTCGCAGGTTTCAGATCGCCGCAGGCGCCGGCTCATCCTGCAGCGGCGCGCGGCGCGCCTGCTGGAAGCGCTCGACCGCATAGGCGACGAGCCACAGCGCCATGGCCCAGGCCGCGCCGACGCTCCATCCCGCCAGCACGTCCGAGGCCCAGTGCGCCCCCAGATAGACCCGCGTGGCGCCCACCAGCAGCGCCATGATCATCGACACGCAAAGCACGAAAATCTTGAAGCGGCGACGCGGAAAGGCTCGCGTCAGCATGACGCCGAGGCTGAGGTAGAAGACGGTGGACAGAAGCGCATGGCCGGACGGGAAGCTGGCGTTGATCGTCTCGACCGCCTGGGCGACCTCGGGCGGACGCTCGCGCTCGAACACCGCCTTCAGCCCCTCCGACAGGGCCACGCCGCCGGCGAGGCCCACGACCAGCAACGTCGAGGACAGCCACTTGCGCTGGGTCAGCAGAAAGCCCACGGCGATGGTGGCGAACAGCCCAAGCACCGAGATGCCGCCCAACGACGTGATGTCCGCCGCCGCCTCCTTCAGCCACCACGGACCCCATGGGCGCGAGGGATCGTCCGCGTAGGGACGCATCACCGCGAGAATGCGCGCGTCCCATGCCTGGCCGTCGGCCTCGGTCATGTCGTCGGCCAGCTCCACAAAGGCCATCACGCCCAGCGCGATCACCGCCATGGCGCCCAGTGCGGCGAACTCGGCGTGCGCCAGCCGCCCGGCGCGTGCGAAAAAGAGTTTGAGGGCGGACGAAGTCATGGATGGGCGAACGGCCACGCTCGGGGCATCGTTCCTCCACGGGAAAAAAGGCGCCTGTGGGCGGTCCTGTGCAAAGCGGACAAAGGCCAGCGATTCCAGCCTGCGATCGACTGCGAATCGAGCGCGACAGAGCCTTGGTGCGTTTGTCGAGGCATCCTTTTTGGAAAGTGGATGTTGAGTGCCCCTGAACAAGGTGATTTAGTCTCTCTTAAGCAAACCAGACACAACATCTGGTGGCTCAGGCACGCGATGGGGATCGATATGGCTGACGGCGAAGCACTGATGGCGGCCAACTTCGCAGGCTCGGAGCGGATGAAGACGCCGCTCCGTCCGCAGCTGAAGGTCGTGGAGACCGGCGTCCGAATCGACCGCTCGCGCGACGCGCTGCTGACCGATTTCGGAAAGAAGACGCTGGAGGATCGCTATCTGCTGGCCGGCGAAAGCTACCAGGACATGTTCGCCCGCGTCGCCACCGCATTTTCCGACGACGCCGGTCACGCCCAGCGCGTCTATGACTACATGAGCCAACTGTGGTTCATGCCCGCCACGCCCGTACTGTCCAACGGGGGCGCCGACCGCGGCCTGCCTATCTCCTGCTTCCTGAACGCGGTGGGCGACAGCTTGGACGGCATCCAGAACGTCTGGAACGAGAACGTCGCCCTGGCCTCCAACGGCGGCGGCATCGGCACCTACTGGGGCGGCGTCCGCTCGATTGGCGAAAAGGTCAAGGGTGCAGGCAAGACCTCCGGCATCATCCCCTTCATCCGCGTGATGGATTCGCTGACGCTGGCGATCAGCCAGGGATCGCTGCGGCGGGGCTCGGCGGCGGTCTACCTGGACGTGTTCCACCCAGAGATCGAGGAGTTCCTGGAGATCCGCAAGCCGTCCGGCGACTTCAACCGCAAGTCCCTGAACCTGCACCACGGCATCAACATCACCGACGAGTTCATGGAGGCGGTGAGACTGGGCGAAACCTTTGATCTCAAGTCGCCAAAGACTGGCGAAGTGCGGAAAACCGTCGACGCCCGCAGCCTGTGGACGAAGATCCTCGAGATCCGGATGCAGACGGGCGAGCCCTATCTGATCTTCTCCGACACGGTGAACCGCCAGATGGCGCCGCACCAGAAGGCGCTGGGTCTCAAGGTCAAGCAGTCCAATCTCTGCGCCGAGATCATGCTGCACACGGGCAAGGACCACCTGGGCGTGGACCGCACCGCCGTCTGCTGCCTGTCGTCGGTCAACGCCGAGACGTTCCTGGAATGGCGCGAGGAGCCTCGCTTCATCGAGGACGTAATGCGCTTCCTCGACAATGTGCTGGAGGACTTCATCCAGCGCGCGCCGGCGGCCATGGCGGACGCTGTCTATTCGGCCAAGCGCGAACGCTCCGTCGGCCTGGGCCTGATGGGCTTCCACTCCTTTCTGCAGGCGCAGGGCGTGGCGTTCGAATCCGCCATGGCCAAGTCGTGGAACATGCGGCTGTTCAAACACCTGCGCCGCGAGGCCGACAAGGCCAGCCGCCTGCTGGCCGAGGAGAAGGGGCCCTGCCTGGACGCCGCCGATCAGGGCGTGATGGAGCGGTTCAGCCATAAGCTGGCGATCGCCCCGACCGCCTCCATCTCGATCATCTGCGGCGGCACGTCGGCGGGTATCGAGCCGATCCCGGCCAACATCTACACCCACAAGACCCTGTCAGGCTCCTTTGCGGTCAAGAACCCCTATCTGGAGCGCCTGCTCGAACAAAAGGGCATCAACACCGAGGCTGTGTGGAACACCATCCTGGAGAAGGAAGGCTCGGTCCAGCACATCGACGAGCTCGACGAAGATGAAAAGGGCGTGTTCAAGACCGCTTTCGAGCTGGACCAACGCTGGCTGATCGAACTGGCCGCTGATCGCGCGCCGGAAATCTGCCAGGCCCAGTCGCTGAACCTGTTCATCCCCGGCGACGTCAACAAGTGGGACCTGCACATGCTGCATTGGTCGGCGTGGGAGCGCGGCGTGAAGTCGCTCTACTATCTCCGCTCCAAGTCTGTGCAGCGGGCCGCCTTCGCCGGCGCCGAGGACAAGGCGGAAGAGGAAATCGATCCCAATCAGCCGGACCTCTTCTCCGTGCCCAAGACCGACTACGACGAGTGCCTCGCCTGCCAATAGTCGGCTGACGCAGGAACTCGCCGGCAAGCGTCAGCGTTCGGTCCTCAAATGTGTCGCCAAGTTGGCGATTGGCGCGGGCCGACTTGTGGTGCAGGGTGGCTCGTCGCCGACTTGAGGGGGTCGTATGCGTCTGAGGGCTTGGATCGCGGGATGCGGGGGCGTGCTGGCAGGCGCGGCCGCCGGCCTGTCTCCGGTCCAGGCCCAGACCTGGGCGCCTGACGCATGGCGCGACGCCGCTTCCGAAACCTTGAAGCTGGACGCCCAGGCCCCCTTCACGGCCCGCGCCGACGCCGCCTTCGGACCGGCGGTCGAGCTGACGGCGGACTTCAGACCCGCCGACGGCGCTGAGGCGACGGACCGGCGCGACGTCTGGCTGGAGCACGAGGGTTTCACCGATCGGGTCAGCCTCAGCACCCGCGGGCGTCTGCGCCGCGCCGACGGCGCACCCCTGCCGGTGACGCCGATGGACGAGGCTGAACTGGACCGTACCGGTTACGATGTCCGCTATGTGCGCGGCTGGTCGGGCGCGCGCACCCGCACCGCCTCCGGCCTGGAGGTCAGCCTGACGCCCCACGCCGGCATCGGGCTCGGCAGTCGGGGCGGCTCGGCCGAGGCGGGCGCCACCCTGCGGGTCGGCTCCGGCCTGAAGAAGCTGATGCCGGACGGCGACAAGGTGTTCGGCGAACGCTCGCGCTGGTTCGTCTACGCCGCCGGTTCGGGCCGGGCGGTGGGCTACAACTTCGCCAGGACGCGCGACGGCGACTACGCCCGCTCCGGCTACAGCCGCGACGAGGGCGCATTCCTGGGCGACGCCTCCATCGGCGTGGCCTATCGTCGGGGCGCGATGCAAGGCTCCCTCGGCGTGGTCTATCGCGAGATCGAGACCGAGGGCGTCAACTTCGGACCGGACGTCGATACAGACGTCGACGAGGGGCTGATCGCCTTTCAGTTCTCCATCAGGCCGAACTGATCAGGCCGGACGGATCAGGGCGCGGTCAGGGCCACGCCCTCGCGCCGCCGGTCTGCGCCGCCGTCCCAAGACCCGTCCCGCCAGATCGCCCCATGCAGGCCCGAGGTCTCCGACGCGTTCGGCCTTAACGTCATGCCGACCCGCGCCAGCGCCTCTCGCGTCGCGGCGTCAAAGCCGGCGGTGTCCGCCCCGATCGTCTCGCCGCGCACCACCAGGTTCGGCAGGTCGATGGCCTCCTGCATCGTCAGGCCCCAGTCCAGCACCCCGATCAGCGCCTTGAGATTATAGGCCAGAATGCTGGAGCCGCCGGGCGATCCCAGCGCGCCGACCAGCCGACCCTGTCGGTCCAGGATCAGCAGGGGGCTCATGGACGAGCGCGGCCGCTTGCCCGCCGCCACCGCATTGGCCGCCGGCGCGCCGTCCGCCTCGGTCGGCGAAAACGAGAAGTCGGTCAGCTGGTTGTTCAGGAAGAAGCCGTGCGTCATCCGGCCGGAGCCGAACACGCTCTCGACCGTCGTGGTCATGCTGACGGCGTTTCCTTCGGCGTCGACGATCACGAAGTGGGAGGTGCCGGCGGGCTCGCGCGTCCGGTCGGCGCCGACGGGGCCGCTGCCGGTCGGCCGACCAGCCTCGACCGGGCCGTTGATATGGGGGACCAGGGCCGCGCGCGCCGCAACGTAGTCCTCAGCCAGCAATCCGGCCAGCGGCACGCCCACGAAGTCGGCGTCGCCGATGTAGCGGTCGCGATCGGCGTACATCAGCCGCTGCAGCCGCCCGAACGCCACCCACGCCTCCGGGCTCTCCGGCCCCCCGGCCAGGTCCGGCGTCCGCTCGGCCATGGCCAGCATCTGCAGGATCGACACGCCGCTGGACGGGGGCGGCGGCGTGCAGACCACGTAAAGCCGGTAGGGACGGCAGACGGCTTCGCGCTTCAGCGGGCGATAGGCTGCGATGTCCTCAGCCGTCAGCGCGCCGGGGCGGGGCGCCTCGCGCGTCTTGGCGGCGATGTCGCGGGCGATCTCGCCCTGATAGAAGGCCGAGGGACCCTCGGCGGCGATCCGGTCCAGCGTCGCGGCGTAGTCCGGATTGCGCAGGCGGTCTCCCGCCCGATACCGCTCCCCGTCCGGCCGGGTGAAGTAGCGGATCACGTCGGCCGCGCCCGCTTCCGGAACCTGCGCCGACGATGAGGCGATCATGCCCGCCAGACGCGGGCTGACCAAAAAGCCGTCGTCGGCCAGTGCGCGCGCATCGCCGAACAGGTCGCGCCAGGCCAGCCTGCCGTGCTCGCCCTGGGCCATCGCCAGCATGGCGACCACGCCCGGCGCGCCGGTCGAGCGACCCGACAGCACGGCGTCCCGGAAGGGCAGCGCCCGCCCGTTCTCCTGGAACAGGTCCGGCGTCGCGGCCGCCGGCGCCGTCTCGCGGCCGTCATAGGCCTCCACCGCCCCGGTCCGTGCGTCATAGACCATCATGAAGGCGCCGCCGCCGAGGCCTGAGGACTGCGGCTCGACCAGTCCCAGCACGGCCTGCACCGCGACGGCCGCATCCACGGCCGACCCGCCGCGCCGCAGCACCGCCATACCCGCCTCCGCCGCCAGCGGATTGGCGGCCGCGACGAACGGCCCGCGCGCTGGCTGTGATTCAGCCGCGCCGGTCGCGGCAAACGCTGTGGCCGGCGGCGCCGGCGTCTGGCAGGCGGCCAGCACGACGGGCGTCAGCAGGGCGGCGAGGAGGCGGCGAAACGGTCCCATGGCGAACCCTTGGGCGGACAGACGGGGAGACCCGGGACCTAGCCCCCGGGCGCCCACCCGCCAAGCGTCAACCGCCGCCGAACGCCAGATAATCTTCGCCGCCCGCTTGCGCCTCGCCCCGCCAGCCGCTAAAGACCCGCCCTCGCCGCCAAGGCATGCGCACCCGTAGCTCAGCTGGATAGAGCACCAGACTACGAATCTGGGGGTCAGGAGTTCGAATCTCTTCGGGTGCGCCATTTATTCGGGCAGATCAACGTCTTGGATCGTTAACCTTGCGAACGGTCCGTTTCTGCTGGATGTAAAACCGGCTCCTTCCCTGCGGCCAGACGCTGAGATCACCTTATTTTCGCACACGGGAAGAGTCTGCTGCTCTTCGGCTGCTTTGGCTCAAGGTGGCGGTTGGCAATGTCTGCTTCCGGGGCCGGGGCCGATAGGTCGTCAAGCGCGCAGGTCCGACTGCAAGGAGCCGACTGCCCTGCGGGCTTAGCTGAGGCTCGGGATCAGGCGCCCGCGCAGGATTGACCCATCTTCATCGCGGCATGGTTCACTCCCCGGCTTCCCGAGAACGCTGATCGACGGTTCGGCGTTGCCGGTGCTTGTGACGCGAACGTCAAGGCAAGCCGGTGCTGATCGCGCTATGATGCGGCGCTGGTTCTCGATGCTTTACTGGCCGCCCACGAACCCGCGGATCAGCCGATCGTCTACGGCTTCTCGACGATCCCGAAGAGTGTTCGAAATCGTCCTGCGCACTGAAATCCTGCTACCCGTCAGGGAGACTGTTCGATGCTGACCGCTCTGTTGCTCGCGGCCGCTCTTCCAAGCCTCGAACCTACCTGAAGATGGTCCCTTTTGCGGGCGCTGTTCGGTATCTACGCCTCATCGAACGGCTTCGATTTCATAGAAGGTGCGGCGGAGCCCGATGTCGTCAAAGGGGTCGACCTGCGTCATCCCCGACGACTTCTCAGGAAGGATAGTAGAACGGTATCGGCAGAGCGTGGTCCCGCTTAGCGCCCTTGGTTGGTTCCAGGACGTGGTGGTTGGGAAGCGAATGGTCACCGTGGCTTTTGTGGCCAGCCTCGGCGGCTTAGGGCAAAGAAGCCCAACGCCGCGCTGCATAGTGCCTTGGCGCTTGGTGGCGGAGGATCTCCTCGGTAACTAGAGGGATGCTGAGCTTTCTCCAGGGCGACACCGAGATGTCGCGGCGCATCAAGGCCCATGACTGGGCTTCGTCGCCTATTGGCGAACCACGCGACTGGCCACAGGCCTTGAAGGCTCTGGTCGGGGTGCTGCTCGGCAGCAACCAGCCGATGTTCGTGGCCTGGGGACCTGCACGAACCCTGATCTACAATGACTGCTACGCCGAGATCCTGGCGCGCAAACACCCGGAAGCGCTCGGCCAGCCGTTCCTCGAGGTTTGGTCGGAGATCCAGCAGGATCTGATTCCTATCGTCGACAGGGCATATGCCGGCGCCCCCGTCCACATGGACGACATACTGCTGATGATGGAGCGCAAGGGCTATCGAGAGGAGACCCACTTCGCCTTCTCCTACACGCCAGTGCGTACCGAGGGCGGCCAAATCGATGGCCTTTTCTGCGCCTGCACTGAAATCACCGAACAGGTGCTCGCCACCCGCGCCCTGTCCGAAAGCGAGGCTCGAGCGCACCAGGTCTTCGACAGCGTGGCGGATTACGCGATCATTGTCACTGACCTGGACCGGCGGATCACCAGCTGGAACGACGGTGCAAGGCACATATTTGGATGGTCGGAGGCTGAGCTTCTCGGGGAACTCCTCGATCGCATTTTCACCCCCGAGGACCTTGCTTCGGAACGTCCGGCGCTTGAAGCGCGGCAGGCGCTTGAGCAGGGATGTGCGCCGGACGAACGATGGCATGTTCGGAAAAATGGCGACGTCTTCTATGCCAGCGGTGAAACAACTCCTCTCCGGAGTGAGGACGGGTCGGCGGTCGGCTTGGTCAAGATCCTGAAAGACCGCACGCAGGCCATGCTCGCCGAGCGACGCTTGGAAGAGAGTGAAGCGCGGCTCAGGGAGGTGGCGGAGGCGGTGCCAGGGTTCCTCTGGTCAGCGGACAGCCAAGGACAGCTGACCTACACGAGCCCGCGCTGGATCGAGTATGCCGGCGTCGAGGGAAACGACGCCACCCGTGGGCGGCTCGCTGATTTCATTCATCCGGATGATCAAAGGCGAGCCGCCGCAGCCTGGACCGGTGCTCTGGAAGGTGGCTCAACGTTCGAATGCGAGCTGCGGCTGCGGCGATTGGATGGCGAGTACCATTGGTGGCTGGCTCGCGCTCAGCCCGTGCGTCAGGATCCTGAAGCCCAGCCTCGGTGGATTGGCGTTTGCACTGATATCCAGGAGATCGTCGAGGCGCGCGAGACCTTGGCGCGGTCTCGCGAGCAGTTGCAGGCCGAGGTTGAGGAGAGGACGCGCGACCGTGACCGCATGTGGCGCCTGTCGACGGACGTGATGTTGGTCGCCGACTTCACCTCTCGGATCGAGGCGGTGAACCCGGCATGGACGACCATCTTCGGATGGTCCGAGGCTGAGATGTTAGGGCGCGACTTCCTCGCCCTGATACATCCCGACGACCTGGCATCCACAATGGAGGAGGTGGCGAGGCTTGAGCAGGGCGTAACCACTCTTCGATTCGAGAATCGATATCAGGCTAAGGACGGAAGCTATCGGTGGCTGTCTTGGACCGCAGTGCCCGACGAGCAGTACATCCACGCCGTGGGCCGTGACATTCAGGCGGAGAAGGAAGCCGCAGAGGCGCTGCGCGCCACTGAGGAGGCTTTGCGCCAGGCCCAGAAGATGGAGGCGGTGGGGCAGCTCACCGGCGGGATTGCACACGACTTCAACAATCTTCTGACGGGCGTCATCGGCAGTCTTGATCTGTTGCAACGACGTGTGGCGGAGGGGCGCACCTCCGATATCGATCGCTTCGTCTCGGCAGCGGTGACGTCGGCCAACCGTGCGGCGGCGTTGACGCATCGGTTGTTGGCCTTCTCTCGACGGCAGCCGCTTGATCCCCAACCGGTGGACGGTAATCGCCTTGTCACTTCGATGGAGGATCTGCTTCGCCGCACGCTGGGGGAAAGCATCCAGCTAGAACTGGTGACGGCTGGCGGACTGTGGCAGACGCTCTGCGATCCACACCAGCTCGAAAGCGCTCTTCTGAACCTGGCGATCAACGCCCGGGACGCTATGCCGGAAGGCGGCAAGCTGACGATTGAGACGTGCAACGCGCGACTGGACGACGCCTATGCCGCGCGTGCGCGGGAGGTTAGGCCCGGACAATACATCTGCCTTTGCGTATCCGATACCGGCATCGGCATGAGCAAGGAGACGATCGCGCGAGCATTCGAACCGTTCTTCACGACCAAGCCTATCGGGCAGGGTACGGGCCTCGGCCTCTCCATGATCTACGGATTTGCACGTCAGTCGGATGGTTACGCCCGGATCTACTCGGAGCCGGGGCAGGGCACGACGGTCAAGCTCTACCTTCCTCGCTACTACGGACCGGCGGAAGATGCTGCCGAAGAGCTGCTGCCGACCTTCGAAGCGCCAGAACCTGCGCGGCAAGGTGAAGTCGTTCTGGTCGTCGAGGATGAACCTGCGGTGCGGGCGCTCGTCGTCGAGGTTCTCAGGGAGCTCGGCTATTCGGCAGTGGAGGCTATTGATGGCCCTTCGGGTTTGAAGTTGGCGCTGAGTTCCGACCCTCTGGACCTGTTGATTACTGATGTCGGGCTGCCGGGCCTCAACGGCCGACAGCTGGCTGACGCCGTCCGCGAACGTCGCCCCGGCCTCAAGGTGCTTTTCATGACCGGGTACGCCGAAAACGCGGCAATCAACGGCGGCTTCCTCGACCCTGGCATGGCGCTGATCACGAAGCCCTTCGCTATCGACGCCTTCGTCCAGAAGGTCTCGTCGATCTTGGGGCGAGGCGGCCTGGCAGGATAACTCCTCAGGCGCAACTTCCCCCACCTTGATCAAGCAGCAGCGGCTGCTCATGCGGCATGCTCCCCGCTGACGGAGCAGACTGTCTCCACCGCGCGCCGATCACTTCCGGTAATGAGCTATGAGGCTTGAACGACAGCGGCTTGCATGGGAAGCGCCTGCTCCTCAGGCACTTAATTGCGCGCCCAGCGCGAACATTCGGTGCTGAACCGACAGGCCCGAAAACTTTGCTGCTAATGAGGCAGGGGAGTCAAAGCTTTGGTCTTGTCGAGATAGACGAGGGCATCGAACTGCTCCGACAGGCTGGCTTCGATATAGTGCGCCTGGTGCTCGTTCTTGCGGTCGTAGACCACGCCAACGGCTCTCTGCGGAGCGGTTGGACGAAGCGCGTCCTGGAGAAGATCGTGGCTGCGGAGAACAAGAAGCGAGCGGTCCAGACCCAGGCCGTGCAGGCGCGCCGCGTCGCTGCCTTCCAGAGCTGGCGGCAGGACGAATTGGCGCGGCGGGCGATCCCACTCGGGAGCGGCGGTGACGGCGCCTTGGAAGGTCAGGAAGCCGACTGAGTAGACGTCCTGGCCGTGACGTTCACGCAGCAACTGTCCGACGTTGACCTCTCCGCGTCGCGCCGAGTCGGTTGCCCGGGCGTCGCCGACGTGCGTGTTGTGCGCCCATACGATGACCTTGCCGGGCTCGCCGGACAGGCTGGCCAGATGGTCGACGACGTCCTGTATGGCGTCGGTCATCGCTTCGTCGCGGATGTTCCAGGAGTAGGAGCCCGCGTGAACGGCGCGGAAGTAGGCTTCGCCCGCGACAACCGCGGCGGCATTGCGCAGGGCTGCGAATTGAGTTTCCGCCGCTTCGGCCTCACCGGGCGCCGACCAAGATCTTGCCTGCGCGAGAACGGCCGCGGCCTCGTCCTGGCAGGAACGATCAGCCCGTCTGGCGGCCCGCCCGTAGGCGGCTGCATCCCGTCGATAGGGCCGAAAGCATCGGAACTGCGCACGTGCGAAGGCCGCTCCCGCCGGATCGTGCGCGTCGAGGAAGGCGACCGTCCCGTCGATCGACTCGAAGAGGCTGTTGACGTCCATGCCATAGACGCCGACCCGCTGCTGTGGCGGCCGCGCCAGGTTCCAGCTTCGCAGACGTTCGACAAACCCTAGGAACGCTGTGTTGCGCCACATCCAGGTTGGCCATCGTTTGATGTCGGCCAAGGCGGCATTCCCGGACTCGTCTTCACCCGACCCCCGGACATAGCGATCGACCCGCTCTATCTCCGGACCATCTGCCTCAAGGATGATGGCTCGGAAACCTCGCTCTTGGACGAGTTGCTCGGATATGCGCGCACGTTCCGCGTAGAAGTCCTCGGTGCCGTGCGTCGACTCTCCCAGCAGCACAAAGCGCGCCTCCCCTATGCTGGAGATCAGCGGGCGATAGTCGGTGTCGGCTCCAGTCAGTGCATGACGGGACTGACGGACTATGGGCGCGTGCCTGTCGGAAGAAGGAGCGGCGACCTGAGGCGCGGCCTGCGCCACGCCCGCTGCGGCGGTCAGCGCGGCAGCCAGACTTAGTGGACGCTTGATGTCCGGCTTCCAGGCAGCCTCAACCAGGGACCGAAGGTCACGCACTTCGCACCTCCAACGGCTCGGCGGCTTGGTCTTGCTCATGAACGGAGGCTCTTCGTGATCTTCCCCCGTAAAAGTGGACGGGGTTAAGCCGCTTTGCGCTCGGCCTCAGCGGGGCTGATATAGCCCAGTGCTGAGTGCAGGCGATGGGGATTGTAGAAGCCCTCGATGTATCCGAACAGGTC
>JAEYAO010000106.1 GCA_023456105.1 Pseudomonadota bacterium | reverse complement strand
CCGCCTTCATCAGGCCGATGTTGCCCTCCTGGATCAGGTCCAGGAACTGCAGGCCGCGGTTGGTGTATTTCTTGGCGATGGAGATCACCAGGCGCAGGTTGGCCTCGACCATCTCCTTCTTGGCCTGACGGGCTTCACGCTCGCCCTTCTGCACGGTCTGGACGATGCGGCGGTAGTCGTCGATCGGCAGGCCGGCCTCGGTTGCGACCGCGGCGATGTCCGAGCGGATCAGGGCGATCTGGCCGGACTCGTTTTCGCTGAACTTGGTCCAGCGCACGCCCATCTCCTTGACGCGCTCGCTCCAGGTCGGATCGAGTTCGGCGCCGAAGTAGGCCTTCAGGAACTCGGGCCGGGAGATGCCGTAACTGTCGGCGAGCCGCAGCAGGCGCCCCTCCAGGCCGATCAGCCGCTTGTTGATGGCGTAAAGCTGCTCAACCAGCGCCTCGATGCGGTTGTTGTTCAGCTTCATCGTCTTCAGGCGGTCCGAGATCGCCGTGGTCAGCGTCTCATAGGCCTTCTGGTCCTTGGCCGAGAGCTGCTCGCCCTTCAGCCGGCTTTCGACCAGCTTGTCCTGCAGCTTGCGGAAGCCCTCAAAGTCGGCGGCGATGGCGTTCAGCACCTCCATCACGCCGTCGCGCAGCTCGGCCTCCAGCGCCGAGATCGACATGCCGCCGCCGTCGTCGAAGTCGTCGTCGTCCTCGTCGTCGCTTTCCGGCTTGGCCTCGGCGGGCGCGGCCTCCTCCTCGGTCTCCTCGCCTTCAGGCTGGGCGGCGCCCGGCACGGAGGAGGGGTTCAGCACGCCATAGGTGGCGTCAAGGTCGATGACCTCGCGCAGCAGGATGCGGTTGTTCTCCAGTTCGTCGCGCCACACCATGATGGCCTCGAACGTCAGGGCGCTTTCGCACAGCCCCGAGATCATGGCGTCGCGGCCGGCCTCGATGCGCTTGGCGATGGCGATCTCGCCCTCGCGGCTGAGCAGCTCCACCGAGCCCATCTCGCGCAGATACATGCGCACCGGGTCGTCGGTGCGGTCATAAGCGGCCTTGGCGGGCGTCTCGGCGACGGCGGTGCCGGCGGCGGCGGCCACTTCGGTCGACTGCGCCTCCTGCGCGTCTTCCTCGGCCTCGACGACGTTGACGCCCATCTCGGACAGCATGGCCAAGGTGTCCTCGATCGCGTCGGGGGTCACCTCTTCGCTGGGGAGAACCTTGTTCAGCTCCTCCATCGTGACATAGCCGCGCGCCTTGGCCTGCTTGATGAACTTCTTGACGCCGGCGTCGGTCAGATCGAGCAGGGGCCCGTCGGTCGAAACCTCGGCGTCCTGCGTCTCGGTCTGAGTGCTCATTCAGTGTCTCTCCGGCCAGCGGGGGTGATCAGGCCCCATGGCAAAAATACAACGCCTGCCGACTTCGTTGCTTACGAGGTCGAACTGTTATCCCAAATCGTTCCGGTCTTGATGGCCCGGCGCAAGGCGTCGCGCTCCGCCTTCACGCGCGCGAAGGCCGAGGCGTCGAAGACCAGGTGGGCCTCCGACTTCGCTGACGCCAGCGCCTGCTCCAACGCCGCCACGCGGGTTGAGGCATCAAGCGCCTGCGACCACCGGATCCGCGCCTCGGCGAGGGGCTTGTCGGAAGCCAGGAATGGCGCGCCGGACTTCGCCGCCGCCTTCTCGACCTCGCGCACTAAGGCATCGTGACCCGATTGCGCCAGATGGCGACGCATGGCCGCAGAGTCAAGCGGAACGCCCGACAACCGTAAGCGCACCAACTCCTGCGCCAGCCCGTCCAGCGCCGGATCGCCGAAGCCGTGGGCGGCGACAGCCTCGAGGTGATCGTCCATTCGCTCGGGATCGTCGATCGCGCCGTGGGCGAGGGCGGCCGGCACCGGCTCGATCGACCGGCTGAGCGACTGCATGGCCGCGGCGCCTTCGGCGGTCTGGCCCTGCATGGGCGGCGGACCGAAACGTCCACGCCCCTGCCCCGGCGTCCACGGGCGGGCGCCCGCGCGAGGGACACTACGAGGAAACAGGGCGTCGAAGCGGTCGAACAGGTCGCGGCGGTACTGCTCGGCCAGGTCCTTGTCCTGAATGGCGGCGGCGGCCTGGCGCAGGCGGCCTTTCAGCCCGGCCCGGCGTTCGGGCGTGTCCAGCGGCTCGACCTCGACCTCGCGGCGAAACAGCACCTCGGCGAAGGCGCGGGTGTCGCTCAGCGCTTGGCGAAGCGCCGGCGCGCCCCTGTCGCGCAGGATGTCGTCCGGGTCCTGTCCGCCTTCCAGCAGGGCGAAGCGGAAGGATCGGCCGGATTTCAGTAGCGGCAGGCCGCGTTCGATGGCGCGATAGGCGGCTCTGAGCCCCGCCGCGTCGCCGTCGAAGCACAGTACCGGCTCGTGCGACACGCGCCACAGCCGCTCCATCTGCTCCTCCGTCAGCGCCGTGCCCATTGGGGCGACGGCGGGGAGGCCCGCACGCTGGCAGGCGATCACGTCCATGTAGCCTTCGACCACGATGATCGACTGGTCGGTCTTGCTTTCGGCGCCGAGGATGCGCCGCGCCTCGGGCAGGCCGTAGAGAGTCGCGCCCTTGTGAAAGAGCGGGCTCTCCGGGCCGTTCAGATATTTGGCTCGGTCGTCCGGGTTCATGGCCCGGCCGCCGAACGAGACGATCCGCCCGCGCGCGTCCAAGATGGGGAACATCAGCCGGTCGCGGAAGCGGTCGTACGGCTGGCCGCCGCCGTCCGGCGCGATCAGCATCCCCGCCTCGACCAGCTCCGCCGGGCGTGCGCCGCGCTGGACCAGCGCCTGCTTCAGCCCCTCGCGGTCGTTGGGCGCATAGCCCAGGCCGAACCGCTCCCACTGATCCTCGGGCAGGCCGCGCCTTTCCAGATATTCGCGCGCCGCCTTGCCGGGAGACCGCCGCAGGTTGGCCGCGAACCACTTCTGCGCCAGGTCCATCCAGTCGGACAGGCCCTGCTTCTTGGCCTCGCGTTCGGCCGCCTGCGGATCCTCGGCCGGCAAGGCCAGGCCCGCCTCGCCCGCCAGCCTCTGCACCGCCTCCACAAAGGACAGGCGCTCGGTCTCCTGCAGGAAGGAGATGATGTCGCCGTGCTTGCCGGACGAGAAGTCGTGAAAGAAGCCCTTGTCGTCGTTGACGAAGAACGACGGCGACTTTTCCTTGGAGAAGGGCGACAGCCCGACGAACTCGCGCCCCTGACGCTTGAGCTTCACCGTCCGCCCGATCACGTCGGACGGGCGAAGGCGCGCCTTCAGTTCATCGATGAAGCGTTCGTCGAAGCGCACGCGCGGTGTTTATCGCAGCGAAGGCGTTTGGTCGATGCGGAGAGGAACAGGCCCCGCCCTTGCCTTCCCCTGCGTCGCTGAGCACAAGCTACGCCGCGATGACATATCCCCGCCTCTTCGCCGCCCTAGCGCTCCTGGTCGCCGTTCTGGGGACCGGCGCCTGCCAAACCTTGCCGAGGGACAGCTTCACGGCCGAGCACCTGGCCCAGGCCAGCCCGCCCTACCGCTACGACTTCAACGACCGCGCGTCGCTGGCGCGGTTCGAGGCGGACCGCACCAGAATCCTCAGCGGGTCGGACAGCGACTTCGACCTTCTGGCGTTGTCAGGCGGCGGCGCAAACGGAGCGTTCGGCGCGGGCGTGGTGATCGGCTGGCGCGACCGGCCCGAGTTCGACATCGTCACGGGCGTATCCACGGGCGCCCTGATCGCACCGTTCGTGTTCGGGGGACATCGCTTCGACGCCGCGCTGGAGCGGGCTTATACGTCCGGCCAGGCGGACGGCCTGCTGAAACCTCGCGGGCTGCTGGCGTTGTTCCTGCCGGGTGTGTTCGACCCCCAGCCGTTGCGTGACCTGGTGCTGAACAACGTCACCGACGAACTGATCCGCGCGGTGGCGGCCGAGCACGCCAAGGGCCGGCGCCTGTATGTCGCCACCACCAGCCTGGACACCCAGACGCAGATCGTCTGGGACATGGGTGCGCTGGCCAGCCGAGCAGATGCGCAGTCGCGCCTGCTGTTCGTCAACGTGCTGATCGCCTCGGCCAGCATCCCCGGCGCTTTCCCGCCCGTGCCCCTGACCTTTGGCCCGGAAGGCGACACCGTCAGCGAGCTGCACGTGGACGGCGGCGCGACCGCCAACTTCCTTGTGGCGCCTCAGCAGGTCATGATCGCCCAAACCGCCCGCCCTGCGCCGGAACAGAACGGACGTCTGTGGGTCCTGATCAACGGCTCCCCCAACGCCGTGTTCAAGGTGGCCACGATCAGCGGCGCACGCATCGCGGAGCGCAGCTTCGACACCGTGCTAAAGGCCATCACCCGGGCGGACCTCGCCAACGTCGCGCAGTTCGCCCGCGCCAACAGCCTGGAACTGCAAGTCGCCATGCTGAAGGATCCCGACGACGACGACGCCCTAGACTTCAGCCGCGAGAACATGGCGCGGCTGTTCGCCATGGGACGAGCCGCTCAGGGCCAGGATGAGGCGTTCGAGACCATCGTGTCGGCGGAGGGCGGCCTTCGCGGACAGCCGGCCGGCGCTTCTGGCGTGAATACGGGTCAGGCCTGGTAGTCGCCGGGCGCCGATCAGGCGGCCTGTCCGAACCTCCCCCGAAGTTTGAACAGGCCGCCGCATCGCGGATCGGGCGCCTGTCGCCCCGGCGTCCCCCGACACCTGGGCTAACGCGTTCCTAACGCCTCGCGGACGCTCATCTGGCGCAAGCTTGCCGAGGTTGTCGAGCGAAGGTTACGGCACAGCTGTCGAAACGTGGCGATACTGTGTCTTTTTGGCTACCGTTCGCCGAACGGAACAACCTTGTTTTGCGCATCATGGCCGATGTCGGCGGAACCGAGATAGGCGACGCCCGAGCGCAGGCACCAGTATCTGGCGATCTCTTCGGGCGTCTGGCCGAAGTCGGGATCGTTGGGAGTGACATCCGACACGCGGCCGAGGCGGATGCCCGCCACGCGCCGGATCGAGGCTTGGCCGGTCAGATGGAACATCATCCGGTCGACGCGGTACAGCGCCTCCGACACCTCCTCCAGCATCAGGACGTGGCCGGAGAGGTCGGGCTCAAGCGCGGTTCCCACCAGTTGATCCAGGATGGTCAGGTTGAAGGCGACGGCGGGGCGGGGATCGGCGTGCAGCGACGGCTCCCAACCGTTCGCCTCGCCGGTGGTCAGCCAGTCCAGCGCGCGCCGGCCCGTGTCGTCATGGCGCAGGGCGTCGGACGCCATCGGCCCATGCGCCAGATGTCGAAATCCGGCCCTGTACATGCCCGCCAGAAGGCTGCCCGCATCCGAATAGCCGAGAAAGCGCTTGGCCCTGGCCACGTCGTTCAGCCGGGGCAGCACGGCCTCGGCGATCCGGCAGGAGCCGTAGCCGCCGCGCGCGAACCAGACGGCGTCGATGCGCGGATCGTTGGCGAACTCGACAAAGGCTTCGGCGCGGGTTCGGTCGTCTCCGGCGAAGTGGCCGTGCTTCAGCAGGCAGGCGGGGTGGAACACCAGGGCGATCGAGCGATCGGGTACGACCTGCTCCATCCATGCCTCGATCGCCTGCATGCGATCGAGGCTGAAGCGGGAGCTCGCGCACACCACGCCGATCTTGAAGGGGGCGCTCTTCATGGATGGTTCCTCGCGGTTCGCGTGCTAGTCAGCCGCCCTGAGCGCCCTGCCTTTCCGGTTTCCGTTCCATGAATCAAGACAGCTCCTATTTCTTCTGCGGCGTCGGCGGCTCGGGAATGCTGCCGCTGGCGATGATCGTGCAGGCGTCCGGCGCCCGCATCGAGGGCTCGGACCGGGCGCTGGACCAGGGGCGCACGCCCGAGAAGTTCGACTGGCTGCGCGCGCATGGCGTTGTTCTGCATCCGCAGGACGGCTCAGGCGTTTCGGCGGACCAGATCGTTGTGGCGACCGGCGCGGTCGAGGACACGGTGCCGGACATCGCCGCGGCGCGGCGCGCGGGCGCAACCGTGTTGACGCGCCCCGAACTGCTGAGCCGCCTATTCAACGCCGCAGAAACCTCCGTCGGCGTGGCGGGCACCAGCGGCAAGTCCACCATCACCGGCATGATCGCCTGGATCCTGGATCAGACGGGTCGTCGCCCCACGGTCATGAACGGCGCGGTGATGAAGAACTTCGCCGACGCCGAGCATCCGTTCGCCAGCGCCCTGATCGGCGATCCGACCCTGTTCGTGGCGGAGGTGGACGAAAGCGACGGCTCCATCGCCCGCTACGATCCGACGGTGGCGGTGGTGTCCAACATTTCGCTGGATCACAAGTCGATGGAGGAGTTGCGCGACCTGTTCGGCGGCTTTGCGGGACGGGCGAAAACCGCCGTGCTGAACCGTGACAACCCGGAGACTCAGGCGCTCGCCCAGATGCTCCCGCCCGATCGGGTGATCACCTTCTCGCTGGGCGAGGAGGCGACGCTGTCGGCGCATGACCTGCAGCCGCTGGCGCACGGAATGCGATTCCGCCTGATCGAGGGCTGGACCGAGCACGATGTGGAACTGGCGACGCCCGGCGCACACAACGTCGCCAACGCCCTGGCCGCCATAGGGGCCGTGCAGGCGCTGGGCGTCCCGACGGCCGAGGCGGTCGTGGCCCTCAAAACCTTCGCCGGCATCCGCCGCCGCATGGAGGTGGTGGGGACCGCAGGCGGCGTCACCGTCATCGATGATTTCGCCCACAACCCGGACAAGATCGCCGCCACGCTGAAGACGCTGCACGCCTTCGACGGTCGGCTGCTGATCCTGTTCCAGCCGCATGGCTTCGGCCCGCTGAAGCTGATGAAGGACGAATTCATCGACGGCTTCGCTGGCCTGCTGCGCCCTGACGACATCCTGCTGATGCCCGAGCCGGTCTACTATGGCGGCACCACCGACCGCAGCGGGTCGTCGCAGGACATCGTCTCGGGCGTGCGCGCCGCCGGCCGTCAGGCCGAGGCTCTGCCGGATCGGGCGGCCTGCGGTCAGCGGCTGCTGGAACTGGCACAGGCCGGCGACCGGATCGTGGTCATGGGTGCCCGCGATGACACCTTGTCGACCTTCGCCGGTGCGCTTCTGGAGCAACTGTCCGAAAAACTCGGCTAAGGCGGCGAACCGACGAGCGACATCTGTATTGTAGCGGCCGATGTTGCAGCTTCCCCCTCCCCCCGCCCCGCCCGTTCAGCTCGAGGAGGTGGTGGTCACCGCCGCCCGTCTGCCGCCCGCCGACGCCGACGCCGCCTTTTCGGTGATCCGGCTGGACGAGCAGCTTTTGGGACGCTCGACCCGGCTGGACGAGGCGCTGCGCACCGTGCCGGCCGTGTCCTTGTTCAGGCGCACCACCAGCCTGTCGGCCAATCCGACCACCCAAGGCATCTCGCTGCGCGCCATCGCGCCGTCAGGCGCGGGACGGACCCTGGTCACGCTGGACGGCGTGCCGGTCAACGATCCGTTCGGCGGCTGGGTGATCTGGTCGCAGGTTCCGACCGAGTCGCTGGAAAGCCTGGACATCGTGCGAGGTGCGGGGTCCGGCCCCTATGGCGCGGGGGCCCTGACCGGAACCATCCTGCTGCGCGAGCGAGAGCGCGGCGCGGTGCTGGACGCCTCGGTGCTGGAGCGCGGCGGCGCGCGGCTGGCGGGTTCGGGCTCTCGGCAGGTGGGCGCGGTGAACCTGACGGGTTCGGCGCTCTACGAGACCAGCGACGGCTATGTGCCCGTGCGCGGTCCGGCCGCCGGCGCCGCCGACACCCCGCTCGATCTGCGCACCCGCAGCGCCTCGGTCCGCGCCGACGTGCCGGTGGGACCCGCCAATCTGTCGCTGCGCGCCGCCGCCTATGACGAGGAACGCGGCTCGGGGCTAGGCGACAGCCGCTCGACCGCCGAAGGCCATGTGCTGAGCGCCACCGCCGCCCAGGCGCCGACGGACGGCGGCTATGGCTGGCGGCTGCAGGCGTGGCGGCGCGAGAGCGACTTCTCCAACACCACCGCCACGGCCTCGACCGATCGGTCGACCACGACGCTGGTCAACGACCAGTACCGCACCCCCGCGACCGGCTGGGGCCTGAACGCGGCCCTGCGGCGCGGCGCGCAGGACTTCGGCGGCGGACAGCTTCAGTGGGAGGTCGGCGCCGACGGCCGCTTCAACGAAGGCGAGACCAACGAGCGCTTCGGCCTGGCCTTCACGCCGCGCAACCGGCGCGCGGGCGGAGAAACCTCGGTCGTCGGCGGCTATGTGGACACGTCCTGGACCGGCGGCGACTGGCTGGTCGCGGGCGGTCTGCGGCTGGACCGTTGGGAGAACCAGGGCGGCTTCCGCGAGGAATACACCCTCGCCACCGGCGCCGTGACGCTGGACGAGGCCGAAGAGGCGCGCTCCGGCGAGGTGGTCAGCGCGCGCTTGGCGGCGCGGCGCGACCTGGGGAATGGCTATGCGGCGCGCCTGGCGGCCTATTCCGGCTTCCGGCCCGCCACGCTGAACGAGCTGCACCGTCCCTTCCGCGTCGGCGACGATGTGACGGAAGCCAACGCGGGTCTGGAGCCGGAATCGCTGCGTGGGATCGAAGCGGGCCTGGCCTTCGACGACCGCGCAGGCCTGAACTGGGGCGCGACCCTGTTCTGGAACGAGATCGAGGACGCCATCGTCAACGTCACGGTGGGCCAAGGCCCCGCGACCTTCCCCCGCGCCGGCTTCATCCCGGCCGGCGGCGTGCTGCGTCAGCGCCGGAACGCCGGAACCATCGAGGCTTGGGGCGTGGAGATGAACGGCTCGGCGTCGGTCTCCGAGCGGTTGTCGCTGACGGCCGCGGTGTCCTGGACGGACGCCGAGGTCGACGGCGGATCGGCGGCGCCGCAGTTGACCGGCCTGCACCCGGCTCAGGCGCCGGAATGGAGCGCGACGGCCGGCGTCGACTGGCGCGCGACTGATCGGCTGACCCTGATCGCGGCCGCCCGCTATGAGTCCGCCCGGTTCGACGACGATCTGAACAGCCGGGTGCTGGAAGCCGCCGTCACGCTGGATGCGCGGGCGGAATGGGCGGTGAACGACCGCGCCCTGGTCTATGTCGCGCTGGACAACCTCACAGACGAGGATGTCGAGGTCGCCGAAACCGGGCTTGGGATCGCCGGCTATGGTCCGCCGCGCACCCTCAGCGCGGGGCTGCGTCTGACCTACTGAGCGGCTGGGACAGGGCGGCGCGATCGCCGCTATTGAAAACGGTTCGCAACAATGGCACAGCCGTCGGCGTGACCGATCTCGCCGCTCCCCGCCCGCCGGAACGCGCCGCCACGTCCCGCGCGGCGGTCAACGCGCGTCGGTCGTTCTGGCTGAAGCAGTTGCACCAGTGGCACTGGATCTCGGCGGCGGTCAGCCTGGTCGGCATGATCCTGTTCGCCGTCACCGGCGTCACCCTGAACCATGCGGCGTCGATCCCGGCCGAACCTGTCGTCAGCGAACAGACCGCCGTCCTGCCCGCGCCGCTGCTGCAGCGGCTGGAGACCTTTCCGGGCGAGACCACCGATCCCGTGCCCGACGCGGTGGCGCGCTGGGCCTCGGACGCCCTGGACGCCGAGATCGCCGGGCGCGCCAGCGAGACCACGCCCGAGGAGATCTATGTCGCCCTGGCCATGCCCGGCGGCGACGGCTGGGTCACCATCGACCGCGAGACGGGCGAGGCGCTGCGGGAAAAGACCACGCGCGGCTGGGTCGCCTACCTCAACGACCTGCACAAGGGCCGCAACGCCGGCGTGGTCTGGTTTTGGTTCATCGACGTGTTCGCGGTCGCCTGCGTGATCTTCGCGGTCACCGGCCTTGCGCTGCTGTGGCTGCACGCACGCGGCCGACCCTCGACCTGGCCGATCGTGGGCCTCGGCCTGCTGATCCCCGTCGTCATCGCCCTTCTGTTCATCCACTGACGAGTTCGCCCATGCGCCTGCTTCCCATCGTCGTCACCACCGCGGGGCTCGTCGCCGCCGCCCCCGCCATGGCCGCGGACATCTCCGTGGCCGTGGAGTTGCCGCGCATCGCCACAGCCTCCTACCACCGCCCCTATGTCGCCATCTGGATCGAGAAGCCCGACCAGACGGCGGTGCAGACCCTGGCCGTGTGGTATCAGCAGACCCGCAACAACGAGGGCGACGGCAAGGACTGGCTCAAGGACCTGCGCACCTGGTGGCGCAAGGGCGGGCGCGCCATGACCCTGCCGGCCGACGGGATCTCCGGGGCCACGCGCGCCGCTGGACGCCAGTCGATCACCGTGCCCGCGGCGCGTCTGCGCGGCCTGCAGCCCGGCCAGTACACCATGGTGGTCGAGGCCGCGCGCGAACTGGGCGGCCGTGAGGTGGTGCGCGTGCCCTTCCGCTGGGGCGCGGCCAACACGGCCAACGCCTCCGGTTCTTCCGAACTCGGCGCCGTGCGCGTCACCGTCTCCCGCTAAGGACCCCTGTCATGAAGAAGACCATCGCCCTTCTGTCGCTCGCCGCCGCCCTCGCCGCCCCGCTCAGCGCCCAGGCGCACCGCGCATGGCTGGCCCCCACCTCCACCAGCCTGTCGGGAACGGACGCCTGGGTCGGATTCGACGCCGGCATGTCGAACGGAGTCTTCATTCCCGATCACGCCGCCATGCGGCTGGACAATCTGGTGGTCACCGCGCCGGACGGCTCGGCGCTCCAGCCCGAGCACATGATGCAAGGGCAGTACCGCTCGACCTTCGACATCCACCTGACGCAGAACGGCACCTACAAGATCGCCAACGTCGGCTCGGGCCTGATGGCCAGCTATATGCTGAACGGCGAGCGCAAGCGCTGGCGCGGCCCGGCCGCAGATTATCCGTCCGCCCTGCCCGCTGGCGCCACCGAGGTGCAGGCCAGCCGCAACAACAGCCGCGTCGAGACCTTCGTCACCCTGAACGCACCCAGCGAAACCGTCTTCCAGACCACGGGCGAGGGCTTGGAGCTGGTTCCGGTCACCCACCCCAACGATCTCGCGGCGGGCGAGCCCGCGACCTTCAAATTCATGCGCGACGGCCAGCCGGCCGCGGACCTCGAGGTCACGGTGGCGCGCGGCGGCCTGCGCTATCGCGATGCGCCGGGGGAGATGACGGTCAGGACCGGCGCCGACGGCGCCTTCACCGTCACCTGGCCCGAAGCCGGCATGTACTGGATGAACGCGGCGGTGCGCACCGAGGCGCAGGGCGAGGCCCTGGCCTCCAACACCTCCTACGTCGGCGTGGTCGAGGTCCTGCCCTGACCCGAGACTCGAAAGCCGCGCCGCCTGTCGTCGGTATCGGCGGCGACGTCGCGCCCGACCGGGCGGGCAACCGCGTCCTGATCCCCGTCGGCGTCGGCCTGCCCGAGCGCCCGCCCAGCGACATCGTCTGGAGCCTGTCGGGTGCCAGCATGGGCACGACCTGGGCCGCGCGCGTCATCGCGCCGCCGGGCGCCGACAGGGCCGGCTTCCAGGCGGCCATCGAGGCTGAACTGGCCGAGGTGGTCGCCCTGTTCAGCCCTTGGGAGCCGTCCAGCGAGATCAGCCGGTTCAACACCGCTCCCGCCGGCATGTGGGCGGTGTCGCAGGGGTTCTGGGACCTCATGGACGCGGCCATGGACCTGGGCGACGAGACCAACGGCGCGGTTGATCCGACGCTGGGCGCGCTGGTCGACCTGTGGGGCTTCGGCCCGCCCGGTCCGCGCTCGCCGCTGCTCCCCACGCCTGCTGACGAAGAGGTCGAGGCCGCGCTCAAGGTCTCAGGCTGGGGACGGCTGCGCCTGAACCGCGAGGCGCGCGGCATGATGCAGCTGGGCGGCATGCGGCTGGATCTGTCGGGGATCGCCAAGGGTCATGCGGTGGACCGCGTCTCCGACCGCCTGCACGCCTTGGGCGCGACCTCGCACCTGGTGGAAATCGGAGGCGAGCTGAAGGCGCGCGGCGTCAAGCCGGACGGCCAGCCTTGGTGGGTCGAGATCGAGCAACCGGAGGGCTCGCCCGCGCCCCGCACCGTCTGCGCCCTGCTGGAGCTGGCGGTCGCCACCTCCGGCGATTACCGCCGGGCCTTCGAGCACGGCGGACGACGCTACCCGCACACCATCGACGGCTCCACCGGGCGACCGGTGGACAACGGCCTGGCGTCCGTCACCGTGTTCCACGCCGAGGCGATGAAGGCCGACGCCTACGCCACCGCCCTCACCGTGATGGGGCCGTTCGAGGGACCCGAGTTCGCCCGCGACATGGGCCTCGCCGCCCACTTCGTCGAGCGCACCCCGCGCGGTCTGGTCGAACGCATGAGCCCGGCCTATCAGGCGATGATGGACGAGGGCGCGTGACGGGCGACCCCGGTCGGCTGCTGTGGACGCTGGTCGCCGTGCTGCTGTGGCTGGCGCTGGTCGCAAGCGTCGTCTGGCGCGCGCGACGCCGGGCTGTGGGTGGGTTCGCGAGCTCCACCGCTGGCGAAACGCTGCTGGTGGCCTTCGCCAGCCAGACGGGGTTTGGCGAGGAACTGGCGACGATGACGGCCGAAGCCCTGGAGCGGGGCGGGATCGCGGCTCGCGTCATGCCGCTGGACCAGGTCGATGCGGAGACGCTGAGGACCTGCGGACGCGCCCTGCTGATTGTCTCCACCACGGGCGAGGGCGATCCGCCGGACAACGCCGCGCGTTTCGTGCGGCGGGTGATGACCGAAGCCCCCCACCTGTCCGGCCTCCGCTATGGCTTGCTGGCGCTCGGCGATCGTGACTACGACCGGTTCTGCGGCTTCGGCCATGCGGTGGACGGCTGGCTGAGGCGCGCCGGGGCGGAGCCGCTGTTCGACCTGGTCGAGGTGGACAACGGCGATGCGGGCGCGATCCGCCATTGGCAGCATCAGTTGAACGGACTGACCGGAGCCGTCGACGAGCCGGACTGGACCCCGCCCGCCTATCTGCCTTGGCGACTGACGCATCGCCGTCTGCTGAATCCTAGCAGTCCGGGCGGCGAGGCCTATCACCTGCGGCTGGAGCCCATCGGCCACCAGCCAGGTTGGCGTGCGGGCGACATAGCCGAGGTCGGCGCGCCGCCTTCCTCCGCCCATCCTTCTCCCGGCGCGCGGGAGTATTCGGTCGCCTCCCTGCCCTTGGACGGAGGCGTCGAGTTGGTGATCCGCCTGGCGCGCCACGCCGACGGCACACTCGGACTGGCGTCGGGCTGGCTGACGCAGGACTGCCCTATCGGCGGCGAGGTGGCCATGAGGTTGCGCGCCAACAGCGGCTTTCACGGCCCCACGCCCGAGACGCCGCTGATCCTGATCGGCGCTGGCACGGGCCTGGCGGGGCTGCGCGCCCACATCAAGGAGCGCCCGGCCGGCTGCGAGACCTGGCTGCTGTTCGGCGAGCGGACGCGAGCGCACGACGCATTTTTCGACGAGGAGCTTCAGGGTTGGGTGGCGTCCGGCGTGCTCACGCGATTGGACCGCTGCTTCTCGCGCGACGTCGGCGACGGCCGCTACGTCCAGCATCTGATCGCCGCCCATGCCGACGCGCTTTCCGCCTGGGTCGCGCGCGGCGCCGCCGTCTACGTCTGCGGCAGCCTGGAGGGCATGTCGCGCGGCGTGCATGCGGCGCTTGAGGCGATGCTCGGCGAGGAGGCCGTCATCGAGATGATCGAAGAGGGCCGCTATCGGCGCGACGTCTACTGAAGCCTACTTCTGACGCGGGCTCTCCAGGCCTTCATAGGTGGTGACCAGCTTGCCGTCGCGGCGCGCCCGCACGGCGCGGGCCAGCTGTTCTGCGGCGATGCGCACCTCGGCCTGGATGTCGGTGTCCTTGTCCAGCGCCTCGTGGCTGGTGGCGTAGGGCTCCCAGTAGCCGATGTAGCGGTCGATCTCGGCGTCAGGCCCCGCCGGCTGAAGCTTCATGAACCGCAGCCAGTCCGACAGCGAGCGCCGCACGTTTTCGGCGCCCTCCACGTCGCCGTGGACCACGACCGAGAACTGCCGTCCCTCCAGGTGGCGGGGGTAATCCCAGCCGTCCAGCTCGATCTGCTTGGCCTCCTGGGCCTCCTTGCCGTGGGTGGAGGACGGATCGGGATTGCCGCCGTCGCAGCACACCATCCGGTCCATCATCAGCTTCATCGGGCTGGACACCTGATACCAGTTGACCGGCGTGACGAGGAACACGCCGTGCGCCTCGACCCACATCGGATAGATGTCGTTCATCCAGTCGTGAACCTGGCCCAGCGAATAGTTGGGATAGCAGCTGCAGGGGAAGTGGCAAAGCGCCGCCGCCGTCGAGAAGCACGACTTGCACGGATGGATTTCGCATCCGAACTCGCTGGTCAGCCGCGACCGGTCCAGCACCGTGGTCTCGAATCCGCCCTGGCCGTCGAACACCTCGCGCGCGATCTGCGTCAACCGCCAGCTCTTGGACATCTCGCCGGGACAGCTGTGCTCCGAGCGCGACGAGCCATTGACCAGGAGGATGCGCATGGGTCCGTCCGGATCGGCGTGCCGCGCCCTGGCCGCCTGGATCATGTCGTTGGCGGCGATCCAGTCGATCGACAGGTCGTAGTCGGGATCGGCGAAGCCGTCGCCCGCCTTGCGCGTCACCGGCGACTTGCGCTGGTTCTCATAGGCGTCCCAGGCCACCGACACGATGCGGTCGATCTCGGGCGCGAGGCCGTTGAAGGCAGGATCGTGAAAGCGGCTGCGATAGCGCGCCTCGAAATCCGCTCGCTCCAGTCGCGGCGACGGCATGCCCTTGCGCGGCTCGGGCGCGGACCGGGGCGGTGATGAGTCCATGAAGACGGCTTTCTGCTTGATTGCATGGGAAAACGCCCCGCCCGGCGGGGCTGTTCCTCAGCCCGGCGGAACCGGGGCCGGACGCGGCGGTTCTGTTGGCGGACCTGTCAGGAGAGCCACCATGAGAATCCGCGACGTGATGAGCCGCGACGTGCGCGTCGCCCGCCCCGGAGACACCCTGCAGGACGTGTCGCAGTGGATGGCCGAGGGCGACTTCGGCTTCGTGCCCGTGGCCGATGGCGACCAGCTGGTCGGCACGCTGACCGATCGGGACATAACGGTTCGCGCCGTGGCGCGTGGCGCAGGCCCCGGCTCTTCGATCATGGAGTTTATCAGCCGCGACGCCTGGACCTTGCGCGACGACGACGACCTGAAGGTCGGTCTGGACCTGATGGCCGAGCGGCAGGTACGGCGCGCGCCCGTGATCGACAAGCATGGCCGCCTGGTCGGCGTGGTCTCGCTGGGCGACCTGTCCACTCGCGTAAAGGAGAAGTACGCGGGCGAGGCGCTGGAGGACATCTCGCGCGGCTGATCGCCCCCCGCTTAACCACGTCGGCATACCGGCCGCTAAGGCGGCGGGGCTAAGCCTGCACGATCAAGGTGGAGGCGATGAATGGCGCGCGCGCAGTTCCAGAAGGGGCAAAAGGTCTGGGTCGAGTGCGTCGGCGCCTGGGCGCAAATCGAACAGGTCCAGCCCGTCTGGGCCAAGGGCTTCGACGAGCCTGTCCGCGTGACCTATGACGTGGGGCTGGGCCGCGACTTCGCCGCCTCCGAACTGTTCCTGCCGAGCGAGGATCCTGCGTCCGCCGACCTGGGAAGCTGGCGATTGCTGCGCGCGCGCAACAAGTGGCAGACGCCGGAGGACTGCGTCCATCATCCCTATCCCGGCACCTATCCGGTGGTGGTCACCGACACGGCCGACTGGGGCGGATGGCGTGTGCCCGGCGCCGAGTACGACCGCGACCCGGCCAAGATCGAAGCGCAGGCGCGACTGATCGCCGCCGCGCCCGCCCTGATGCAGGTGGCGCAATCGCTGGTCGATCTGGCGGCCGAAGCGCCCGACGATGCACCGCCCGCCGTGCTGGCCCTGGCCCGGGAGGCCCGCGAGGCGCTGAAGCCGGTCACCAACGTCTTGGATACGCCTGCATTCCTTGATGGACCGGCGGAGGTCCGCGCCGCCTGACGCGTTTTGGTTAACGAACCCTCGACAGGAATCGCCGATACAGCCTAGATTCCCCGCATCGCTGATTTGGTCCGGAGATCGCCTTGCGGGGCATGGAGCGCCGCGTGAACAGCCAGGGGCGGCGGGCCTCTGACCAGGCGCCGGGCTCTCCCGCCTGGTTGCGCGTGGCCGTGCTGGCGCTGGCGCTGGCGATCACGGCCTATGTGCTGCTGACCTCGCGGCAGGCGACCCGCCCATTGCGAGACGTGCAGGCCTATCAGGAACTGGCTGTAAGCCAGGACGCCCGGCTTCTGGCGGCGGAGACCCGCGCCCTCTTGTTGCAGAGCGACGCCGCGGCCGATCAGCTGTCGCAAACCCTGCCTCGTCCGGCCGCCGCGCCAGAAGGCGTGGACCTGCGGCTGGTGGACGGCGAAGGCCTGATCGTCGCCTCCACTCGGATCGACGAAATCGGACAAGCGCTCGCCCAGGCGCTGGGCGCCGCTGCTCCGGCCGCCGACGGTCGGGCGGCGGCTCTCGACGCCAAGGGCGAGCCGACGCTGGCGGCCAGCGTTCCCGTGGGGGCGCGGGGGCTGTTCGCCGTCGCCACCCGTCCGTCACCTCAGCGCGGGGGTGTGATCGACGACCTGTGGCTGCTGGTCACGCCTCTATTGCTCGGGCTGGCGGTTCTGATCCTGATGACGATCCAGCACTTCCGTCGGGCCCAGGAAAGCCGGGCCTGGGCCGCCTCGGAGAAGCGGTTCCGGGTCGCCGTTGAGGCGGCGCGGTGCGGCGTCTGGGAGTGGGACCTCAAGGGCGAGGAAGTGAACCTGTCCGACTACATGGCCCAGATGCTGGGGTTCGACACGGGCGGCGTAGCCAGCGCCGCGGCGGTCTTGTCGCGCGTTCACCCGAAGTATCAGGAAGAGGTCCAGCACGCCTTGCGCCAGGCGGCGGCTTACGGCGCTTTTGAAGTCACCTTCCCCGTGGCGGATGCGGACGGAAAGGCGCGCTGGATAGACGCTCGAGGTCAGGCGCGCGGGGAGCGGGGCGAAGACGGCTTCTTCTCCATTCTCGGCGTCGCGCTGGACATCACCGAGGCCCGCCGCTCAAAGGCCCAGGCGCAAGCCGCCGAGAGCCGCTTGCGCGACGGGGTGGAAAGCATCTCTGACGCCTTTGTCCTGTTTGATCGGCAGGACCGGCTGATCCTGTGGAACGACGCCTTCCGCGACGCCTTCGGCCTCGGTCCTGACGTGGTGCGGCGCGGTGCGCGGAAGGACGACCTCAACCGCATCGCCGCCCTGGCCATCAAGTCGGATCTGAACGCTCCGGACGGACGGGTCGGCGCCCGCGAGGTGGAATTGCACGACGGCCGCTGGCTGCAACTGAACGAGCGCTTCACCTCCGACGGCGGCTCGGTGATCACGGCCGCCGACATCACCGCCATCAAGCGAAAGGAGGCCGAACGCCAGCGAGCCGTCGACGTCCTGCAGGTCGCCGTCCGGGAGCTTGAAGCGAGCCAGGCCAAGCTGAGCCAGCTGGCGCGCAAATACGAGGTGGCGAAGACCCGGGCCGAGGCGGCCAATCAGGCCAAGTCCGAGTTCCTGGCGAACATGAGCCATGAACTGCGCACGCCGCTGAACGCCATCAACGGCTTTTCCGAGATCATGGCGGGCGAGATGTTCGGCCCCTTGGGGCACCCGAAATATAAGGGCTACGCCGCAGACATTCATCGCTCGGGCCAGCACCTGCTGAGCCTGATCAACGACATCCTGGACATGGCCAAGATCGAGGCCGGCAAGATGAAGCTGCATTATGAGCCCGTGTCGATCGTCGACGCCTGCGAGGACGCGGTGCGCCTGATGCGCGGCAAGATCGAGGATGCGCGGCTGCGTTTCTCTCTTCACGTCGACCCCGCGCCCGAGATCGAGGCCGATTATCGCGGAGTCAAGCAGGTGCTGCTGAACCTTCTGTCCAACGCCGTGAAGTTCACGCCGGAAGGCGGCTCGATCACGCTCAGCGTCCGCCGGATCGTCTCCGACGATGGAGAAGACCGAGTACGGGTCTCGTGCGCCGACACCGGCATCGGCATCGCGGCCGAGGACATCGAGCGGCTGGCGCAGCCGTTCGAGCAGGTCGAGGGCCAGCACTCCAAGACAACCCAGGGCACGGGGCTGGGGCTTTCGCTCACCAAGGCTCTGGTGGAACTGCATGGCGGCGCCCTGACCATCGAAAGCGAGTTGGGCGCCGGGGCCACTGTCAGCTTTGAACTGCCTGTACGCCGCCCCAAGGACGACTCGACGCAGGACCAGTCCCCGATCCAGGCGCGTGCGGCCTGACATCCGGGCCGAAACAGCCGCCGCAGATGCAGGAGACAAGCCGCCGATCCGGATCACCGCTACTTCTGGAACCTAACGCCCCGACGCCCTTTCGAAACCTCATGATTGACGACACCAAGGACTCGCTCGCCGCCCGAACGACGGCCAGTGCGAAATCGGATCGCGATCAGGCGATCCTGAACAGCGTTCTGGGCTTTGCGATCATCGGCATGGACCGGGACGGCGCCATACGCGAGTGGAACCCGGGCGCGCAGGCCGTCTTCGGATGGACCGCCGAGGAAGTCGCCGGGCGCTCCGCAGGCCTGATCTTCACGCCGGAGGATCTGGCGAACGATCGACCCGGCGAAGAGATGCGCCTGTCGATCAGCGATGGCCGCGCCAACGACGAGCGATGGCATATCCGCAAGGACGGGACGCGCTTCTGGGCGTCCGGCGAAATGACGCCGCTCCTGGGCGTGGGCGGCGATCATCTGGGCTTCGTCAAGGTGGTCCGAGACCGAACATCGGAACATCAGGCGCGGCGGGCTCTGGAAGAGGCCGAGGAGCGGCTGCAGCGCGCCCAGGAAGCCGGCGGCGTCGGCCTGTTCTGGGTGTCGGCGGCGGACAACATCATCCATGCGACGCCGGAGTTCTGCCGGCTCTATGGCATGCCCGAGACGCCGCAAGCCCCGGCGGAGATCTTCGAGCGCCTGGTTGTCTCCGATGATGTCGAACTCGTCTCCAATGCGTTGAGCCGTCAAACCGGCCAGGCGCCGCTTGACGTCGAATATCGCATTCGACGCGCCAACGACGGCGCGCTGCGCTGGATCGCGCGCAAGGGTGAGCTGGAGTTCGACGCGGAGGGGCGTCCGGCGCGCTTCGTGGGCGTGGCCAGAGACGTCACCAACCGGGTCGCAGGCGAGCAGGCGCTGCGTGACGAGCGCGAGCAGTTGGCGCAGATGTTCGCCCAGGCGCCGACGTTCATGGCCCTGCTGCGCGGACCCGAGCACAGGTTCGAGCGGGTCAATCCCGGCTATGTGCAGTTGATCGGTCACCGGGACGTCGTCGGTCGAAGCGTGGGCGAGGCGCTGCCGGAGGCCGTGTCTCAGGGCTTTGTGGAGCTTCTTGATCAGGTCTTCGCGACCGGCGAGCCGTTTGTGGCGAACGGTGTCAGGTTCGAAGTGCAGCCGACGCCCGGCGGTCCGGTGCGGGAGCGCTTTCTGGATTTCGTCTACCAGCCGATCCGCGACGCGAGCGGCGTGATCACCGGCATCTTCGTGGAGGGCGCCGACGTCACCGAGCGCACGCTGGCGGCAGCCGCGCTTCGGGACAGCGAAACGCGATACAAGGCCCTGCTGAACACCACCGACATCGGCTTCTGCATCATCCAGATGAAATTCGACGAGGCGGATCGCCCCGTCGACTACAGGATCGTGGAGGGCAACGCCGCCTACGAGCGGATGACGGGCCTGCACGGCTCGACCGGCAAATGGGTCTCCGACATCGCACCGGGCTTGGAGCAGCACTGGTTCGATCTGTATGGCCGCGTGGCGCGGACCGGAGAAAAGATCCGTTTCGAGCAGCCCGCCGCAATCTTCGGCCGCTGGTACGACGTTCAGGCGTTTCGGATCGGCGATCCCGACCAGAACCGCGTCGCCATCCTGTTCAACGACATCACCGCCCGCCGGCGAAGCGAGGCGCGGCAGGAGACCCTGCTGGCGCTCGCCGACGCGTTGCGCGACCTCACCGATCCCGCCGAGATCGCCCACGCCGCCTCGGAGGTGCTGGGCCGGGCGCTGGGGGTCAGCCGCGTCGGCTACGGCATCATCGATCGGGTGGCGGAAACCGTCTCCATCGAACGCGACTGGAACGCGCCGGGCGTCCAGTCCATCGCCGGCACGCTGAACTTCCGCGACTTCGGCTCCTACATCGACGATCTCAAGGTCGGCCGCACCGTGGTCATCGGCGACGCCGCCGAGGATCCCCGCACGCGCAGCACCGCCGAGCAGTTGAGCGGAATCAGCGCCGAAGCCTTCATCAACATGCCGCTGGTCGAACAGGGTCGGTTCGTGGCCCTGTTCTTCGCCAACAACGCCACGCCGCGCCCGTGGCCCGAAGACGACATCCCGCTGATGCGGGAAGTGGCGGATAGGGTGCGCGCCGCGTCCGAACGCGCCCGCGCCGAACAGGCCGTCCGCCTCAGCGAGGCCCAGTTCCGCGCCTTCGCGCAGGCGGTGCCCAATCAGATCTGGGCCAGTCGGCCGGACGGCTTCCTGGACTGGTTCAACGCCGCGCTCCACGCCTACACCGGCAAGACGGAAGAAGAGCTTGCGGGCCCAAGCGGCTGGACGGCCATTGTGCATCCCGACGATCTGCCCCGCGCCCGAGCCGCCTGGGAGGCGGCGCTTCGAACCGGAACCATCTACGAAGTCGAGTTCCGCATCCGTCGTCATGACGGCGCCTGGCGCTGGTTCCTTGTCAGGGCCGAACCGATCCGCGACGCGGACGGCGTCATCACCCGCTGGATCGGGGCCAGCACCGACATAGACGATCGGCTGCGGCAAGCCGCCGAGCTCGAGCAGCTGAACGAAACGCTCGAGGAACAGGTCGCCACGCGTACACGCGAGCTGATGGCCGCCGAAGAGGCCCTGCGTCAGAGCCAGAAGATGGAGGCGGTGGGCCAGCTGACCGGCGGCATCGCCCACGACTTCAACAATCTGCTGACCGGCATCACAGGCAGCCTGGAGATCATGGGCAACCGCATCGCCCAAGGCCGCTTCAACGAGATCGATCGCTACACGACGGCGGCCCAGGGCGCCGCGCGCAGGGCCGCGGCGCTGACGCACCGGCTGCTGGCCTTTTCCCGCCGGCAGACGCTGGATCCCCGGCCCATCGACGCCAACCGGCTGATCGGCGGGCTTGAGGAGCTGATCCGCCGCACGGTGGGTCCGCAGGTCGAGGTCGAGGTGGTTGCCGCCGGCGGCCTGTGGACCACGCTGGTCGATCCGAACCAGCTGGAGAACGCCCTTCTCAACCTGTGCATCAACGCCCGCGATGCTATGCCGACGGGCGGACGGCTGACCATAGAGACGGGCAACCGCTGGCTCGACGCGCGCGCCGCGGAGCAGCGCGACATGGAGCCCGGCCAGTATATCTCCGTCTGCGTCAGCGATACGGGAACCGGCATGAGCGCCGATGTGATCGCCAAGGCGTTTGATCCGTTCTTCACCACCAAGCCCCTCGGCGTCGGCACGGGGCTGGGCCTGTCGATGATCTACGGCTTCGCGCGGCAGTCGGGCGGGCAGGTGCGCATCTACTCCGAAGAAGGCGACGGCTCGATGGTGTGCATCTACCTGCCGCGTCACCTGGGCCCCGCCGAGGCGGCGGAGCCGGTTCCGAACGTGGCCGAGACCCACCGCGCGCGCGTCGGCGAGACAGTGCTGATCGTCGACGACGAGCCCACCGTGCGCATGCTGGTGCTCGAGGTGCTGGAGGAGCTGGGCTATGCGGCGCTGGAGGCGGCGGACGGCGCGGCGGGCCTGAAGATCCTGCAGTCGGACGCCCGCATCGACCTCTTGGTCACCGATGTGGGCCTGCCCGGCGGCATGAACGGGCGGCAGATGGCGGACGCCGCGCGCCTGGTCCGTCCGAACCTGGAAGTGCTGTTCATCACCGGCTACGCCGAGAACGCCGTCGTCGGCAACGGCCACCTTGATCCCGGCATGCACGTGATGACCAAGCCGTTCGCCATGGAAGCCCTGGCCAGCCGCATCAAGGCGCTGATCCCCACGGACTGATCGCCTCCGGCCGGGTTCATCGCCAGATTTCGAGGTCATGCGATGGAGCGTCTTGGCTCGCCTCGCCGTTGATGACCGCACCCTGAAGCGAGACCCCCGTGGCCCAAGACAAACGCGACCCACACGCCCCCGCCCTGACCGGCGAAGCGCCCCTGATCGACGGGCCCCAGCCCCACGTCGGCGAGCCGGAGCGCGCGGCCCGACGGCCCGGCGCGGCGGCGGTCGCGGCCCGGCTGCTGCGGGCGTTGGACCCGAAGACGCCGCTGACCGTCCTGGTCACCACCAGCGAGCGGCGGGCGGACGAGATCGGCCGCGCCCTGGCCGCCTTCGCCGGCGAGCGACCGCTCCGCACCCTGATCCTGCCGCCGTGGGACTGCCTGCCCTACGACCGCGCCTCGCCCTCGCGCGAGAGCATGGGACGACGCATGGCGGTGTTTGAACAGCTGACGCGCGACGCGGCCGGATCGGTCGTCCTGGTGTCCTCGCCGGACGCTCTGATGCAGCGCATCCCGCCCCGCGCGGTCCTGGCCGAGCGGTTCGAGATCGAAACGGGGGCGCCGCTGGATCGCGACGCCCTGTCGGCCTTCGCCCACCGCGCCGGCTATGTGCAGGACGACCGCATCGACGAGCCGGGCGAGATCGCCATCCTGGGCGAGGTTGTGGACGTCTATCCGCCCTCGTCCGCCGCGCCCCTGCGGATCGCCATAGACGAGGACGGCAGGGTCGCCGACATCCGCCGCTACGATCCGGTGACGCAACGCTCGGACGACAGCGTCGAACGCCTGTGCCTGACGCCGGCGTCCGAACTGCTGATCGGGCCGGAGGACGTGCGCACGCCAGGCGAGGAGCATCGCATGGCGGAACGCTACAGCGGCGGTCTAGAGAGCCTGCTCGACCTGCTGTCCGGCGCCTGCATCCTCACGGAGGACGAGGTCGAGGACCGCTGCCGCCGCTTCGCCGACCAGATCGCCGAGGCGCATCAGACCCGCCTCGCCTTCCGCGACGACGACGCGCGGCCGTTGCCGCCCGAGCAGCTGTACCTGTCGCTTGAGGAGACTTCGGCCTTTCTGGACCGGGGACGACGGCTGGATTTCGACGGCCTGTCGCGCAACCCGTCCTTCGCCGTGGAGCGGTCGCCGGGCAAGGCCTTGGCCTCTTTTATCCAGGAACGTCGCGAGGCCGGCCGACGCGTCGTCCTGGCCGGTCTGGCGCACGAACACCGGATGCTCTCGCGTCTGCTGAAGCGGGCCAAGGAAGAAGCGCCCGAGGCGGGTCAGGGGTGGAACGAACTGCTGGACGCGCCGGCCGGGGCCTTTGTCGCCCTGCCGCTCGATCTTGACGCCGGCTTCGACGATGCGGAGCTGGCCGTGACCGTGATCACCCCGACCGACGCGGTCGGCGGCCGCGTGGCGCGCCCCGCCTCGGGCACGGCCGAGCTGCTGGGCGAGCCGGAACTGCGCGCTGGCGACGTGGTGATCCACGAGGACCACGGCGTGGGCGTCCTGCAGGCGTTGGAGCGGATCGCGGTCGCCGACCAGGAGCGGGACGTGCTGCGCCTCGAGTACCACGGCGGCGCGACGGTGCTGGCGCCCGTCGAGGAGTTCGGCCGCATCTGGCGCTATGGCTCAGAGCCGTCGGCCGTGACGCTGGACCGGCTGAACACCGACGCCTGGATGAAGCGACGGGCGCAGCTCAGCTCCGACATCGATGCGACCGCCAGGCAATTGGTCGAGATGGCCAAGGCGCGCGAAGAGGCCACGGCCGAATCGATCAAGCCGCCCAAGCCGGCGCTGGCCCGCTTCGCCGCGGGCTTTCCCTACCCTGAGTCCGTCGATCAGGCCGCGGCCATCGAGGCGGTGCTGGACGATCTCGCCTCCGGCCGCCCGATGAACCGGCTGGTGTGCGGCGATGTGGGTTTCGGCAAGACGGAGGTGGCGCTGAGGGCGACTGCGGCCGCCACGCTCGCGGGCAAGCAGGTGATCGTGTCGGCGCCAACCACCGTGCTGGCGCGCCAGCATTTCGAGACCTTCCAGCGCCGTTTCGCGGGCACGGACATCACCGTCGCTCAGTTGTCGCGCCTGGTCGACAGCAAGGAAGCCAAGGCCGTCAAGGCGGGACTGGCGTCCGGCGAGATCACGGTCGCGATCGGCACCCATGCGCTGGGCGCAGACGACGTAACACTGGCTATGCCCGGCCTGGTCATCATCGACGAGGAGCAGAGGTTCGGCGCGGCCATGAAGGACAAGCTGCGCGCCAAGGCGCCGCACCTCTTGTCGCTGACCGCCACCCCTATTCCGCGCACACTGCAAGGCGCCCTTGTCGGCATTCAGGACGTCAGCGTGATCGCCAGCCCGCCGGCCCGGCGCAGGCCCATCCGCACCTTTCTGACGCCATTCGATGCGGCGTCGGTCCGCACCGCCCTGCTGCGGGAGAAGGCGCGCGGCGGGCAGAGCTTCGTGGTCGTACCCCGCATCGAGGACCTGGAGCCGATGCAGGCGCGCCTGGCCGAAATCGCGGGGGAGCTCAGCGTCCGCACCGCCCACGGCAAGCTGTCGCCGGAAGAGACGGACGCGGTCATGGTCGGCTTCGCGGACGGCGAGGGCGACGTGCTGCTGGCGACCAACATCATCGAAAGCGGTCTGGACGTGCCACGCGCCAACACCATGATCGTCTGGCGGCCCGACCGGTTCGGCCTGGCCCAGCTGCACCAGCTGCGCGGGCGGGTTGGACGCGGCCGGCGACAGGGCTTCGCCTATCTGCTGCACGCCGAGGACGAGGAACTGCCCGAGGCGACTCGGGCCCGGCTATCGACGCTGGAGGCGCTGGATCGCCTCGGCTCAGGCTTCGCCATCAGCGCGCGCGACCTCGACCTTCGAGGCGGCGGCGATCTGGTCGGCGACGAACAGGCCGGCCACATGCGGATGATCGGCGCCAGCCTGTATCAGCGCGTGCTGGAAGGGGCTCTGCGCACCGCGCGGGGCGAGCGGCCGCTGAACCTGGGGGAGCCGATCTATTCCGGTGACCCCAAGGCGGCCCTGCCGGAGGACTACATCCCCGACCCCACCACCCGGATCAATCTCTACGCCCGCCTGGCGCGGCTCTCCACCACGGCGGAGATCGAGGCGTTCGGCGACGAGCTGGAGGATCGCTTCGGCCCCCTGCCCGATCCGGCCGCCGCCCTGATCGCCAACGCCCGACTGAACGCCCTGGCGCACGAGGCGGGGGTGGAGGCCATCGCCTCGGGACCCAAGGCGACGGCCTTCGCCTTCGGCCGCGCCGCCGCATCGGTCTCCAAACGGATCAAGGATGACGACGCCCGCCATTGGAAGGACGACCGCCTGATCTATCCGGCGGGCGACACGCCGCACGGTTCGGCCTTCATCGAGAGCGTTCTGACCGATCTCGCCGCCTGATCGGATCAGTCCGCCAAAAAGGCGTCGACCAGGGCTGCGAAACGCTCCGGCTGGTCGGCCATGATGAAGTGGCGGCTGCCGTCGACGCGGATCAGGCGCACGTTCGGCAGGGCCGCATACTCCCGCCCCCATAGGGCATCCGCCATGGCGGACGGAGCGCCGCCCTCGGCGTCCGCGGCGTAGAGGGCCGTCACCGGCGTGGTCATGGCGGCCAAACCGGGCCGGGCGTCGGTGGTCATCACGTCGCGCAGGGCCGCGGCGAAGGCGTGACGGTCCGACGCCATCGACCAGCGCAACATCTGCGTCTGCATGGCCGGCGTCTTCGACAACCCTGCGGCGGAGACGGTCTGTTGCGCCCGCAGCGTGGCGTCGTCCGCCGAAAGGACGCCGGCCACCGCCTGCTCGGCGAAGGGCCTGGCGCTCTCCGGCGTCGCTGTCGGTCCGAACAGGGCGCTGTAGAAAGGCAGCGAATCCACCGACAGCAGCCGACCGACCAGCTCCGGATGCCGCTGCGCCAGCATGAGGCCGCTTAGCGCCCCCATCGAATGGCCGATCACCGCCGGCCGTTGAAGTCCGGTTTCGCGGATGTAGCGGGCCAGTTCCTTGACGGCGGGCTCGACGAAGGGGCCGTCGCCATGGCTCCAGGGCTCGCCTGCGAAGCCGGCCATCTGCACCAGATGCACCCGGTGCGTCGCCTTCAGCCGCTCCGCCGTCTCGCGCCACACCTCCCGCGAGGAGACAAGACCTGGGATCAGGATCACGTCAGGCCCCTGCCCCACCACCTCGACCGACAGTCGATCCGAGGCGAAGGCCGACTGGGCGGCGGCGGATGGGTCGACCTGGGCGTGCGCCCGGTGCGGATCGAGCGCCGAGAGGATGGCGAACAGGGCGCCGGCGATCAGCATGAAGCGGGCGCGACGAGGCGCGCACGCGCCCTTCGGGGTTGCGTGGAACATGGCGGTCTTCCTTTCTGGGGGGCTTGTGCGTCCGCCTCAGCGGGCGTGCGGGTTCTCGAAGATGTCCTCGATCGGCCGTTCAAAGATGGCGGCGATCCGGTAGGCGAGGTCCAAAGATGGGTCGTGCTTTTCCGTCTCCAGCGCGTTGACGGCTTGGCGCGAGACGCCGAGCTGCTGGCCCAGCTGTTCCTGCGTCCAGCCGCGCTCGACGCGCAGCAGCTTCAGCCGGTTCTTCATCGGCTGGTCTGCACGAACGGCGAGATGACGCCGAACGCCGCCCAGAACAGCGGATAGATCAGCCAACCCGGCGCGTGCGGCGCGTCCGCATAGCTTTCCGCGAAGCCCCAGACGCAGAACACGGCGAAGGCCACGCCGGTCGCGGCGACAAAGGTCTTGGTCATCACCGCCCGCACGAACTCGTCAGACTCGTTCAGGTACGTCAGCGTCGCCCAGATCTGGCCGACAACCGGCAGGGCCACGGCGATCGCCAGCAGCCAGGCCGTCCAGCCCGCGCGTCCATCGAACAGGCCGAACATCGCGGCGATGTTGATGGCCGCGTAGACGCCCATGAAACCCATGGTCCGCCGGGCGTAGCGCCTGGCCGCCGGCGTGTTGTCCCTCGACGAGCTCCACATGGATCGTCCCTCCCCCTGATGTAAGGCTGACCTTACATCAGGTGCATGTCATGTCAACCTGACATTTCGTCAGGAGGACGTGACATCAACATGCGCTTGATCCTGATCGGCTTAGAGCGCAGGCGTTCAGGGATGACCATCACCGATCCCGCCGCCTTCATCACGGCCAACACCCGGCTTCAGCCTGTGCCGCATGCGCCGGAAATCTCGCTGTGGCTGGCGGACGAGGTGACGCCGATCTGGCGACTGACGGAGGAGCTGGGCGAAATGGGCCTGCCGCCGCCGTTCTGGGCCTTCGCCTGGGCGGGCGGACAGGCGCTGGCGCGCTATCTTTTGGATCATCCGAAGGAGGTCGCGGGCAAGCGGGTGCTCGATTTCGCCGCCGGCTCAGGCCTGGTCGGCGTCGCGGCCATGAAGGCAGGCGCGGCCGAGACCCTGTGCGCCGACATCGATCCCTTCTGCGAGGCGGCGGTGCAGGCGAACGCCTCGGCCAACGGCGTCCGCCTCGACTTCACCGACCGCAACCTGCTGGAGGCCGAGCCGCCTGCGGTCGACGTCATCTGCGCAGGCGACATCTGCTACGAGAAGCCAATGACCGAGGCGGTGCTGGCGTGGCTGGGCCGTGCGCGGGCGCGGGGAACGCGGGTGCTGATCGGCGATCCGGGCCGCACCTACTTTCCCCGCTCCGGCCTTGATTTCCTGGCGGAATATCGGGTGCCCACCACGCGCCAGCTGGAGGACCAGGAGATCAAGCGGTCCTCCGTATGGGCGATGCCATAGGCGATCAGCCGACCGCGGCCTGCTGCGTCTGTTCGGCCTGGCCCTGATGGCGGCCTTCGGCGAACTCCTCGATCATCTTCCTGTTGAAGGCCGGGATGTCGTCGGGGCAGCGGCTGGTGACTAGCCCCTTGTCGACCACCACCTCCTCGTTGACGACGTTGGCGCCGGCGTTCCTCAGGTCGGTGCGGATGCTTTCGAACGCCGTCAGGGTGCGGCCCTCGACCACGCCCGCCTCGATCAGCAGCCAGGGCGCGTGGCAGATGGCGGCCACCGGCTTGCCGGCCTCGAAGAAGGCCCGCACGAAGGCGACCGCGTCCTTGTCCGCGCGCAGCTGGTCCGGATTGGCCACGCCGCCGGGCAGCAGGAGGCCGGCGTAGGACGAAGCGTCCGCATCGGCCACCGCCTTGTCGGCCGTCACCTTGTCGCCAGGCGTGAGGTGATCGAAGCCCTGGAACTCGCCGGCCTTCAGCGACAGGATCTCGACGCTCGCGCCGGCCTCCTTCAACGCCTTCACCGGTTCGGTCAGCTCCACCAGCTCCACGCCGTCGGTGGCGAGGACGGCGACGGTCTTGCCCGAAAGTGTCTGGGCCATGGTCATTCTCCGTGATGTTGGGGAAGCGAGGAGAACCCCCGCACCCGCGACAGGTTGCGGCCGCGCTTGGCTTAAGACGGAGCCTTCCCATCTTTCGTCCATGTTCACGCGCATCGCCCTTTCCGGCCTGATCGCCGCCGCCGCCCCGCCCGTCCTGGCCCAGACCTGGACGCCGCACGCATCACCCTACACCGGCTATCCGGGGGGCCGACCGGCCGCCATCGCTGACCACCACCGCTACGAGACCGAGCGGCTGCGCAGCCAGGCCGAGACCCGCGACCTCTTCGCCCGCCAGCAGCAGCTGGAGACTCAGCTCCGCCGCCAGCGCATAGAGGCCGCCCGCCCCTTGCCCCTGCCGAACGATCCCGCCTATCGACCCCTGCGTTCGCCCGAGGCCGAGCAGGCGTTCAGGGAATCCGCCACAGAGCGTCGCCAGACGCTGGGCGCAGGCGTGGGCCAGATCGACGCCTGGCTGGACCGACGCGCGGAATAGAGCGCCCACGCATCCCTTCGCCGCCCCTCCGCGTTACCGCCGGGCTTGAGCTTGGGAGATGAGCGATGCGCTGGCAGGGCGGACGGACGGGCGGCGGGATTGAGGATCGTCGCGGCATGGGCGGCGGCGCCATCGCCGGCGGCGGCATCGGCGTCACCGTGATCGCCCTGATCGGCTATTTCGTCTTCGGCATCGACCCCAGCACGACCCAGCAGGTCGCCAGCCAATTTGGCGGCGCGGGCGCGGCCCAGCAGCAGGGCGAGGTCGGCACGCCCGAGGATCAGGCGGGTCGCTTCGTCGATGTGGTCGGAACCAACGTCAACGACGTATGGGCCACCAAGCTGCAAGGCTATCAGCCGCCCAACACCGTCATCTACGAACAAGGCACCCCGACCGGCTGCGGCTTCGGCCAATCGGCCATGGGACCCTTCTACTGCCCGAGCGATCGGACAGTGTACCTCGACCTCGGCTTCTGGCGTGAGATGGAGACGCAACTGGGCGCGTCCGGCGCCGACTTCGCCCGCGCCTATGTCATCGCCCATGAGTTCGGCCACCACGTCCAGACCCTGACCGGCGCCTCGCAGCAGGTGCGCCAGGCGCAGCAGCGCGCGGCGGGCGAGGCGGAGGCGAACCGCTATTCCGTCGCGCTGGAGCTCCAGGCCGACTGCTACGCCGGCGTCTGGGCCGCCAACGCGGCGGCCGTGTCCAACGGTCAGGTGGCGCTGGAGGCCGGCGACCTTCAGGAAGGCATGCGCACCGCCCAGGCCATCGGCGACGATACGCTGCAGCGCCGCGGCGGCGGCCGCGTCTCGCCCGAAAGCTTCACCCACGGATCGTCCGCCCAGCGCGTTGAATGGCTGCAGCGCGGCTACCAGTCCGGTGATCCCTCCGCCTGCGACACCTTCCAGGGGCTCTAACCTCGGCGCGGGCCGCCTACGGTGACGTCCATCGCCTCCGAGTTCAGCAGCCGCGCGCGCCCCAGGTCCATCACCACCTGACGCCCGGCGAAGGCCTCCATGCCGAGCAGCGCGCGGGGAAAGCCCGGCACGGCCACATCGGCGAAGATGGCGACCTCGGCGTCCCGCACCAGGGTGTCGCCGAAGGTGACCGTGCGCGCCCGCACGATGTCCGCCCGCGTCGCGCCGCCCAGCACGATGCTGGTGCCCTGCCGGCTGTCGCGGCCGTCCAGCAGGCCCGCACCTTCCGCCGCCTGACGGCTGACGGCCAGCAGCGCGGAGGCGCCGGTGTCGACCACCGCCTCGATCTCCGCCCCCTCCACCGTCACCGAGGCCGACAGGCCGCGGTCCGCCCGCCGCACCTCGATCGCGGTCAGGCCGGCGGGCGCCTGATGATCCTCCTGGCGGCTGAGGCGCAGGCGGCGTCCGACGGTGTCCAGATCCAGCACCAGCTCGCGCAGCACGTCTTGGCCAAGGATCAGCGGCGTTCCCAATCCTCGCTCGGTCGCCAGCGGCCCCAGTTGCAGGATGGCGGCGCGAAGCCCGTTCAAGCGCAGCTCGCCCACCGCTACGTCGATCGTCGCGCCGCGCCCCAACTGTGGATTGCCGCCCACGCCATAGGCGATCAGCGGCATGGAAAAGGTCTCCGACAGACCCAGCTCGGCGAACAGGGCGGCGTCGATGACCGAGAACTGCGCCCCGCTGTCGACCAGCGCTGAGACGCGGCGTCCAGCCACCTCGACCTCGACCGTAGGCGTCGACGCGCGCCGGCGCGCATAGGGCAGCCAGCCGCTGGACCCGCCCTCGGCATAGCCGATCTGCGGCCCTCGCCAGATCACATTGTCACGCAGCCACCAGGCCCCGCCGACGCCGGCGCCGAGCAGGCCCAGGCGGATCAGAACGTCGCGTCTTCTCATGGAAGAGACATGGACCCTGCGGCCGCCGTGCGCCAGCGACGCCGGTGTCGCAACAATCCGGCGGCGTCGGCCGGTTTGCGGATGACGGCGCTTCATGGGGTCGATACCGTGAGGCCTCATGACCCGCTCCAGCGCCCACTATCTCTCGACGCGCGGCCAGGCTCCGCGCGCTGACTTCGCCGAGGCCCTGCTGCGCGGCATGGCGCCCGACGGCGGCCTCTACATGCCCGAAGCCTGGCCGACACTGCCGGCGCGCGCGACCGACGAGGGCGCGGACTACAAGGCGATCGGCCTTGACGTCCTGCCTGCCTTTGTCGGTGACGCCCTTCCGGCGGGCGCGCTTGAGCGAGCGCTGGATGCGCTGGTCGCCGGCTTCGGCCACCCGGCGGTGACCCCCCTGGTGCAGCTGGAGGACGGCCTGTTTCTGCTGGAGCTGTTCCACGGCCCCACCGCCGCCTTCAAGGACCTGGCCATGCAGTTGGTGGCGGCCCTGGCTGACGAGGCGCTGCAGGCGTCCGGCAAGCGGCTAACCCTGCTGACGGCGACATCGGGCGACACCGGGGCCGCCGCCGTGCGAGCGTTCGCGGGCAAGGACCGCATCCGGCTGGTGGTGCTGCATCCGCTGGACCGCGTCTCGGCCGTGCAGCGGCGCCAGATGACCACGGTTGGGGCCGACAACGTGCTGAACCTGGCCGTGCGCGGCGATTTCGACGACTGCCAGCGGCTGGTGAAGGGTCTGCTGGGTGAAGAGTCTCTGCGCGAGCAGGGCCGGCTGTCCTCGGTCAACTCGATCAACTGGGCGCGGCTGGCGGGCCAGATTCCCTACTATGTATCGGCCGTGGCGCAGCTGGGCGGGCCCGCGACCTTTGTCGTACCGACCGGCAACTTCGGCGACGCCTTCGCGGGCGTGGCGGCGCGCCGCATGGGGCTGGAGATGCACGGGATCGTCGCCGCCGTGAACCAGAACGACGCCTTGGCGCGCGCCATCAATGACGGCCTGTATTCACGCCGCCCGGCGGTGGAGAGCGGCAGCGTCTCCATGGACGTCCAGGCCCCGTCCAACTTCGAGCGGCTGGTGTTCGAGGCGTCGGGCCGTGATGCGGAGCGCACCCGATGCGTGTTCGAAACCTTCGCCCGCGACGGCGCGGTCGTCTTCGATCCGGATCTCCTGGCCGCCCTGCGCGCCCAGGTCTCGGCCGTCTCCGTCGACGAAACCGAAACCCGCGCCGAGATCGCCCATGCACACGAGCGTTGGGGCCGCGTGGTCTGCCCGCACACCGCCGTGGCCCTGGCCGCCGCGCGCCGCCATGATCGCAAGGAGGGGCCGGTGATCGCCCTGTCCACCGCCCACGCCTCCAAGTTCGGCGGCTTCGTGTCGGAGGTGCTGGGTTTCGAGCCGGAACCCGCGCCGGTGATCCAGGCGCTGGGCGACCGTCCGGAGCGGCTGACGATCATTGAAAACTCACACGATGCGGCGCTCCTGGCCGTCCGTGCCTTCGCCGCCTGACCGCTTTCAGGCCGCCGCCTCCAGCGCACGCCAGCCATCGAGACGGCGCAGGAAAGCGGCCGGATCCTTGGGCGTCACCAGCTTGCTCGGATCGTGAAAGATGCGGTCGTGCAGCCGGGTCAGGGTGAACCGCAGCGCCGCCGCCTCGCCCAGACGTGGCAGGGCCTCCGCTTCCGCGGACGTCAGCGGCCGCACGCTCTGGTAGCCGCGCCGGAAAGCCGCGATCGCGTGCGGCTGAACCTCGCCTTCCGCATCAAAGCCCCAGGCTGACAGGGCGATGGCCAGGTCATAGGCGAAGGCGTCGGTGCAGCCGTAGTAGAAGTCGATCACCCCGGATACCCGGTCGCCCTCGAACAGCACGTTGTCCGGAAAGAAGTCGGCGTGGATCGGCCCGCGCGGCAGGTCGCGCGCCGGCTCGCCCAGACGCGCCAGCGCCGCCTCCGCCCAATCCAGCAGCCGCCGATCCTCTCCGGACGCCGCGACTGCGCAGCGGTCGGCCAGGGCTCGCCAGGCGGCCGGACCCAAGGGGTTGGCCCGCTGCTCGGGAAAGTCCGCGCCCAGGACATGCAGCCGCGCCAGGGTCTCGCCCGCCGTCGCCTGGGCCTGGAGGCTGGGGGCCCGCAGCCAGTCGCCCGGCTTCCATTCCACCAAGGCGGCGTCACGGCCATTCAGCCGCCCCAGCCAGCGGCCCGCCCGATCCATCATCGGCGTCGCGGCCGGAAAACCCCGCGCCGCCAGATGCGCCGTCAGCCCCAGGCAGAAGGGCAGCACGTCCGCATCGGTCCGCTCCTCGAACAACGTCAGGACCAAACGTTCTTTGTCGGTCTCCACCCGGTAGTTGGTGTTCTGGATGCCCTCGGCAATGGCTTCGAGCGCCTTCAGCTCGCCGAGATCATAGGCGCCCAGAAAAAAGCGCGCGTCGGCCTCGGTCACCGGCGTGAAAACGGCCATGTCGCGCTCTCCTTCTGAAGGCGGCGCCGGTCAGTTCAGACCGGCGTCCGCGCGACGAATTCGCACGATTTCGGCCAGGTCCGCCATCAGGCTTTCGGTCGTGGCCCAGCGCCCGGCGCCCCGTCCCCGGCATCGCCACACCCGACCGTCCGCGCCGTGCACCTTCAGCGCATTGCCCTCACCTTTCAGAGACTGGAACAGGGCGTCGTCGGCGTCGGCCCGCAGACGCACGGAGGCGTCAAGCCGCTCTCCATCCCGGCGGCAGGCGCCGATCTGGCGCAGGGCGGCGTCCGGCTGCGTCTCGGCCGATAGCGCGTCGCGCGGCACCGCATCCGCCTCTGGCGAGACGCCGAACGCCTCATAGGCCAACAGCCGCACCTTGGCCGCCGCGTCCAGCCCCTCCAGATCGGCGGAGGGATCCTCTTCCGCAAAGCCGGCCGCGCGGGCGTCGGCGAGCGCCTCGGCGAAGGCCGCGCCCTCGCCCAGCCGTTCCAGCATGAAGTTGACGGTGCCGTTCAGCACGGCTTCGAAGCTGGCGATCTCGCCGGCCGCGCGGGCGGCGCGCACCGTCTCGATCATCGGCGATCCGCCGCCGACCGAGGCCGACCAGAAGACGCGGCGGCCATGCGCATCCGCCAGGGCCTGCAGCCCGGCCGGATCGCGGCTGACCGCCTGTTTGTTGGCGCTGGCCACGTCGCAGCCGGCCTCCAGCGCGGCCCGGATCACGGCGTGGCCCGCCTCCCCCTCAGACAAGGCTTCCAGCAGGATGTCAGGCTGTCGCGACAGGAGATCAGCTGCGCTCGCCGTGAACAGTTCGGGCGGACAGGGCACGTCGCGCGACTTCTTCGGGTCGCGGACCAGCACGCCGACGACCTGGTAGCGCGGGTCGCCCAGCAGCCGGTTCAGCACGCCGCCGCCCACCACGCCGCAGCCGGCCACCGCCACCTTGAGCGGCTGAAGCGCGGGCGCGGGACCCGGAGGCGCCGAGCGTTCGCCGATCACCGTGCCGTCCGCACGATCCAGCGCCGCCACCTCGATCTCCACCCCGCGCGCCTCGCCCAGATCGATGGCGTCGCGCTGGACCAGCGATCCACCCAGCCGCCGCGCCACGTCCCACGACGCCCTGCGATAACGCAGGGCCGGGGCCGCGTGGTCGTTGGGGTCGTGGTCATAGAGGCCGTCGACGTCCTTCACCAGCCGCGCCCGATCCAGGCCCAGCTCGGCCGTCAGAAACACCGCCGTCAGATCCGATCCCCCGCGTCCCAGAAGGGCGATCCGGCCGTCCGGCCGCACCGCGCCGAAGCCCGGCACAATCACTGCCTCGTGGCGTTCCAGCGCCTGCTTCAGGTGATCCGGACGCAGGCCGCACGGCCGCGCATGCTCCGGCTCGCCCTCGGCCAAGATCCCCAACTCACGGACCGACAGGGCACAGGCGTCCAGCCCCACCCGGTCACACGCGATGGCCGTCAGCGCCGCCGCCTTTTCCTCGCCCAACGCGACATAGCCCGGCAGGAGGTTGTTCGAATGCGGCAGGCCCAGGCCCCGCGCCTCGGCCAGCAGGGCGTCCGTGTGCCCGGCAAAGGCCGACACCACCGCCACCACCTTTCGCCCTGCCCGGACATGGCCGTAGATGGCGGAGGCGACGCGCGGCGCATCCTGCGGCCCGCGCAGGATCGAGCTTCCGAATTTCAGCACCACGACCTGTGCACCCTCGGGCGCAGGCTGCGGTTTGGGGGCGTCGGAGACGAGGGCGAGGCTGGCTGAGGCGGGCATGGAGGCGGCTTTCGGGTGAGGTCTGAAAAGAGGCTGGATCAAGAAAAAACCCGCCGGGCGGGGCGCCGGGCGGGTGGGTTTTGCGTATTCGCCGACCTTGGCGCGCTAACCGTCTCCCGCCCGCGAGGGCATGGTGGTGGTCCCGCCGATCGTCATGCCGAAGCCGGTCGCGGCCAGCGCGACGACGGACCCTTCAGCGATGAACATGGGGCGGCGAGACACGTGGAAGGCTCCGGATGGCTGTTGACCCGAGCATGTTCGGCGACCCTCGCCGCCGTCAAGTCCCCACGCACGATTTTTTCGTTAAAGGGCTCGAACCCGCAGCCACTCCGGTCAATACGCACGGCAGCGCCGATGAAGGGGTAAAACATTTCTCTTGACCGGCGCTCCGTCTCCCCACACCGTAGGGCCACTCATCAAGACCGGCTGAGGGATTAGGCCCTTTGACGCCGGGGCAACCATCGGGTTCCGCCCGAAACGGTGCCAACTCCTGCGGGGTCCCTATCGGGCCGCGAGAGATGAGTGGAGCATCGACGAGGCGCCGCTCCACGATCTGTCACCGCACCGAGCCTTGCTGAGCGAGACGGTGCGAGACGACGATGACCCTGACCGAAACCCTGCTGGAAGAGCCCCGCTGTCGCCCCGCCCGGCGAACGGCGCCGACGCGTGCGGCGACGCCCGGCCGCGGCGCCCACGACATCGTCACCCCAATCCCCGAGACTTTCCGCCTGCAATCAGGAGAGCGGCTGGGCCAGCGCAGCATCGTCGGACGGCTGCACGGCCGGGCCGGCGCGCCGCTGGTCATCGTGGCCGGCGGCATCTCGGCCGGTCGCTTCGTGCACCGCACCGAAACCAACGGTCTGGGCTGGTGGTCCGGCGCAGTGTCGGTGCGCGGCCCGATCGACCTTGATCGGTTTCAGGTGCTGTCGATCGATTTCGCGCCCGAAGCCGAGGCGAAGGCCAAGCCCGTCACCATCACCACCCACGACCAGGCGCGCCTCTTGGCCCTGGTGCTGGACCAGATCGGCGCTGACAAGGCCGCCGCCTTCGTGGGCTGTTCCTACGGCGGCATGGTCGCCCTGGCTTTCGCCGAGTTGTTCCCCGCCAGGGTCGAGCAGGTGATCGTCGTCTCGGCCGCCCACCGCGCCCACCCGCAGGCGACGGCTTGGCGCGGCATCCAGCGGCGCATCCTGCAGTTCGCCGTGACGGCCGGGCGGCCCGAGGAGGGCGTGGCCCTCGCCCGCCAGCTGGCCATGACCACCTATCGCACGGCCGAGGAGTTCGACGGACGCTTCGAAGGCCTGGCCCCCGCCCAGGTGGGCGGCGCCTATCCCGTCTGCGACTATCTGACCGCGCGCGGCGAGGCCTACCGCACCCACACCACGCCCGCCCGCTGGTTGTCGATGTCCGACTCGCTGGATCGCCACCAGGTGACGCCCGAGGCGATCACCACGCCCGTGACCCTGGTCGGCTTCGCCTCGGATCGGCTGGTGCCGATCGACGACATGCGCGAGCTGGCCGCGCGCCTGCCGAACCTGTGGCGCTTCGTCGAGGCACCTTCCCTCTACGGCCACGACGCCTTTCTGAAGGAGGACGCCCTGGTCGGCGACATCCTCCGCACCACCCTCAAGGACATCGCCGCATGACCCACCGCCCCGCCAACCCGCACACCATCGCCGCCCGCACGGGCGTGGACACGGACACGGCGCACGGCTCGGTGATGCCGCCGCTGTATCTCTCGTCCAACTATTCCTTCGCCGGCTTCGACCAGAAGCGGAAGTACGACTACAGCCGCTCGGGCAATCCGACCCGCGACGTGCTGGCCGAGACGCTGGCCGAGCTGGAGGGCGGCGCCGGCGCCGTGATCACGGCGACCGGCATGGCGGCGGTGGACCTGCCGCTGTCTATCCTGGAGCCCGGCGACCTGCTGATCGCGCCGCACGACTGCTACGGCGGCACCTGTCGCCTGCTGAACGCCCGCGCGCGCAAGGGCCATTTCGAGCTGAAGCTGGTGGACCAGGGCGATCCGGATGCGCTGGAGCAGGCGCTGGCGCTGAAGCCCAAGCTTGTGCTGGTCGAAACGCCGTCCAACCCGCTGCTGCGCGTCGTCGACATCGCCGACATCTGCACCCGCGCCCATGCGGCCGGCGCCAAGGTGGTGTGCGACAACACCTTTCTGTCGCCCGCACTGCAACAGCCGATCAAGCTGGGCGCCGACTTCGTGGTGCATTCGACCACCAAATACATCAACGGCCACTCGGACGTGGTGGGCGGCGCGGTGGTCTCGGCCGATGCGGCGGATCACGAACAACTGGCCTGGTGGGCCAACTGCACCGGTGTGACCGGCTCTCCGTTCGACGCTTACCTGACCCTGCGCGGCGTGCGCACCCTGTTCGCCCGCATCGAGCGGCAGCAGGCGACCGCCGGCCGCGTGGCCGAGGTGCTGCAGGCGCACCCGGCGGTCAAGGCCGTGCACTATCCCGGCCTGAAGTCGCACCCAAACTACGCCTTGGTCGCACGCCAACAGTCCGGTCCGGGCGCCATGCTTTCGTTCGAACTGCACGGCGGCGCGGAGGCCGTGCGCGACTTGGTGGAGGCGCTGGACATCTTCACCCTGGCCGAGTCGCTGGGCGGCGTTGAGAGTCTGATAGCCCACCCAGCCACCATGACCCACGCCGCCATGACGCCGGAGCAGCGCGCCACTGCCGGCATCGGGGACGGCCTGGTGCGTCTTTCGGTCGGGCTCGAGCACGTGGAGGACCTGCTGGCCGACCTCTCGCCTGCGCTGGATCAGCTCACGTCCCGCGTGCACGAGGCGGCCTGATCGTCCCGTCTTCACTGCCACGCTTGGTTGACGGCGTTAACCTCTGGTTAACCACTAAGGCGAAACTCCGCGTGGAAGCACCTGATTTCCCGCACATTCTTCAGAGCAGATGGGAACTATCCACAAGAGTTGTGGTTAACCATACGTTGTTCACGGCGCAGAAGCGCTCTTTCGCACCGTTCCGAGTCCTGAAGAATGTTCATCGCCATCACACGTCCGGCGGTTGAGCCCCGAGGCCCCGACGCCGTCGCCGTCCCCGGTTCGCCCGCCATCGCCGAACTGTCGCCCCGCGCCCTGCACGCCAAGCTGCTGTCCAACGCCGCCGCCCGCCGACTGCGGGGTCTGGAGCGCAAGCAGGCCCAGCGTTTCGACGACGCCCACTACTGGCTGCACGCCGCGCCGGTCGCGGTGAAGAAGGCCAGCGCCCTGCGTGAAGACAAGAGCTTCCTCAGCCTGCCCTGACGCCAGCCTGGAATTTTAGCCCATCAGTTCGGCGAAACGGTCGAACAGATAGAGACTGTCCGTCGGCCCAGGCGACGCTTCGGGGTGATGCTGCACGCTGAAGATCGGCTTGTCCTTCACCGCCAGGCCGCAGTTGGTGCCGTCGAACAGCGACACATGCGTTTCCGTCACCGCATCCGGCAGGCTGTCGCGATCCACGGTGAAGCCGTGGTTCATCGACACGATCTCGACCTTGCCGGTGGTCAGGTCCTTGACCGGGTGGTTGGCGCCGTGGTGCCCCTGGTCCATCTTCACGGTCTTGGCGCCCAGCGCCAGCGCCAGCATCTGGTGACCCAGGCAGATGCCCATCAACGGCTTGCCGCTGTCGACCAGCTTCTTGATTTCGGGCACGGCGTAGGCGCCGGTGGCGGCCGGGTCGCCCGGCCCGTTTGACAGCACCACGCCGTCCGGATTGCGCGCCAGCACCTCCTCCGCCGTGGTGTCGGCAGGAACCACCGTCACCTTGACCCCGGTCGAGGCGAGCGCCCGCAGAATGTTGCGCTTCACGCCATAGTCGATGACCACCACCGACTTGCGCCCTTGCGTCTTCGGGTGCCCTTCCGGCCAGGCCCACAGGCCCTCGTCCCACTCGAACGACTGCAGCGTCGAGGCGGGTTTGGCGAGATCAAGACCCACTAGGCCGGTCCACTCGCGCGCCTGTTGAACCAGGGCGTCCAGGTCGAAGCGGCCTTCGAGATCGTGCGCGATCACCGCATGCGGCGCGCCCTTGTCGCGGATGGCCTTGGTCAGGGCGCGGGTGTCCACCCCGGCCAGCCCCACCACACCACGCCGCTTCATCCAGGCGTCCAGCGAGCCTTCCGAGCGCCAGTTGGCCGGATCGGTCGGCAGGTCACGGAAGATCGCGCCTCGCGCCGAGGTGTCGGAACCGCCGCCCATCTGTTCAATGTCCTCGACGTTCACCCCGACGTTGCCGACGTGCGGAAAGGTGAAGGCCAGGATCTGGCTCATGTAGGAGGGGTCGGTCAGGATCTCCTGATAACCGGTCATGGCGGTGTTGAAGACCACCTCGCCCAGCGCCGAGCCGGTGGCGCCGACGCCCACCCCTTGCAGGATCGTGCCGTCGGCGAGCGCCAGAACGCCGGTCGCGCCGGGAAGAAGCTTCGTCGTCATGGCGCGGTCCTTGGCGGCTGAGGTGGGCGGCTGATGGTGGCGGGCAAACGGCGGCGTCGTTAAAGAACGCCGCCGTTCAGGTCAACGCGTGCTGCGCTATCGGCCGTCGCTGACGCTGGGCGGCCCGACCAGGCGGAAGGTCGCCGTGGACCCGCCTTGCGCATGCGGAGCCAGCCAGACGTCGAACAGGCCGGGCTCCACGCGATAGCGCTCGTCCGCCCCGATGAAGCCCAGTTGCGACGGGTGCAGGGTGAAGGCGACGCGCTTGCTCTCTCCCGGCCGCAGCGCCACGCGCTTGAAGTCCTTCAACAGCCGTCCCGGCTGGGTCAGGCTGGCGACCCGGTCGTGGATATAGAGCTGCACCAGCTCTTCGGCCGCGCGCTGTCCGGTGTTGGTGACGGTGATCGCCACTTCCAGTTGGCCGGCCCATTGCAATTCGGCCGCAGCCATCTCGACCTCGCCATAGGTCACCTGTCCGTAGGTCAGGCCGTGGCCGAAGGCGTAAAGCGCCGTGTTCGGCGTTTCGCGATAGCGGGACACATATTCCTGCGTCTCGAGCGCCGGATCGGCGGGGCGGCCCGTGGTCTTGCGATCGTAGGAATAGGGCTGCTGGCCCGACCTGTGCGGAAAGCTGATCGGCAGTCGGCCCGTGGGGCCGTGGTCGCCGAACAGAACGTCGGCCACCGCATGGCCCATCTGCTCGCCCAGGAACCAGCTGACCACCAGCGCCGGCGCGTTGCGCACCGCGCCCGAGAGCGCAAGCGCCCGCCCGTTCCTCAGCAGCACCACGACCGGCTTGCCGGTGGCGGCGATCGCTTCGGCCAGCGCCTGCTGCGGCGCCGGGATGACGATTTCGGTGCGGGACTGGGCCTCGCCCGACATGCGGGTGCTTTCGCCGATGGCCAGCACCACGATATCGGCGCCCTGCGCCGCCGCGACCGCCGCCTCGATCCCGCCGGCCAGCGGCTCCTCGACGTCCGACCCGCGCGCGATGGTCAGCAGCGACGGATCGTCCATCGCGGCTCTGAAACCGGTTTCAAGCGACACCCGACGCTCGGCCGCCCCCCAGATCGTCCAGGGCCCCCAGACGTTGTCCACGTCGTCGGCGAAGGGTCCGATCAGGGCGATGCGCTGGCCGCTCTTTCGCAGCGGCAGCAGGTCGCCGTCGTTCTTCAGCAGCACGATCGACTTGCGCCCGGCCTCGCGCGACAGGGCGATGTGTTCGCGCGATCCGACCACGGCCTTTTCGCGCCGCTCGTCCGTGCCGCGATAAGGATCGTCGAACAGCCCCAGCGCCGCCTTGACGGTCAGGACGCGCCGCACCGCCTCGTCCAGCCGCGCCATCGACACTTCGCCGGACTGCACCAGGCCGGGCAGATGCTCCATGTAGAGGCCCGAAACCATGCTGACGTCGACGCCGGCCAGGAAGGCCAGCCGCGCGGCGTCGCGGCCGTCCTCGGCGAAGCCATGGGCGATCAGTTCCTGCTCCGAGGTGTAGTCGGACACCACGAAGCCCTCAAAGCCCCACTCGCCGCGCAGGATGTCGGTCAGCAGCCTGCGGTTGCCCGAGGCGGGAATGCCGTTCACGTCGTTGAAGGCGCTCATGATCGACAGCGAGCCGGCGTCCACCGACGCCTTGAACGGCGGCAGGAAGACCCCGCGCAGCGTCTGCTCGCTCATGTCGGTGGTGTTGTAGTCGACGCCGCCGATAGCCGCCGAATAGCCGGCCATGTGCTTGGCCGTGGCCAGCACCGCGTCCGGCGCGTCCAGTCCCTTGTCGCCCTGGAAGCCCCTCACCCGCGCCGTCGCCAGCAGGTTGTTCAACAGCACGTCCTCGCCGCCGCCCTCGACATTGCGGCCCCAGCGTTGGTCGCGCGCCACGTCCACCATGGGCGCATAGGTCTGGTGCACGGCCGAGGCCGCGGTCTCCACGGCCGCCGCCCGCGCGGTGCGATAGGCCAGCTCCACGTCGAAGGCGGCCGCTTCCGCGAGCGGCACCGGGAAGATGGTCGAGAGCCCGTGGATCACGTCGGCGGCGAACAGCAGCGGGATTTTCAGCCGGCTTTCCTCGACCGCCACGCGCTGGATCTCGCGTCCGGCCTTGGCGCCGATGCCGTTGAACAAAGAGCCGACCTTGCCCTCGCGGATCAAGGCGGTGACCCGCGCCGGATCGCCCGTCCCGTCCAGCGGATTGACCGCCATGGGCATCCAGCGGAACGGATCGGCCAGCAGATTCAGCTGCCCGGCCTTCTCCTCGATCGTCATCGCGGCGATCAACGCCTCGATACGCTCGCGATGACGCATGATCGTTCTCCTGATCTCGGCGCGAGCCTCGGCCCGCACGGGAACTGCGATTACGCTCGCACCCAACGCCGTCAAGAGGCCGAGCCCCGAGAGAACGCGACGACGATCGGTCATGGCGGCGTGGCGCTTTGTGGAAATCATGATCTCGCGGCCTCCTCGAAGAAGCGTCGTCGGGTAGCGGCCCAGCGCCTGCTCGTCCAGCCGACATGAGGGCGCACTGCCGAACAGGCCGCACTGGAGAGGCCGACGCGCCCCCTCAGGGCCTGGCGAGAAAGGCTGCGATCTCCGCGGCTATGCGATCCGGCTGTTCCAGGTGCAGCCAGTGGGTCGCGCCTTCCACGATCGTCAGCCTGCCGTCGTCGCACAGGTCCAGCGCGGCCCGCGCGACATGGTGTTCCAGAAAGGCGTCCTTTTCGCCCCACAGGATCAGCGTCGGAGTCCGGATGCGGACCGGCGTCTCCGGCCGCGGCCGCTCCCGCAGAGCGCGGTAGTAGTTCAGCATGGCCGTCAGCACGCCCGGCCGAGACCACGCCTCGGCATAGCGCTCGAGGTCATCATCGCTGAAGGCGCCGGCATGCGCGCTCCGGGCCAGCATGGTCTTCATGCCGGCGAAATTCAGCGCCGCCAGCGTCGCCTCCGGTAGCCACGGCGCCTGGAAGAAGCCGACATAGGCGCTTCGCAGCATCTGGGTCGGATGCTTCAGCGCCGGGCCGCCCCAGACATCCGGGTTCGGAGCATCCATGATCACCAGCCGACGCAGGCGCTCGGCATGCCGGCCAGCCACGGCCCAGGCGACCACCCCGCCCCAGTCATGGCCGACCAGGTCGAACCTGTCGGCGCCGAACGCCGCCCCCACAGCCGCGACATCATCCGCCAGGATGTGCAGCCGATAGGCGGACAGCGCCTCGGGCGCGTCGCTGAGATTGTAGCCGCGCATGTCCGGGACCACGACGTGGAAGCCGGCTTCCACCAGCGGTGCGATCTGCAACCGCCAAGCCCACCAGAACTCCGGAAAGCCGTGCAGCAGGATGAGCAGCGGGTCGCCCTCCCTGCCTGCATCGACCACATGGAGGTTCAGGCCGTTGACGGGGACCCCGCGTTCCCGCCATCCGGGCTGCAGGAGGTCGCCGTTCATCGACGCGCGCGATCAGGCGAAGCTCGCCACGCCGGCGATGATCAGGATCAGGATCATCAGACCTGCGAGAACGTACCAGACCTTGGGCGTCAGCCGCAGGCCCGGCCCGTCGGTCTCCGGTGTCGCATTCATCGGCGATGAGGGAGCGGCGGCCGCCTCCGACGGCGGAGCGGCGGGCGCGCCGCCAGCCTCCGCATCGGTACCCAGCGGCGACAGGCCGGGGTCGAAGACGGGCGTCGCGCCGTTGGGGCGCTCGCGCCATTGTTCGTCCTTGGTCTGCAGCGGGTTGCTCATGCGAGGCTAACCGGTCCGCCCGTCCGAGGTTCCGTCTCCGTCTCAGCCCTTGGGAGGCCGCGAACCCGCCTCATGACGTCCGCCTTCCGGTCGCCGCGCGGACAGGTCGAAGCTGTCGCCGCTGGACAGCACATGCATGCGCACGTCGAAGAGGGACAGGGCCTGCTCCGGCTTGGCCTCGGCGATGTTGACGTGGCTGACGCCGCCCCCGTCGACCACATAGGCCGCGCCGCTGCCGATGACGTCGAAACGCTCGCTCTCGACCACCAGCGCGGTGTTCTCGTCGACGCCCACGCCCAAGAGGCGCGGATTGTGCGCCACCGCGCCCAGCAGCCGACCGAAGCGTCCGCGCTCGGCGAAATGCTGGTCGATGATGACGCCGCCAAGCAAGCCCAGCCCTGGCGCCATGTGCAGCTCGCCGATGCGGTAGGAGCCCTTGCTGGCCCCCTTCACCAGCATGGTCTCGCTCATGGCCGAGGCGCCGGCCGAGGTTCCGGCCACCACGCCGCCGGCCGCGTGCAGCGCCTGGATGCGAGTCTCCACCGCCGTTCGCCCGATCAGGCTGGACAGGCGCAGCTGATCGCCGCCCGTGAAGAACAGCCCGGCCGCGCCGTCCAGCACGGCGACGGCCGAGGCGATCTCCTCCTGCGAGCGATCCTCGACATAGAGTTCCACCAGGTCGGTCACGCCCAGGGCGCCGAAAGCCGAGACGTAGCTGTCGAAATAGCCCTCGCGCGTGTGCGAGGCCACGGTCGCGATCACCAGGCGCCCGCCGTTCAGGCGCTCGGCCACGGCCTTCAGGATGACGCGCTGGTCCTCCTTGTCCTCGTGCCCGCCGATGATGATCAGGGGACCTGCGGCGTCAGCCATGGGGCGGCTCCAGAGTGACGGCCGGCTGATCGCCAGGCCGGAAGTTCAGCACTTGACGCCAGACCGCGTCGATCTGGGTGGGGGTCAGCACCACCACATCGCCGGGCCTGGCCATGGCGAGGCAGTGATCGACGGCGGACGCCTCGATGCGCACGCCCTCGATGCGATCGGCCGCGCCTCCGGCGGAGAGCGCGCCTTCGCTCATGAGGCGGATCACTTCGCCGGCCGCCCGTCCTCGATTGTCCGGCGTTTCCCGAAACACGATGCGGTCGAAATCCGCGGCGGCGATGGCGCCCATCTCGACGATTTCGGCGTCTCGGCGGTCGCCAGGTATGCTCAGCATGGCGATGCGCCGGCCGCCCGGCGGCGTGATGGCGCGCGCGGTCCGGGCCAGCGCCCGCAGGCCGTCCGGATTGTGGGCGTAGTCCATCACGACCCGGAATCCATGGGCGTCATGGATGTTCAGCCGACCGGGGTTTTGCTCGAAGGTCGAGGCGAAGCTCGAGAGCGCCGAGGCGATCGCCTCGGGCTTGACGCCTACGCCATAGGTCATCAAGGCGGCGGCCATGGCGTTGGCGACGTTGAACCGCGCCGCTCCTCCCAGGGTCGCGGGAATGTCGTCCGCGTCGCACAGCCGGATAGACCGGCTGGCGTCGTGCAGGGTCAGGGCGCCGGTCGCCTCGTCGAACAGGCAGGCCAGGCCTCCCTCCTCGACATGGCCGCGCAGAAACCGGGGGACGTCCCGACCGCCGCTCATCGAGAACCAGACCGGCCGGCCCGGCGTCAGCCGGGCCATGCGCCGGGTCAGAGGGTCGTCGGCGTTCAGCACGCACACGCCGCGCCGGCTGACGGTGCGCGCGACAATGGCTTTCACCCGCGCCAGGTCCTGCAGCGTGTCGACGCCGCCCAGGCCCAGATGATCGGCCTGCACGTTCAGCACCGCACCCACGTCGCACCGGTCGAAAGCCAGCCCTTCCCTCAGCACGCCGCCCCGCGCGCACTCCAGAACCGCCGCCTCCACGGTCGGATCGCGCAGGACCATGCGCGCGCTCTTCGGCCCGCTGGCGTCGCCGGCGTGGACCCGCTCGTCGCCGATATAGACGCCGCTGGTGTTGGTCAGCCCGACCGTGCGCCCGTCGGCCTTCAGGATGTGGGCGACCATGCGCCCGGTGGTCGATTTGCCGTTGGTGCCGGTGATCGCCAGCACGGGGATGCGGGCGCGCGAGCCGGTGGGATAAAGGCTGCGGATGATGGGCTCGGCCACATCGCGCGCCTGGCCGGCGGACGGCTCCAGATGCATGCGCAGGCCCGGCGCGGCGTTGACCTCCACGACGCCGCCGCCCGTGTCGCGGATCGATCGCGTGATGTCCGGCGCCAGCAGATCGACGCCGGCCACGTCCAGCCCCAGCGTCAGGGCCGCGCGCCGGGCGATGGCGGCGTTGTCGGGATGGATGTCGTCGGTTCGATCCACCGCCGTTCCGCCGGTCGACAGATTGGCTGCACCGCGCAAGGGCACGAACCGGCCGGCTTCCGGCACGGAGTCCGGAGTCAGATCCTGCTGCGCCAGTATGTCCAGCGCGCCCTGGTCCAGGCGGATGCGCGTCAGCATCTTTTCGTGACCCTCGCCCCGGCGCGGATCGAGGTTCACCCGCTCCACCAGTTCCGCGACCGTATGTTCGCCGTCTCCGGCCACATGCGCGGGGATGCGCTCGGCCACCGCCTCGACCTGGCCGGCGACCACCAGCACGCGGTGGTCGCGTCCGGGCAGTTGCTCCTCCACGATCACACGGGCGCTGTGCTGGACCGCCAGATCGAAGGCGGCGCGCACGCCCGCCTCGTCCGTCAGCCCCGTCGTCACGCCCCGCCCGTGATTGCCGTCCAGCGGCTTGACCACCACCGGCGAGGTCAGCTCCCCCGCCGCCCGCCAGGCTTCGTCGGCCGAGCGCACCACCGTCCCGCGCGCGACCGGACAGCCGATGGCCTGAAGCATGGCCTTGGCGCGCGACTTGTCCCCGGCCAGTTCGGTGGCGATCAGGCCGGTGCGATCGGTGACGCTGGCGCGGATGCGTCGCTGGTTGGCGCCCCATCCCAGTTGCAGCAGGCTTTGCTCGTTCAGGCGTGTGACCGGTATCCGCCGCCTCCGGGCCGCCGCGACCAAGGCCGCGGTGCTGGGCCCGAACGATCCTCGCTTCACCGCCTGGCGCAGCGGACCGGCGGCCGCCTCCGCCGTCTGCACCGCCTCCACACGGCCGTCGTCGGCCGTGAGCCGCCCCAGCCCCCGCGCGCCGCGCAGATCGTCGGGCAGCAGCGCATCGACGATCTGGATCGCCAGCCGCCCGGCAAGCAGCCCCGCCGCCTCGTCCTCATGGGCATACAGGACGTCGTAGACGCCGGGTCGCCCTTTGACCGACCGCGTCTTGCCCCTCGTCACCGAGGCGCCGGCGCGCGTCTGAAGCTCCAGCGCCACATGTTCGATGACGTGCCCCAGCCAGGTGCCGGCCTCGAGCCGCCGCAGGAACCCGCCCGGCGCCCCGTAGCAGCAGCCGTGCTGCTGGAGGCCCGGCAGCTGCTCGACCAGCGCCGCGTTGAAGCCGGGGATCCGATCGCTTGGCCACGCCTCCAGCGCGCCGAGATCCAGCCGGATGCGGATCATGGGCAGCCGCCCATACAGGTGAGGCCCGCGATAGACGCTGCGTTCCAGAACCGTGAGCGGCGCCACGGGCGTGTCGGGGGTCATGCGGCCAGACGGTCCTGAGGCTGATCCGCGACCGTCATGCCTAGGCAGAGCGCGCGCACGACCAGCGCCGCCGCCGCCGCCCGGGTCGCGGTCCGACCTTCCGCGCACGCCACGCCGTCGCAGGCCCGAACGATGCGCCACTGCCAGCCGGAGCCTGGCGCGGGGCGCACGGTCCAAGCATATCCTGGATGAGACACATCGCCCTCCGGCCCTGGGCCGCCACGTTCGGGATGCTGGAAACCCGCCAGCAAGGCGGCGGTTCCTGCGTCGGCCCGGCGTTCGACAATGCTGACCGGAACCGCCGACAGGGCGGCGGATTGAAGCCGCTCGCCCTCTTCTCCCCATTGCCGAAGGACCCGCCGATGACCGAAGACGCGCTTGTTCGATTGCTGCGCGAGCTGGGCGGTCGCGGCTACCGCTTCGTCACGCCGACGCCCTCGACCCATTCCAAGGTCCGCAGGCGCATGGATGCGCAGGATGCGGACCTGCTGCGCGACGTCTTCGGCTGGAGCCGTCCGTTCCGCGCCGAGCAGATGTCCGACCCTCTGCTGCGCCTGATGGAGGAAGCGGACGGGCTCGAGCCCGCCGGCGATGATCGGCTGCGGGCCACGATCCGCGTCAGCAGCCTGGACGAGCGCCTTTACGTCCACTCCGCGCCCACGAACGACAAGGACGCGGTCTTCCTCGGTCCCGACAGCTATCGCTATGTCCGCCTGCTGCACCGGGAGCTCGGCAGGCGTCCGCCGATCCGCAGCGGCTTGGACATCGGCGCGGGCGCGGGGGTGGGAGCGCTGACGCTGGCCGCCTCTGCGCCGGAGGCGCGCGTTCTGGGATCCGACATCAACCCCAAGGCCCTGCGCTACCTGCGAGCCAACGCCCGTGCGGCCGAACTGCAGGTCGAGGCGGTGGAAGGCAGCGGCGCGGCCGGAGACGGCGCCTTCGACCTGATCTGCACCAATCCGCCCTTTATCGCCGACGACGCCGGACGCACCTATCGCGACGGCGGCGAGGACCTGGGCGCGGCGCTGGCGCTGGACTGGGCGCGCCAGGCCTTGCCGCGTCTGACGGACGGCGGCCGGTTCATCCTGTATACCGGCAGCGCCATCGTGCGCGGCGAGGATCGGGTGCGCGACGCCCTTCAGGCGCTGGCGTCGGGCGCCGGCATGACCCTGAGCTACGAAGAGATCGATCCGGACATTTTCGGCGGCACGCTGAACCTGCCGGCGTATGGCGAGGTGGAGCGCATCGCCGCCGTCGGCGCCGTCATCTCCGCCGCCTGAGGTTACGGCCGCGCGTCGGTGGGCGAGTTGTTCACCGCCGCGCCGTCCCCGCGCACGGCCGACTCCCCGCGAGCCGCGTCGCCTGTTCCATTACCTTCAACCGGGCTCGGTTGCGCGGGCGCGGCGGGTCGGGGTTCGGGAACGGCCGCCGGCTGAACCACGGCGCTGCGGCTGTCGCTGGTCGCCTCCGGATTGCGCCACAACGCCTCCGCCGCGATCAGCCAGGCCACCAGGGCCGCCAGCACCACGACGGCGAGCCACACCCACGGCCCCCGGCCTTTTCGCCTTTTTTCCACGGCTCTTCTCCAGTTCTCTCCGGCTGGTAAGCGTCGTCATCGCGACCTCGTTCCGCTCAGAAGAAGCGCAGCGGCATGCCCAGGCCCGGCTCAATAAGCTGAACCATGCAAGTGGTGGTGAATACCACGCCGCAACCTTCGCCGTATCGAGTATCGAAGCCGACAACATCTACAACGGCTTTGCTGTTGTTCTGAAGCGTCGCCTTACGGAACGGGGCCGGCTCTCGCCTGTTGCCTTTCCGCCATTCGGTGCATTCACCAAAAGGAACAGGGCTAGACCATGTATTATACAGACAAGCTTCTTCAATATCCCGTTCGCGTCGAGAAACCGGACCCCGTGTTCGCCCGCGCGCTGCAACAGGCGATCGGCGGCGTCGAAGGCGAAATCCGCGTCTGCCTCCAGTACTTCTTCCAGGCGTGGGGCGCGCGCGGTCCGGCCAAGTACCGCGACATGCTGCTGACCACCGCGACCGAGGAGATCTCGCACATCGAGATGCTGGCGACGGCCGTGGCCCTGAACCTGGAGGGCGCGCCGCTGTCGGTGCAGGAAGACATCTCCAACGACACCGCCGGCGGTTCGGTGCTGAACGGCATGGACATGCGCCATGTGCTGTCCGCCGGCCTGGCCGCCCTGCCGACCGATGCGAACGGCGTCCCGTTCGACACCAGCCACGTCTACGCCAGCGGCAATCTGGCGGCCGACATGATCGCCAACGTCACGGCCGAGTCCACGGGCCGCGTGCTGGCCACCCGCCTGTACAACATGACCGACGATCCGGGCATGAAGGACATGCTGTCCTATCTGATCGCGCGCGACACCATGCACCAGCAGCAGTGGCTGGCGGCGATCGAGGACATGGGCGGGCTGGCGGCCAACCTGCCGATCCCCAACAGCTTCCCGCAGGAGCAGGAAAACCAGGAGTTCAGCCGCGTCTTCCTGGGCTTCAACAAGGACGGCTCGCCGCCGCCGCAGGGCCGCTGGACGCAAGGCCCGTCGATGGACGGACAGGGCGAGTTCACCTCTCGCGCCATGGAGCCGCTGGGCCAGGAGCCGAAGCTCGCCCCGCCCCGCCCGGACGCCGGCGCCCAGACGCAGCAGATGGCCGAAGGCTCGACACCGCCCGGATCGGTCAAGCCGCGCAAGGCCAAGGACGGCGGCGGCCTGATGGACGCGGTCAAGCACGCGCTGGATTGATCAAGCTGGCGGGCGCGGCTCGGTCGCGCCCGCCTCCTTTCCCGATAAGGAGATCGCGATGGGCGACGAGCCGAACTGGAACAAGACCGCGTCCGAGCTGAGAGCGCCGGACGCCAAGCCTGATGAACACCTGCCGCCCGGCGTCGCCCGAGGCCACCAGCCAGGCGACACCGCCCGGCAGGACCAGCTGACTGACGGCGGCGTCGGCCCCGGCGCGGCCGGGGCGGGACCGGACCCGGCCACACGTCCGCTGCAGGAGGGCTCCAGCTTCGCGCGCGAAGGTCAGGATCCAGCCGCCTACGAACCCGTTCCCAAGGCGCCGGGCGAAACCTGACGTCCTAGAGCCTCGCCCAACGCCGGGAAGAGGACCGGCGACAGCGAGGCCATCTTCGCTGCGCTGCAACAAACATGTTGCGGAAGCGCCTCAGCTGCGTTCAGTCTGCAACGGTTGATCGCAGCGGGGGCGGATGACGAAGGCGTTTGACGAGATGACCGGCGACGGATCGGGGCGGATCCGTGAAAGCTATCGGACGCTGGCCGCATGGCTGGAGCAGGCGCCGCCCGACCTGCTTCAGGCCCGATCCCGGCAGGCGGAGCTGTTCTTTCGCCGCATGGGTGTGACCTTCGCCGTCTATGGCGACACCGAGTCCAACGAACGGCTCATCCCCTTCGACGTGGTGCCCCGCATCATCGACGCGGCGGAATGGGCGCATGTGGAAAAAGGGCTCAAACAGCGTGTCACGGCGCTGAACGCCTTTCTGCGCGACATCTACGGACCTCAGGAATGCCTCAAGGCCGGCATCGTCCCGGCCGAGCTCATCCTCACCAATCCGCAGTATCGGCCCGAGATGCAGGGGCGTCGGCCGCCCGGCGACGTCTGGTGTCACATCGCCGGCGTCGATCTGGTCCGCACGGGCGAGGACAGCTTCTACGTGCTGGAGGACAATGTCCGCACGCCCAGCGGCGTCTCCTACATGCTGGAGAACCGCGAGATGATGATGCGGCTGTTCCCCGACCTTTTCGCGGAGCACCGGGTGCGGCCGGTGGACACCTATGTCGACAGCCTGTTGCGATCGCTTCAGGCCTCGGCGCCGGCCCGTGCGGGCGAGGACCCCGTCATTGTCGTGCTGACGCCGGGCCCCTTCAACTCGGCCTACTACGAACACAGCTTCCTCGCGGACAAGCTGGGGGTGGAGCTGGTCGAGGGCGGCGATCTGTTCGTCAACGACGACACCGTCTTCATGCGTACCACCGAGGGGCCGAAGCGCGTCGACGTCATCTATCGCCGCATCGACGACGACTTCCTCGATCCCCTGACCTTCAGGCCGGATTCGGCGGTGGGCGTGCCCGGGCTGATGGCCGCCTATCACGCAGGACAGGTCACCCTGGCGAACGCGGTGGGAACGGGCGTGGCGGACGACAAGGCGGTCTACACCTACATGCCTGAACTCATCCGCTTCTTCACCGGCGAGGAGGCGCTCCTGAAGAACGTGCCGACGTGGCGCTGTCGGGAGCCGCAGGCGCTGAAGGCGGTGCTGGACCGGCTGGACCAGCTGGTGGTCAAGGAGGTCGGCGGCTCGGGCGGGTACGGCATGCTGGTGGGCCCGGCGGCGACCAGGGCCGAGATCGAGGCCTTTCGCGCCAAGTTGATCGCCGATCCCGACGACTTCATCGCCCAGCCGACGCTGAGCCTTTCGACCTCGCCCACCCTGGCCGGCGGTGCGCTGGCCGCGCGGCACGTGGACCTTCGACCCTTTGTGCTGACCAGCCCGTCCGGGACGCAGGTGACGCCGGGCGGCCTGACGCGCGTGGCGCTGAAGCCCGGTTCGCTGGTCGTCAATTCCAGCCAGGGCGGCGGGACCAAGGACACCTGGGTGCTGAACGACTGATGCTTTCCCGTACCGCCGACAGCCTCTACTGGACCGGCCGCTACATGGAGCGGGCCGACTTCCTGGCGCGCATCCTGGAGGCGGCCATCCGCCTGGCCGCCCTGCCGGCCAGGGACGACGCCGCCGTCACCGCCTGGGCCAGCGCGATCGCGTCCTCGGGAGTGAAGGCGGCCTTCGACGCCGGCGGCCGCACGCCGTCGGAGACGTCGGTGCGCGACTTCCTCGCCTTCGGAAGCGACAATCCGACGTCCATCAAGGCCTGCATCACCCGCGCCCGCACCAACGCCCGTTCGGTGCGCACCGCCCTGACGATCGAGCTGTGGGAGGCGATCAACGGCGCCTGGAACGGGTTGAACGAGATCGGCGAACCGAGCCGCCGCGACGACTTCGTCCACTTCCTGGATTTCGTGAAAGCCTCCGCCCTGGCCATCGAGGGCGCGACGTCGCGGACCATGCTGCGGAACGACGCCTACTGGTTCCTGCGCCTGGGCATGGCGATCGAGCGGGCCGACAACACCGCGCGCCTGCTGGACGTGAAATATCACCTGCTGCTGCCGCCGGGCGAGCGGGTCGGCGGCCAGCTTGACTACTTTCAGTGGACGACCCTGCTTCGGGAAGTGTCGGCCCTCACCGCCTATCGCTGGGTCTATCGGGAGTCGGTCCGGCCATGGCTGGTGGCGGACCTGCTGGTGCTGAACCGGCAGATGCCGCGTTCGCTGGCCAGCTGCCAGGGGATGATCGTCAGCTATCTGGAGCGGCTGGCGACGGACTACGGCCGGCGCGGACCGGCGCAGCGCCTCGCCTCGGCTCGCCTGGCCCGGTTCAACGAGGCGCGCATCGAGGACATCTTCCAGTCCGGCCTGCACGAATACATCCAGGCTTTTCTCAACGAGAACAATGCGCTCGGCGCTGCGGTCCACGAACAGTATCTGGTCTGACCCATGCGGATACGCATCGATCACACGACACGCTACGACTACGCCCGCGCAGCCCGCTTCATTGTTCAGGTTCTGCGGCTGACGCCCCGCTCCTGCGACGGTCAGCAGGTGCGGGAATGGCGCATCGAGACGGATGTCGACGCGCGTCTGCGCCGAACCGAGGACGCCTTCGGCAACATCGTCCACAACCTCTACACCGAGCAGCCGACGAGCGCCCTGACCATCCGGGTCACGGGCGAGGTGTCCACCGCCGACACCGGCGGCGTGCTGCGCGGGCAGGTCGAGAAGCTGGCGCCGACCGTCTTTCTGCGGAACACGGCGCTGACGCGGCCGGATGCCGACCTGACCGCCTATGCTCGAAGCTTCGAGGGCGGTCGGACGCTGGACCGGCTGCATGCGCTGATGGCGGCGATCCACCGGGACGTGGCGTTCGAGGTGGGCGCCACTTCCGCCGCCCATTCCGCCGCCGACGCCTTTCGTCTGAGGCGCGGCGTCTGTCAGGATCACGCCCAGATCTTCATCGCCTGCGCGCGGCGTCTGGGCGCGCCCGCCCGCTACGTGTCCGGCCATCTCAGCCGCTCGGACGGCGTCTATGAACAGGAGGCGGCGCACGCCTGGGCCGAGGCCTATGTGGAGGATCTGGGCTGGGTCGGCTTTGATCCCGCCAACGGTGTCTGCCCCACCGACCACTACGTCCGCGTGGCGGTCGGACTGGACGCGCTGGGCGCCGCGCCGATCCGGGGCGCCAGCTACGGCGGAGGCGCCGAGAGCCTGTCGGTCGCCCTGCATGTGCGGCCGATGCAACAGGGTCAGCAGCAACATCAGACACGAGGCTGGTCGTGATCGCCGCGCCAAACGAATCTGCTAGCGTGCGGTGATGCCGATCGCGGGGAGCGAAGCGCTGTCATGACCTATTGCGTCGGCATGCTGGTGGACGAAGGCTTGGCGATGATCGCCGACACCCGCACCAATGCGGGCGTGGACAATGTGTCCTCCTACCGCAAGCTGCATGTCTACAAGGCCCCCGGCGAGCGCATCCTGGCGGTCTGCACCGCCGGCAACCTGTCGGCCACCCAGACCGCCCTGGCCATGGTGGCGGAAGGCGTGAAGCTGCCGGACTCCGTAACGGAGGAGACGCTTGAAACGGCACCGACGCTGTTTCGCGCCGCCCAGATCCTGGGCCATGCCCTGGCCCGTGTGCGCGCGACCCTGAACACCCCGCCGACGCCGACCGCCGACGGCCTGAACGTCAACGCCTCCATGCTGCTGGGCGGGCAGATCGGCGGCGGCAAGATGGGGCTCTACCTCATCTACGGACAGGGCAACTTCATCGAATGCGGCCTGGACACGCCGTATCTTCAGATCGGCGAGCTGAAATACGGCAAGCCGATACTGGATCGCGCGTTGCGCGCGGGCACGCCGCTGTCGGAGGCGGTGAAGCTGGGGCTCATCTCTTTCGACTCGACCATCCGCTCCAACATCGCGGTGGGACCGCCGCTGGACCTGATCATCATGCCGCGTGGGCGCCTTGTCGGCATGGAGCGGCGGATCGGAGCCGACGACGCCTATTTCCGCGATCTCGGCCAGCGGTGGTCCCAGGCCATGGCCGATGCGCACCGCGCCATGCCGAACCCCACCTGGCTGAACGCCGACGCCGCCCAGCCTGCGCACGACGCCGTCGCCTGAATCCCTCGACCTGCTCGCTAGCTGCCATCGCTTTTCTCGGCGGGAGCCTTACAGGAACAGCGCCGCCCGGCGTCACGTTGACCGGCAGCCTTTCCAACCGAGCCCCTCATGAAACTACGCACCCGCGCCGAGCTGGTTTACCGCTTCGATCCGCCCACCGACGCCATCTACAAGATCCAGGCGGCGCACTGGCCCGGTCAGCACATCGTCGAAGAGACGCTGACCTTTGATCCCTCCGTCGAGTTTCAGGAGGACGAGGACGCCGAGTTCGGCGCCCGCACCCTGCGCTGCCATCTGGAGGGCGAGGTGACCCTGACCTATGAGGCGGTGGTCGACAACGGCCGCCTGCAGGGCCTGCCGCCACAGGTGTCGCAGCACGACTGGGGTGATCTGCCGGCGGAGGTGCTGCCCTATCTGTCGCCCAGCCGCTACTGCCCGTCGGATCAGTTCGGCCGCTTCGTCACGCGCGCGTTCGGCGATACGGTGGGCGGTGCGCGTGTCATCGCCATTCTCGACTGGATCAGCGCCAACATCGACTATGAGCACGGGGTGTCGGACACGGAGACGACGGCGGCGCGCACCTTCATCGACCGCGCGGGGGTGTGCCGGGACTTCACCCATCTGGGCATGACCCTGTGCCGGGCGTCCGGCATCCCGGCGCGGGCGGTCAGCGCCTACGCCCACCAGCTGGAGCCGCCGGATTTCCACGCCATCTTCGAGGTCTGGCTGGACAACGGCTGGTGGCTGGTGGACCCCACCCGCCTGGCTCCCGTCGAGGGGCTGGTCCGCATCGCCTGCGGCCGCGACGCCGCCGACATCGCCTTTCTCACCACCCAAGGGCGCTGCGAGCTGGTGCGACAGACGGTGACGGTCGAGCCGGCATAGACGCGCCTCAGCCGCCCGTCGCCGGCTTAACGCCCGCCGAAGGAGGGCGCCGGCAGGATCACGCCTTCGCAGGGGCCGAACCCGATCGAGACTCGACCGGGCGCCGAGGCGCGGGCCGACAGGGCGATCTGGTCGCCGTCCTCGACAAAGGATCGTGCGCCGCCGGGAACCGCGACCGGCTCTGCGCCGCCCTTCGTGATCTCCAGCAGGCTTCCGAAGCCCGAGCGTTCCGGGCCCGATATCGTCCCGGTGCCGAGGAGGTCCCCCGGATTGAGGGGGCAACCGTTCGATGCGTGATGGGTGACGATCTGCGCGACGGTCCAGTACATGTTGGTCGCCGAGCCGTGACTGAGCTGAAGCGGAGCCTCGCCCCTGTCCCGCATCTCCCGGCTGGCGAGGTGCACCTTCAGATCAACCGACAGCGCGCCGCCGGCCTGATCCGCCTCGTCCCACAGGTAGGGCAGCGGACGCGGATCGTCCGACGGACGCTCCGGCTGGGCGGTGAAGAAGGGCGCCATGGCTTCAAGCGTGATGACCCAGGGCGAGATGGTCGAATGAAAGTTCTTCGCCAGGAAGGGTCCAAGAGGCTGGTACTCCCAGGCCTGGAGATCGCGGGCGGACCAATCGTTCAGGAGACAGAAGCCCGCCACATGGTTCATCGCCTCCGCGATAGGGATCGGCTGTCCCAGCGCATTGCCGGCGCCGATCCAGACGCCGAGTTCGAGTTCGTAGTCCAGGCGGCGCGACGGACCAAAGATCGGCGTCTCGGCCTCCGGGGCCCGTGTCTGACCGTTCGGACGCACCACGGGCGTTCCCGACACCCGGATCGAGGAGGCCCGCCCATGATAGCCGATCGGCACATGCTTGTAGTTGGGCAGCAGCGGATTGTCGGGCCGGAACAGCTTGCCGACGTTCTCGGCGTGCCGGATGCCGACATAGAAGTCCGTGTAGTCGCCGATCGCCGCCGGCAGATGCATCCGCACGTCCGCCGCCGCATGAAGCAGGGGCCGCACGGAGGCTTCATGCTGTTGTTCGCTCAACAGGCGCGACAAGGAGCGCCTCAGCGCCAGTCTTTGCTCCGCCGGAGCGCCCATATAGGCGTTCAGCGTCCGGCCCTCCATCACCGTCGCCGGCGGCCCTTGCACCAGTCCATCGGCGGATGCGGCCCGGAGATCGAGCACGAAGTCGCCGATGGCTACGCCGATGCGCGGATCGCCCTCGCCATCGCCCGGCGAGAAGACGCCAAGCGGCAGGTTCTGGATTGGGAAGTCCGGATGACCGTCGGTCCCCTCGACCCAGCTGGTCAGGTCGGGTGCGTGGGTCTCGTCGATGGCGGGGCGGCTTGCGCTGCGCGTCACTGGCCGGGGGTTCCTTTCTCGAAGTTCGACCAGACGTCGTCGTAGTCGAGCTGCATCGTCGGGGTCTCCATGGCGTAGTCCGTCGTGCGGATGACCGAGCGGCTTTCGAACATGAAGGCCATGGTGTTCTCGATCTTGTGGGGCTTCAGCTCCGCCTTGACGGCGCCGTCATAGCTGGCCTGATCCGGCCCGTGGCCGCTCATCTGGTTGTGCAGCGAGGCGCCGCCCGGCGCAAAGCCCCCCGCCTTCGCGTCGTAGGCGCCGTGGATCAGGCCCATGAATTCGCTCATCACGTTGCGGTGGAACCAGGGCGGGCGGAAGGTGCCTTCGGCCACCATCCAGCGCGGGGGGAAGATGACGAAGTCGCAGTTGGCCGTGCCCGGCGTGTCCGACGGCGAGGTCAGGACGGTGAAGATCGACGGATCCGGATGGTCGAAGCTGACCGTGTTGATCGTGTTGAAGCGCCGCAGGTCATAGCGGTAGGGCGCGAGATCGCCGTGCCAGGCGACGACGTCGAACGGCGAGTGGTCGAGCGTCGTCGACCACAACCCGCCCTGGAACTTCTGGATCAGTTCGACCGGTGCGTCGATGTCCTCATAGGCCGCGACCGGCGTCTCGAAATCGCGCGGGTTGGCCAGGCCGTTGGAGCCGATCGGACCCAGGTCAGGCAGCCGGAACAGGGCGCCGTAGTTCTCGCAGACATACCCCCTCGCCGCCTCGCCCCTCAGTTCGACACGGAAGCGGACGCCTCGCGGAATCACGGCGATCTGCTGTGGTTCGACATCAATGATCCCGAACTCTGTGACCAGGGTCAGTTCGCCCATCTGCGGGACGATCAACATCTCCCCGTCGGCGTCGAAGAACGCCCGGCCGGCCATGGAGCGGTTGCAGGCGTAAAGATGGACGCCGATCCCGACTCCGTCCGCCACGTTCCCGTTTCCGCCATAGGTGACCAGCCCGTCGACGAAATCGGTCGGCTCCGACGGCGGCGGAAGCGGGTCCCAGCGCAGGCGATTGGGCGAAGGCGGGCGGTGAAACGGAGCCGTCTCCAGCCGCGACGGCGTCGTGTAAGGCCTGAACGCCGCATGGTTGGCGGAGGGCCGCAGCCGGTAGAACCAGCTGCGGCGGTTCTCATGCCGGGGCGCCGTGAACGCCGTGCCGGACAGCTGTTCCGCATAAAGACCGAAGGGGGTGCGCTGCGGCGAATTTCGCCCGACCGGCAGGGCGCCTGTGACCGCTTCGCTGGCGAAGTGGTTGCCGAAGCCTGAAAGATACGAGCGGCTGGCGGCGCGAGTGCTCGAGTCCATCGCGACATGATCATTCATCGGCGCACTCTCCAGCATGAAATCTGCGAAATCAGTCTGGACAGACCCCAAACTAGTGTCAAGTGTAACCAGATGAGCGAAGCCGCCGATTTCCGCCTCGAGGCCTTTCTGCCCTATCAGCTGTCGGTCGCGGCCAACGCCGTGAGCGATGCGGTCGCCTCGGTCTATGCGCCGACCCACGGGCTGCGGACGCCCGAGTGGCGGTTGATGGCTGTCCTGGCCCAGGCGGGACCGCTGACCCCGCTCGCCCTTGGACTTCGCACGCGCATGGACAAGGTGACGGTCAGCCGCGCGGCGATCGCCCTGACCGAGCGAGGGCTGTTCCAGCGCACGCCCAATCCGCACGATCAGCGGTCTCACCTTCTCGACCTGACGCCATCCGGACGCGCGCTTTATCGGGACGTGGCGCCCCGCGCGCTTGCGGTGGAGACCCGCATCTTCGCCGGTTTTTCGGCCGAGGAGCGACAGACGCTCTCGCGCCTCCTGGCCCGCGCCGAAGCCGCCGCGCTCGCGGCGCCGGACGGCGCTTAAAGGACGTCGGGCTCCGCGCCCTGGAGCGGTCCCGGCCGTCCTGTCCGCGTGCGCGTGAAAGCGGCGCAACACGGCGCGAAAGACGGCCGGTCGAAGAAGCGTCCTTGATCGGAAGCGCCGAAGCGGACCCCGGCTCGCGCCCTAGAAGCGGCGGCCCACGCCCACGGAGACGACCCAGGGGTCCAGGTCCACGTCTGCGGCCAGCGCGCCGTCGTTGATGTCGGCGTCGGTGTTGAACCAGACGCGCTTGACGTCGACGTTCACGCTCCACGGCCCACGCAGGCCGATGTCGGCGCCGGCCTGCAGCGCATAGCCGAAGCCGTCGTCCAGATCGACTTCGAAGCCGTTCTTGTCATCCCCGCCGTAGAAGACCATGGCGTTCAAGCCGGCACCGACATAGGGGCTGACCTTGCCTTGCGTCAGCGGCCGGTACTGCAGCGTCACGACCGGCGGCAGCACCCAGGTCTTGTGGACCGCCACGTCGGTGTCGCCGCCCTGCGCGCGGATTTCATGGCGCGTCGTGCCCAGGATCGCCTCGACCGCCAGATGATCGGTCAGGAAGTAGGTGAAGCCCAACGTCGGCATGATGCTGTCGCCGACATCCACATGCAGGCCGCTGTCGGCGCCGGCTGCGGTGACGATGGCGTCGTCGGTCGTCGGCGCCACGTCCGTGACGCGCCCGGTCACGATCCAGTCGCCGGCGCGCGGCATGGTCCAGTCGCCAGAGGTCTGCGCCATGGCCGGGGCGGCCAGTCCCGCCACGGCGGCGGCCAGGAGCAGGGTCTTGATGTTCATCTTGCTGTATCCCGACGCCTGGCGCCGCGAGTGCGGCCAGGAAGTTCAGGCGTCGAAGGAGGTGATGCGCCGGATGGCCAAGCTTCGCCTTGATCCAGCGCAAACCTGATCTCAAACCACGCGAGCGTGGCGCTTTGCGCTCGCCTGAACCAGAGGATCGAACGCGGCGCAGACCGCCCGCACGAACGGCCGTCCCGCCTCGGTGATGCGCACGGTCCCGCCGTCGATGCGGACCAGACGGTCAGCGACAAAGGCGTCCAGCGCCGCGCGCACGCGGCTGGCCGCGCACAGGCCTTGACGGTGTCGCGCGGCGACCGCCGTCACGTCCACGGCGAAGTCGCACATCAGCCGCTCGATCAGTTCGGCGATAAAGGCGTCGCGCGGCATGATCTCCACCCCGCGCGTGACCGACAGCCGCCCCTCGCCCACGGCCGCCCGCCAGTCCCGCTCGACCGTCAGGTTCTGCGCGTAGCCTTGCGGCGAACGGCTGATGGCCGAGGCTCCCAGGCCGATCAGCAGCGGCGCCGCGTCGTCGGTGTAGCCCTGGAAGTTGCGGCGCAGCTCGCCGCTTCGCGCCGCCGCCGCCAGGCTGTCGGCGCGCAGGGCGAAATGGTCGATGCCGATCGCTTGCCAGCCGTGGGCGATCAGGAAGCGGCGCGCAGCTTCGCTCTGGGCGAAGCGCAGGTCGGCGCCCGGCAGGTCCTCGTCATGGATCAGCTTCTGGTGCGGCTTCATCCACGGCACATGGGCGTATCCGAACAGGGCGATGCGGTCGGGGCGCAGCGTGGCGACCTGCTCCAGCGTCGCCAGCACCTCCTCCACGCCCTGCAGGGGCAGGCCGTACATGAGGTCGAGGTTCAGCGAAGTGACGCCGCAGGCCCGAAGCATGGCCGCCGAATGCGCGATGCTGTCGAAGCTCTCGGGCCGGTTCACCGCCGCCTGCACCACCGGCGAAAGGTCCTGCACCCCCAGGCTGGCGCGCGTCAGGCCCAGCGCCCCGGCCGCCGCGATCCACTCGTCGGTCAGCACTTCCGGATCCAGCTCGGCGGCGAACTCGCCCAGGCCCGACAGGTCGAAGACCTTCGACAGGCCCGCCATCAGCCGGGCCAGGTCATCGGGCGACAGCATGTTGGGCGTACCGCCGCCCAGATGCAGCCGCCCGATCCTGATGCGCCGCCCCGCGGCCCGGGCGGTCAGCGCGGCCTCCTTCAGCACCAGGTCCACATAGGCGGAGATGGACTCCGCCCGGTTCATCGCCCGTGTGTTGCACCCGCAGTACCAGCACAGCCGCTTGCAGAAGGGGATGTGGACATAGAGCGAGGCGGGCTCATCCGGCGCGGCGGCGAGCCAGCCGGCCCAGGTCTCGGCCCCGACGGCGGGCGTGAACTGCGCCGCCGTCGGATAGGAGGTGTAGCGCGGCGCGTGGGCGTCGTAGCGGGCGATCAGCTCGCCCGCGGACGGCGCCGCGCCGGGGTCACAGCGGGACATCGGTCTTGGCGTCCTCGTCCGGGACCGACAGGCCGCGGTCGCCCTCGTCGAACAGGTGGAACTCGTGCCAGACGCCGTTCAGGACGCCGAAACCCACCGCGAGGCCAAGCCCCAGAACCCAAGCGAAATACCACATGGCTTTGTCGCCTTTCTGATCAGTAGAGGTCGGGGTTGGTGCGCAGCGCGGCGGTGGTCGAGCGACCCCACAGCACCTTGTAGACCCACGAGGTGTAGAGAAGAATCAGCGGCAGGAAGATGATCGTCACCACCAGCATGATGAACAGGGTCACGTGGCTGGAGGAGGCGTTCCACGCCGTGAGGCTGGACTGCGGATCGATCGAGCTGGGCAGGATGAAGGGGAACATCGACAGGCCCACCGTCGAGATGATGCCGAGTGTGCCTACGGACGATCCGCCGAACGCCAGCGGCTCGGACCTGCGCCACAGGCCGACCAGCGCCGCCGCCGTGCCGAGGAAGCCCAGGGCCGGCGCGATCACCATCCACGGATAGCGTCCGTAGTTGTCCAGCCACGCGCCGGGCGCGGCCTCGACCGCCGTGCGCAGCGGATTGGACCAGCCGTTCGGATCGACCTCGCCCACGATGCGGAATCCGAGCGGACCGAAGGCGACATACAGGCCGCCGGCTGCGAACAGCACCAGGCTGAGGATCGCCGCGATCGTGCCGAAGCGGCGGGCGCGATCTCCGATCACGCCGCGCTCGGCCTTGAGACCCAGCCAGGCCGCCCCGTGCAGCACCAGCATGGCGACCGACAGCAGGCCGCAGATCAGGCTGAAGGGCGTGAACAGGCCCAGCAGATGCCCTTCGTAGAAGGACCGCAGGTTGCTGTCCAAGCGGAAGGGCGCGCCCAGCAGCACGTTGCCCACCGCGACGCCGAACACCAGGGCCGGCACGAAGCCGCCGATGAACAGTGCCCAGTCCCAGGCCGTGCGCCATTTCCCGTGCGGCCGCTTGGACCGGTACTTGAAGGCGACGGGCCGCAGGATCAGGGCCGACAGCACCAGGAACATGGCCAGGTAGAAGCCGGAGAAGCTGACGGCGTAGACGAAAGGCCAGGCGGCGAAGATCGCGCCGCCGCCCAGGATGAACCAAACCTGGTTGCCTTCCCAGGTCGCGCCGATGGTGTTGATCACGGCGCGGCGCTCTTCATCGGTCTTGGCGACAAAGGGCAGCAGGGCGCCGACGCCGAGATCAAAGCCGTCCGTCAGGGCGAAGCCGATCAGAAGCACGCCCAGCAGGCCCCACCAGATCAGGCGAAGCGTGGCGTAGTCGAGAGGGAGTTCCATTGGAGGATGTCCTAAAGGGATGTCGTCAGGCCACGGCCGGCACGGGCACGCCGTCCTGGGTTCCGGTCAGGTCGGGGCCGCCCGCCGGTGCGGGGCGATCCAGTTCCTGCTGTTCGTGGAAGGGGCCCTTCTTGATCGCGTGCAGGATCAGGCCGACCTCGACCACAGCCAGCGCGCCGTAGAAGACGGTGAAGCCGATGATGGTGGTCCACAGCTGCGGAACGGTCAGGCTGGATGCGCCCATGAAGGTCGGCAGCACGCCTTCCACGGCCCAGGGCTGGCGACCGTATTCGGCCACGACCCACCCCAGCTCGGCTGCGATCCACGGCAGCGGAATGGCAAGCACGCACAGCCGCAGGAACCAGCGCGTTTCGTGCTTGCGCAGCGTGCACAGCACAAAGGCGACGGCGAACAGGGCGATCATGGCGAAGCCGATGAAAGCCATGAAGCGGAACGACCAGAACATCACGGGCACGTTCGGCACGGTGTTCCAGGCGGCGACCACCACCTGGTCCGGAGTCGCCTGGCGCGGATCGGCGACATAGCGGGTCAGCATCAGGCCGTAGCCGAGGTCGCGCCGGTGCTGCTCGAACTGGGCTCGGGCGGCGACGTCGTTCGGGTCGGCCTTGATCTTCTCCAGCGCGTCGTAAGCGATCACGCCGCTTTCGATGCGGGTCTGCGCCAGCGCCACCAACTGCACGATGCCGTCCACGCTGCCGTCCAGGCTGCGGGTCGAGATCAGGCCCAGAACCCAGGGCACCTGCACTTCGAAGCGGGTTTCGCGCGTCTTCATGTCCGGCATGCCGAACACCGACAGGCTGGCCGGGGCCGGCTGGGTGTTCCACATGGCCTCGATGGCGGCCAGCTTCATCTTCTGGTTGTCGGTCAGCGCATAGCCGCTCTCGTCGCCCAGCACGACCACGGACAGCGAAGACATGAGTCCGAACGCCGCCGCCACCGTCATGGAGCGCTTGGCGAAGCCCTTGTGGCGGCCCTTGAGCAGGTAAAAGGCCGAGATGCCCAGAACGAACACCGAGGCGATCACATAGCCGGCCGAGACGGTGTGGACGAACTTGGCCTGGGCCACCGGGTTGAACAGCACGGCCATGAAATCCACGACCTCCATCCGCATGGTCTCGGGATTGAAGGTCGAACCCACGGGGTTCTGCATCCAGCCATTGGCGATCAGGATCCACAGCGCCGACAGATTGGTGCCCAGCGCCACCATGAAGGTGACGAACAGGTGGACGTGCCGGCTCAGCTTGTCCCAGCCGAAGAACATCAGCCCGACGAAGGTCGCCTCCAGGAAGAAGGCCATCAGGCCCTCAATGGCGAGCGGCGCGCCGAAGATGTCGCCGACGTAGTGCGAGAAGTAGCTCCAGTTCATGCCGAACTGGAATTCCATGGTCAGGCCGGTGGCGACCCCCAGCACGAAGTTGATGCCGAACAGCACGCCCCAGAAGCGGGTGATCGTCCGCCAGATCGGGCGGCGGGTCATCACATAGATGCTCTCCATGATGACCAGCATGAAGGACAGGCCCAGCGTCAGGGGCACGAACAGGAAGTGGTAAAGGGCTGTCAGCGCGAACTGCAGCCTTGATAGGTCGACGACCGCAAGGTCGATCATGGCGAGGCTCCATGGCGCTGGCCCCCACGACCTGCGCCTTATGGAACACGCCCTAGGGTTCGGGAGGGCGCCGCGCCTTGATCGAGATCAAAGAGAGGCGGGCGCGGATCGGCGTATTCGACAGCCATGACCGCACAGCCCCTCGCTCCTTCGCTTGCGCCGCGCCCCTGGCTATCCGGCGCCGCGCGTCCGCATCGGCGCCTCGCCGGCATGGCCGCCCTGGCGACGATCGCCGACGTGGCGCCCGCCGTAGGCTTCGCGGGCGGTCTGGCGCTGGCGGTCCACCATCTGCCGCAGTCGCCGGTCGCCGCCGCTCCCTGGATCGCCCTGGCCGTCGTCGCCCTGGCGGCGCGGGGGCTGCTCGGCCAGGGCGCGCTGGTGCTGTCGGCGCGACTGGCGAGGCGGGTCAAGGCGGACGCCCGGACGAGGGCCCTGCAGGCTCTGTTCGCCTCGCCAGGCTCGGCCGACAAGCGGCTGACGGCGGCGGTGGAGGGCGTGGAGGCGCTGGACGGATATTACGCGCGCTTCGCCCCCGCGCGCACGGCCGCGGCCCTGTCGCCGCTGCTGCTGATCGCCGCCGCCGCCCTGGCCAGCCCGATGTCGGCCGCCATCCTGCTTTTCACCCTGGTCCCCTTTATCGCCGGAATGGCGCTGGCCGGCACGGCCGCCGCGGCCGAAAGCCGCCGACAGTTCGACGCCCTGGAACGCCTCAGCGGCCTCTTCCTGGATCGCGTCCGGGCGCTTCCCGCCCTGCTGGCCTTCGGCGCCGAGGCGCGCACTGCGGCCGAGATCGAGCAGGCCGCCACCACCCTGGCCGCGCGCACCTCCAGGGTGCTGCGGGTCGCCTTTCTGTCGTCCGGCGTGCTTGAGTTCTTTTCGGCGCTGTCGGTGGCGCTTGTGGCCGTCTACTGCGGCTTCAACCTCCTGCGGCTTCTGCCCTTTCCCACGCCGGAGACGCTGGATCTGCCCCGCGCCCTGTTCGTGCTGGCGCTGGCGCCCGAGGTCTATGCGCCCATGCGCCGGCTGGCCGCCGCCTATCATGACCGTCAGGCGGCGGAGGCGGCCGCGCCGGCCCTTCAGACGCCCCCCGTCCCCGCTCCCGCGTCGACGACCCTCGGCCGCCACGCGCCGGGCGTCTCCTTTCGATCGGTCGCAATCGGCTATGGCGCGGCGCCCGTGATCCAGGATCTCGACCTCGAAGTCCGCCCCGGGCAGATCGTCGCCCTGACCGGAGCGAGCGGGTCGGGCAAGAGCAGCCTGCTGCACCTGCTGCTGGGTCTGGTCCCCCTCGCCGACGGCGAGGTGGAGGTCGGCGGCGCGGCCATGCCCCCGGGGGGCTTCGCCGGACAGATCGCGTGGGCCAGCCAGAATCCGGTCGTGCTGCCGGGCACGCTGTTCAGCAACATCGTCCTGGCTCATCCGCAGGCCAGCCGCCGCGAGGTCATGCGCGCGGCGGGCCTCGCCGGGCTGCACGGCGATCTTGATCGACCGCTGGACGAGCGCGGCGGCGGCCTGTCGGGCGGGGAGCGCCGGCGGCTGGGCCTCGCGCGCGCCCTGCTGAAGCCGGCGCCGCTGCTGCTGCTGGACGAGCCCACCGCCAACCTGGATCCCGAATCCGAAGCCCGGATCATCGCCGTGATCCGCCGGGCCGCCGAGGGCCGCACGACCCTGGTCGCCACCCATTCCCCGGCCGTCACGGCCCTGGCCGATCGCGTGGTGCGCCTGTGAACGCCTCCGGAAGACCATCCCCCGTCCGTCGTCTGCTGGCCGCCGAGTTCCGGCTGCAGCGCCCCCGGCTGGTCGCCGCTGCGGTGACCGGCGGTCTCGTCTCGACCGCCTCCGTGGCGCTGCTGGGCCTGTCCGGCTGGTTCATCACCGCCGCAGCGCTGGCCGGCGTGGCGGGCGCCGCCGTCGCCCACGCCTTCAACTATCTTCTGCCCAGCGCCTTTATCCGACTGCTGGCGATCGTCCGCACGGCGGCGCGGTATGGCGAGCGGGTGACCGGGCATGAAGCGGGTCTGCGAGGGCTGGCGGCCCTGCGCCCTCGCCTGTTCGCCGCCCTCGCCTCCAGCCGGCCCGACCGGGCGCTGAGCCTGGCGTCCGGCGAGGCCTCGGCCCGGATGGTTCAGGACGTGGACAGCCTGCTGACGCTGTTCATCCGTCGCTCGGCGCCGTGGAGCGCGGGCGCGGGCGTCGCCGCCGCCGCCGCCATGGCGCTGCTGGCCGGCCCCGCC
>JAEYAO010000081.1 GCA_023456105.1 Pseudomonadota bacterium | reverse complement strand
GGGCAGCATGGTCGCCATCAGCGAGCCCAGGCCGAATCGCGGATCCCAACGCTGCGCGAAGGTCAGGATCAGCGGGAAGTAGCTCATCAGGGGCGTGGCGATGTTGGTCACCGAATCACCCATGCGGTAGGCCGCCGTGGTCATCTCCGGCGAGATGCCCAGCAGCATGAACATCGGCACCACGATGGGCGCCAACGCCGACCACTTGGCCGAGGCCGAGCCGATGAACAGGTCGAAGACGCAGGAGACCAGCACGACGCTGATCAGCAGCAGCGGCGTGGGCAGGGCGACCTGCTGCAGCGCGGCGGCGGCGTTCACCGCAAGTATCGGACCCAGCCCCGACCAGTTGAACATGGCCACGAAGTGCGCGGCGAAGAAGGCGAGCACGATGTAGGGCGCCAGTTGCGAGATGCCTTCGCCCATCATCCGCACCAGATCGCGGTGCGAGCGGATGGAGCCGGAGCCTGCGCCGTAAGCCGCGCCGCTGGCGAAGAAGGTGACCGCGAAGAAGGCGACCAGCGACCGGTACAGGGGGTTGAACCGCTGCGCCGGCTCGGCCTCCGGATCGACAAAGGGCGATGCAGGCAGGGCGGTGATCAGCGCCCACAGCGCCATCATGCCTAGGATCGTCAGGCTCGCCCACAGCAGACCCCGCTTCTCCGCAGCGGTGAGCGGCTGCCTTTCCGACGGCGTGGCGGGCGTGCTCGCCGCTGGCGACCATGGCCCCAGGCGCGGCTCGATGACACGATCGGTGATGAACCAGACAATGGGCGTGAAGACGATCACCACCCCCACGATGAAGAACCAGTTGCCGGCGATGTTGACCGAATAGGAGGGGTCGATCAGGTGCGCGGCCGGCTCGGTGATGCCCAGGATCAGGGCGTCACTGGCGCCGGGGAACAGATTGCCGGCGTAGCCGCCGGACACGGCCGCGAACCCGGCAGCCAATCCCGCCAGCGGGTGCCGCCCGGCCGCCGCGAAGATCACCGCCGCCAGCGGGATCACCACGACGTAGGAGGCGTCGGAGGCGTGGTGCGACACCATGCCGGTGATGACCACCACCGGCGTCAGGATGGCGCGCGGCGCGTTCAGCAGGGCGCCGCGAATGGCGGTGGAGAACAGGCCTGTGCGCTCGGCCACCGCCGCGCCGTAGATGATGGTGATGACGATGCCGAGCGGCGGAAACTCGGCAAGCGTCTTGGGCATGCCGATGATCAGCCGTTCAAGGTTCTCGGGCGAGAGCAGGCTCTGCGCCGTCAACAGCTCGTTCGTGACCGGGTTGACCGCCGACCAGCCCAGAGCCGCGCCGACGAGGCTCAGCCCGATCAGCCCCAGGATCAGCCAGAGGAACAGGAAGACAGGGTCGGGCAGGCGGTTGCCGAACCGTTCAATGCCATTCAGCGCGCGAGCCGCCAGCCCCATGAGCAGTAATCCTTGCAGAACCCCATGGTCATAGGCCGCAAGCAGCAGGGCGCGGGCAAGCGCCGGCCCTGCGACAAAGGCGCGCTATGCTGCGAGCCGTTCTCAACAAAAACCTTTAGTTCGCTTGGGTTTGAACCGCGCGGACGATGGGTCTAAGAAGCGCCGAATCCCGCCTCTCCCCCTGGCGGGCGAGGCTTCCGGAATGAACGAATTTCTCCTCGAATATCTCGCGACCATCATTTTCGCGGGCGTGGCGCTGCTGATCGGCGTGCTGTTCGTCGTGCTGCCGCTGGTGCTGGCCCCGAAGAACCCCGACACCGAGAAGCTGTCGGCCTATGAGTGCGGCTTCAACGCCTTTGACGACGCGCGCATGAAGTTCGACGTGCGCTTCTATCTGGTGTCGATCCTGTTCATCATCTTCGACCTTGAAGTGGCCTTCCTGTTCCCGTGGGCGGTGTCGATGTTCGATCTGGCGCGCGGCGAGATGATCTTCGCCTTCTGGTCGATGATGGTCTTTCTGGGGGTGCTCACCATCGGCTTCATCTACGAATGGAAGAAGGGAGCCCTGGAATGGGAGTGATCGCGCCTTCCAGCCCGCTGGTCCCCGCAGGCCAAGGCCCTGTCCAGAGCTATGGCTCGGGCGCCCGCTCTACCGTCGAGGGCTATGACCCCGCCATCCACGACAAGTTCTTCGAGCAGGTGAACACCGAGCTTGGCGAGCGGGGCTTTCTGGTCTCCAGCCTGGACGACGTGATCAACTGGTCGCGCACCGGCTCCCTGATGTGGATGACCTTCGGCCTGGCGTGCTGCGCCGTCGAGATGATCCAGATGTCCATGCCGCGTTATGACGTGGAGCGGTTCGGCATGGCTCCTCGCGCCAGCCCCCGCCAGTCGGACCTGATGATCGTCGCCGGCACCCTGACCAACAAGATGGCCGCGCCGCTGCGCAAGGTCTACGACCAGATGCCGGACCCGCGCTACGTCGTCTCCATGGGCAGTTGCGCCAATGGCGGCGGGTACTACCACTACAGCTACAGCGTGGTTCGCGGCTGCGATCGGGTGGTGCCGGTGGACGTGTACGTGCCGGGGTGCCCGCCGACGGCGGAGGGGCTGCTGTACGGGCTGCTGCAGCTGCAGAAGAAGATTCGGCGGACGGGGACGATCGAGCGATGACCTCTCTCGCCGTTCAGGCCGAACAGGAGACGCTGCTGACGCCGCTGGGCGCCGAGCTGGTGGGGGCGCTGGGCGTGGAGGCGCAGGTGGCGTTCGGCGAACTGACGCTGGTCGCGCCGCGCGAGCGGATCGCCGAGGTGCTGCTGGGCCTGCGCGACCGCTTCGGCTTTCAGCAGCTGCTGGACCTGTGCGGCGTGGACTATCCGGATCGCCGCGAGCGGTTCGAGGTGGTCTACCACCTGCTGTCGATGACGCGGAACGCGCGCGTGCGGGTCAAGGTCTCCACCGACGAGGTGAAGCCCGTGCCGACGGCGGTTGAGGTCTACCCGGCCGCCGGCTGGTTCGAGCGCGAGGCGTTCGACATGTACGGCATGCTGTTCGAGGGCAATCCGGACATGCGCCGGCTGCTGACCGACTACGGCTTCGAGGGGCATCCGCTGCGCAAGGATTTCCCCATGACCGGCTATGTCGAGGTCCGCTACGACGAAGAGCAGAAGCGGGTCGTCTACGAACCCGTCAAGCTGACGCAGGAGTTCCGCCAGTTCGACTTCCTGTCGCCCTGGGAGGGCGCGGAGTATCCGGCGCCCGTGCTGCCCGGCGACGAAAAGGCTGCCCGCTGATGGCCGACGATCTTCATCCCGTGAACCGCCCCCAGGAGCATCCTTTGGCCGGGACCGACACCCAGGTGTTCGACGACGGCCTGACCGACCACGCCCGGGCGATGGACGACCGCAAGTTCACCATCAACTTCGGCCCGCAGCACCCGGCCGCGCACGGCGTGCTGCGCCTGGTGCTGGAGCTGGACGGCGAGATCGTGGAGCGGGTCGATCCGCACATCGGCCTGCTGCACCGCGGCACCGAAAAGCTGATGGAGTCGCGCACCTATCTGCAGAACGTGCCCTATCTGGACCGGCTGGATTACGTCTCGCCGATGAACCAGGAGCACGCCTTCTGCCTGGCGATCGAGAAGCTGCTGGGGCTGGAGGTGCCGTACCGGGCGCAGCTGATCCGGGTGCTGTATTCCGAGATCGGCCGCATCCTGTCGCACATGCTGAACGTGACGACCCAGGCCATGGACGTGGGCGCGCTGACGCCGCCGCTCTGGGGCTTCGAGGAACGCGAAAAGCTGATGGTGTTCTATGAGCGGGCGTCCGGCGCCCGCCTGCACGCCAACTACTTCCGTCCGGGCGGCGTCCACCAGGACCTGTCCCCCGACCTGATCGACGACATCGGCCGCTGGTGCGCCGAGTTCCCGGCCGCGCTGAAGGACATCGAGGCGCTGGTCACCGAGAACCGCATCTTCAAGCAGCGCAACGTCGATATCGGCGTGGTGTCCAAGAAGGACGCGCTGGACTGGGCCTTCACCGGCGTGATGCTGCGCGGCTCGAACGTCGCCTGGGACCTGCGCAAGTCGCAGCCCTACGAGTGTTACGCCGAGATGGATTTCGACGTGGTGGTCGGCAAGAACGGCGACTGCTGGGACCGCTATCTCGTCCGCGTCGAGGAGATGAAGCAGTCGGTGCGCATCATGGAGCAGTGCATCCACAAGCTGCGCAACTGCCCTGGCCAGCCCGTTCTCGCCGAGGACAACAAGATCACCCCGCCGCGTCGCGGCGAGATGAAGCGGTCGATGGAATCGCTGATCCACCACTTCAAGCTCTACACCGAGGGCTTCCGCACGCCGGAGGGCGAGGTGTTCGCCTCGGTCGAGGCGCCCAAGGGCGAGTTCGGCGTTTATCTGGTGTCCGACGGCACCAACAAGCCGTACCGGGTCAAGATCTCGGCTCCCGGCTATCGCCACCTGCAGGCGATGGACTGGATGAACCGCGGCCACCAGCTGGCCGACGTGTCCGCCATCCTGGGTTCGCTCGACATCGTTTTCGGAGAAGTGGACCGATGAGCGTCCGTCGCCTCGCCAAGGAACAGCCGGCCTCCTTCACCTTCGTGGACGCGACGATGGAGAAGGCGAACTGGTGGATCGCCAAATATCCGGCCGAGCGCCGCCAATCGGCGGTGATCCCGATCCTGTGGCTGGTCCAGAAGCAGGAAGGCTGGGTGTCGGAGCCTGCGATCCGCGCCATCGGCGAGATGCTGGGCATGCCCTTCATCCGCGTGCTGGAGGTCGCGACCTTCTACACCATGTTCATGCTGGAGCCGGTCGGAAAGACCGCCCTGATCCAGGTGTGCGGCACCACCCCGTGCATGCTGCGCGGCGCGGGCGACCTGATGCGCGTGTGCAAGGAGAAGATCGGGCCCAAGGATCATCTGTCGGCCGATGGCGCCTTCACCTGGCAGGAAGTCGAGTGCCTGGGCGCCTGCTCCAACGCGCCGATGGCCCAGATCAACGACTACTATTTCGAAGACCTGACAGCCGAGTCGATGGCGCAGATCATCGACGATTTCAAAGCGGGCAAGACGCCTCAGTCGGGCAGCTACGCCGGGCGGCGCACATCCGAGCCGCAGGGCGGCGCCAAGACGCTGCTGGACGAGACGCTGTATGACGGCCGCCAAGCCCAGCCGATCGCCAAGCTGCCGAACTCGGATCCCGAACCGGCCAAAGAGCCGGCCTGATGAGCGCGCCGAACCTCGAAACGGATGAGGGTCGCGCCGCCTACCGCAAGGAGCTGCGGTCGGTCGGACGGCCCTTGCGCGCCGGCGGCCTGGCCATGGTCGTCGCGGCCGCCGTGCTGATCCTGATGGTGCGTCAGCAGACGCCGCGACTGGGCGAGTGGGCGGTGAACCTGTCGTATCTCATGCTCGCCGCGGGCTGGGTGATGGTGATCGCCGCCGTCTGGATGCGCACCCGCCACCACAAGCGCCGTCTGGCGGAAGGACTTTAAGGACCCATGGTCGGAATCCTCGAAGACAAGGACCGGATCTTCACCAACCTCTACGGCTTCCAGGACTGGACGCTGGAGGGGGCGAAGGCGCGCGGCTGCTGGAACGCCACCAAGGACATGCTGGACCTTGGCCGCGACTGGATCATCAACAACGTCAAGGCGTCGGGCCTGCGCGGCCGCGGCGGCGCCGGCTTCTCCACCGGCCTGAAGTGGTCCTTCATGCCCAAGGAGGTGAAGGATCGGCCGCACTATCTGGTGGTCAACGCCGACGAGTCGGAGCCCGGCACCTGCAAGGACCGGGAGATCATGCGCCATGATCCCCAGCTGCTGATCGAAGGCTGCCTGATCGCGTCCTTCGCCATGCAGGCGCACGCCTGCTATATCTATCTGCGCGGCGAATATGTGCTCGAGCGCGAGCGCATGGAAGCGGCGGTCAAACAGGCCTACGAGGCCGGGCTGATCGGCAAGAACAACGTCCACGGCTGGGACTTCGATGTCTACATCCACCACGGCGCGGGCGCCTACATCTGCGGCGAGGAAACCGCGCTGCTGGAGAGCCTGGAGGGCAAGAAGGGCCAGCCGCGCCTGAAGCCGCCGTTCCCGGCGGGCGCCGGCCTGTACGGCTGCCCGACCACGGTGAACAACGTCGAGTCGATCGCGGTCGTGGGGACCATCCTGCGGCGCGGACACCAGTGGTTCGCGGGCTTCGGCCGGCCGAACAACACCGGCACCAAGCTGATGGCCATCTCGGGCCATGTGAACCAGCCGTGCGTGGTCGAGGAGGCCATGTCGATCCCGCTGAAGCAGTTGCTGGAAGAGCACTGCGGCGGCGTGCGCGGCGGCTGGGACAACCTCAAGGCCGTGATCCCGGGCGGATCGTCGGTGCCGCTGATCACGCGCGAGATGTCGGAAACGGCGCTGATGGACTTCGACTCGCTGCGCGAGATGCGCTCGGGTCTGGGCACCGCCGCGGTGATCGTGATGGACAACTCCACCGACCTGGTGAAGGCCATCGCGCGCATCAGCTACTTCTACAAGCACGAGAGCTGCGGCCAGTGCACGCCGTGCCGCGAGGGCACCGGCTGGATGTGGCGCGTGCTGGAGCGGATGGCGATCGGCGAGGCCGACCCGTCGGAGATCGACCTGCTGCTGGACGTCGCCGGACAGGTCGAGGGCCACACCATCTGCGCGCTGGGCGACGCCGCCGCCTGGCCGGTGCAGGGCCTGATCCGCCACTTCCGCCACGAGATCGAAGACCGCATCGCCAGCTACCGTAGCCGCCGCGCCAACTTCGCCGGCCACGCGATCGCGGCGGAGTAGGGATGGGCGTCGTTTCCACAGTCTGCGTCATCCTCGGGCTTGACTCGAGGATCGAGCGCGCCTCGGGCTCTGCGTCCGAAGCGTCGCGC
>JAEYAO010000035.1 GCA_023456105.1 Pseudomonadota bacterium | reverse complement strand
GGTCCGGTCGTGGCCTGGCCGACCACGGGCGAGCCGGTCGTGCCGGCCGCGTTCTGCGCCGCCGTGCCGCCGGTGGGCGCCGCGCCCGGAGGCGTCATGGAGCCGCCCTTGGAGACGACCCAGCGTTCAAATTCGGCCTGGGTCACCACATTGATCTGCAGAGGCATGAAGGCGTGATCGACGCCGCACAGCTCCGAGCATTGACCATAGAAGACGCCCGTGCGCTCGGCCTTGAACCAGGTCTCGTTGACCCGACCGGGGACGGCGTCGGTCTTCAGCCCGAACGCAGGCAGGGCGACCGCGTGGATCACGTCGGCGGCGGTGACCAGAAGGCGCACGGTCCGGCCGACCGGCACCACCATCGGCTCGTCCGCCGCCAGGCGATAGGGCACGCCGCGCGCCCGCGCCTCCTCCTCGGGCAACATGTTGGAGATGTATTCCGGCACCGCCTGGTCCGGATATTCATAGGCCCAGTTCCACTGGTTGCCGGTCACCTTCACCGTCAGGTCAGGCTCGGGCATGTCGTGGTAGGCGAACAGGAGCCGGAACGAGAACAGGGCGATGCCCACCAGGATCACCACCGGCGCCACCGTCCAGATGATCTCCACCGTGGTGTTGTGGCTCCAGCGGGCGGGCGTCGGATTGGCGCGCTTGTTGTAGCGCACCACGATCCAGATCAGCAGGCCCAGAACCAGCAGGGTGATCAGGGTGATCACCGGCATCAGCACGATGTTGTGGAAGAAGATCGCGTCGTGCTTCAGCGGCGCGGCCGCCGGCTGCAGATCGATGCCGCCCGGCGTCGGCTGGCCCATCAGGTCCTGCGCGGCGGCGAGACCCGCCATCGTCGCCATCGTCGCGAAAGTCCCCGCGCCCCAGGCCGCCCTGCGGGCTATGCTGCCCATCCCCATGCGAGCCGTCCCTCGTGTAAGTCGTTCTTCCGCAAGCCTTTGCGAACAGATCGCAACTGCTCCGTACGGCGTTTGCGCCGCACGCTCCCTATGGTCCGTCCGTATCGGATCGCGTCTGCCTTGCCAAGCGATCAGCGACGCCGATCCCTCTGGGAGAACGCCGATGTTAAATCGATGTCATGTTTCAACAGCTACCTTGCGCTACATGGTACCTGTCGATAGTCTCTTCATATCACAGGAGACGCCGAGGTGCCTGAAACCATCGAGATACAGCTGAAGAAGGGGGTGCTGGGACTTTGCGTCCTGGCCCTGCTTCAACGGGCGGACAGCTACGCCTACGAGATCGCCAGCCGCCTGTCCGACACCATCGGCATGGGCGAAGGGACCATCTATCCCCTGATGCGGCGCATGCAGTCGGACGGTCTTGTCGAGACCTATCTGGTCGAATCCTCGGCCGGTCCGTCGCGCAAATACTATCGTCTGACGTCCGCCGGCCGTGCGGCCTTCGAGGCCCAGTCGGCGGAATGGTCCGCCTTCGCCCGCTCGGTCGACGCGGTGGTCGCCGACACCGCTTCCCCGTCCACGTCAGAACCCATGGGAGCCGTTCAATGACGCGCGCCGACTTTCTTCGCCGCCTGAAGGCCGGTCTGGTCGGCCTGCCGACCTCCACCGCCTCCGACATCCTCAACGACTACGAGGCCCATTTCGACGACGGCCTGGCCGCCGGCCGCAGCGAGTCGCAGGTCGCCGAGGCGCTGGGCGATCCCGACCGGCTGGCGCGCGAGCTCAAGGCCGAGGCGGGCATCCAGCGCTGGCGCCAGGAAAAGAACCCGTCCGCCGCCGCAGGCGCCGTGTTCGCGGTCCTGGGCCTGGGCGCGCTCGACATCCTGATCCTCCTGCCGATCTTCATGGGCGTGGTGGGGGCGCTGTTCGGCTTCTACATCGCCGCCATCGGCCTGTTCTTCGGCGGCGGCGCCGTCATGGTGGCCGGACCCTTCGCGGGCTTTCCGGGCGGGCCGCTGGCGGCGATCCTGATGGGCCTGGCCTTTATGGCCGGCGGGGTCTTCATCGCCGCCCTGACCACCGTCTTCACCATCTGGCTGGTCAACGGAACCGTGTGGTTCGCGCGCCTGCACTATCGCCTGCTCAAGCCCGCGCTCGAGCCCCAATCCACGACCTACGTCCAGGAGCCCGCCCAATGATCCGCACCCTGTTCATCATCGCCGGCGCCGCGCTTGTGCTGTGCATCGTCACCGCGGGCGGGGCGATCGCCATCGGCGGCCAGGACCTGCAGCGCCACGGCTGGGCCTGGACCTTCCGCGACGACGACGGAGACGCCGTGCGCTTCGAGCGGGTGACCACCACCACCTTAGAGGTCGAGGCCGTGACCCGCACCCTCGCCTGGACTGGCAGCCAGCGGCTGGTCAACGCCACGCCGTTCGACGTCGAGTACCGCCAGGGCCCGACCGCCTCGGTGGTGATCACCGGCCCACGCGCCTGGAACGATCGCGTTCAGCTCGCCGACGGAGTGCTGAGCCTGGCCGACGGGCCGGTCAACCAGGAGGCGGTGATCCGCTGGAGCGGCGGAAACGTCACCGGCCGCTCGTTCGACGAGGCCGTCCGGATCGTGGTCACCGCCCCGAACATCAACGCCTTCGAGGTGCAGGGCTCGGGCGATCTGGACATCCAGGGCTATGACCAGCCCGCCCTCAGCGTCGTCGTTTCCGGCTCGGCCGACGTGACGGCGCAGGGCCGTACCGAGGCGCTGGACGTCGCCATCAACGGCTCGGGCGACGCCGCCCTCAAGGACCTGACGACCCAGACCGCCCGCGTGATCGTCTCCGGCTCCGGTGATGTGGGCGTCTCGCCTCGCGGCGAGGCCAATGTCACGGTCAACGGCTCGGGCGACGTAAGCCTGGGCTCAAGGCCCGTCCGTCTGACCTCCGAACTGAACGGCTCGGGCGAGATCATTCAGGACTGACGGCCGCTTCTATCGGCAAGCGACGCCGTCTCGCCTTGCGCGGGGCGGCGTTCGTCTATCCGGCGGGCGCCAGCCAGGGCGAGACCTTGTCCACCAGCGCGCGCGTCGGCCTTCTGGGTCGTCCATCCAGGTGGATGCACACCGCCGTCACCTCGGCCCGGCACAGCACCTCGCCGCCGCGCTCCACGCTCTGGCGGATCAAGAGGCGCGGCCCCTTCACCGCCTCATAGAGGGTGCGCACCACCAGGGCGTCGTCGATCCGCGCGGGTTTCAGAAAGTTCAGCGCCATCTCCGACACCACGAACGCCAGCGGCTCGTCGCCCTCCAGCAGTTCGGCGTGTCCGATCCCCATGGCGCGCAAACAGTCCGAACGGCCCCGCTCAAAATAGCGCACATAGTTGGCGTGATAGACCAGGCCGGTGAAGTCGGTGTCCTCGTAATACACCCGCACCGGCAACAGGTGCGCGCGCCCGTCGAAGCGTCCGGCGGTGGGCTGATCGATCATGCGGACGCTCCTTATTCGAACAGGCCGCTCTGCGCCGGCGGCTGAGGCGGCGCGGTCAGGCCCAGGTGCTCATAGGCGCGGGCGCAGGCCATGCGGCCGCGCGGCGTGCGCTGGATGAAACCCTGCTGCAGCAGATAGGGCTCGATCACGTCCTCGACCGCATCGCGCGCCTCGGCGATGGCGGCGGCTAGGGTGTCCATGCCGACGGGCCCGCCGCCGTAGTTCTCGATCAGGGCCTTGAGGAAGCGGCGATCCAGCGAGTCCAGTCCCGCCTCGTCCACCTCCAGCCGCGCCAAGGACCGCGCGGCCACCAGCCGGTCGATGACCTCGGCGCCCTCGGCGGTCGCGAAGTCCCGCACCCGCCTGAGCAGGCGTCCGGCGATGCGCGGCGTGCCCCGCGCCCGAGAGGCGATCTCGCGCGCCCCGCCCTCGTCGATCGGCGCGCCCACCTTCCTCGCCGCTCCGCGGATCACCGCCGTCAGCTCGTCCGGCGTGTAGAACTCCAGCCTCAGCGGAATGCCGAACCGGTCGCGCAGCGGCGTGGCCAGCAGCCCCGCCCGCGTCGTCGCCCCCACCAGGGTGAAGGGCGCAAGATCGATCCGCACCGTCCTCGCCGACGGCCCCTCGCCGATGATCAGGTCCAGCACATGGTCCTCCATGGCCGGATACAGGATCTCCTCCACCTGCGGCGCCAGGCGGTGAATCTCGTCGATGAACAGGACGTCGCGCGGCTCGAGGTTGGTCAGGATCGCCGCCAGATCGCCCGCCTTGGCCAGGATCGGCCCCGACGTCGCGCGGAACCCCACGCCGAGCTCGCGCGACACGATCTGCGCCAGCGTGGTCTTGCCCAGGCCCGGCGGCCCGAACAGCAGCACATGGTCCAGCGCCTCGCCGCGCGCGCGCGCCGCGTCGATGAAGACCTTCAGATTGCCCTTGGCCGCCGACTGCCCGACGAACTCAGACAGCGTCTGCGGCCTCAGCGCCCGGTCGTACTGTTCGCCGCCCGACGCTTCCGGAGAGATCACGCGGTTCACCGTCCCAGCTCCTGCAGGCCCGCCCGGATCACCGCCGACAGCTCGGCCTCGTCACCCAGCCGGATCAGCGCCTGATCCACCGCCCGGCGCGCGTTCACTTCCGCTATGCCTAGGCCCAGCAGGGCCGACACCGCCTCGCCCACGAGACTCGGTGGCGGCGGCGCGACCTCGACATGCACGCCGGTGGCGACGGGTGCGAACACCCCGTCCGTCAGCGTCTTGCCCTTCAGCTCGGTGACGATGCGGAGCGCCAGCTTGGTCCCTACCCCATTGGCCCGCGCCACCGCCGCCTTGTCCTCGCGCGCCACCGCCGAGGCCAGCTCGCCCGGCGGCAGGACGTCCAACACCGCCAGCGCGGCCTTAGGCCCCACGCCTTGGATGGCCAGCAGCGTGGTGAACGCCCGCCGCTCGTCGCGCGAGAGGAATCCATAGAGGCGCGGCCCCTGATCCTCGCTCCACTGGCTGTGGATGTAGAGAATGGCCTCGTCGCCCGGCGCCGGCAGCCGCCCCAGCGTCCGCGCCCCGCACGCCGCCACATAGCCCACGCCCGCGCAGTCGATCACGCAGTCCGCCTCGCCGACCTCGGCCAGCACGCCGCGCAGCCGCCCGATCACGCCGCGCCCCGGTGCATGGCCTCGATCAGCGAGCGCTTGCGCAGCTGCGCATGGGTGATCGCCACCGCCAGGGCGTCGGCCGCGTCCGCCTTGACCTCGCCGCAGGTCGGCAGCAGTCGGCTGACCATGAAGGCGATCTGGCTCTTGTCCGCATGGCCCGCCCCCACCACCGCCTTCTTGATCAGGGTGGCCGAATATTCCGCGACCGGCAGGCCGGCCTTGGCGGGCGCCAACATAACCGCCGCGCGCGCATGCCCCAGCTTCAGCGTTGAGGACGGATTGACGTTGACGAACACCTCCTCGATGGCCGCCTCCTCGCAGCCGTGATCGGCGCAGATCGCGCCCACATGCTCCAGCAGATGCAGCAGCCGCTCGGGAAACGGCGCGCTCTCCGGCGGCGCGACCACCCCGTGCGCGATCCAGCGCAGCCGCGAGCCGTCGCTTTCCACCACGCCCCAGCCGGTGCGGCGCAGGCCGGGGTCCAGCCCCAGGATTCGGATCGGGTTGTTCGCCATCCGTTCCCTTCTGCCCGAAAGACGGTTAGCGAGCAATGAAGGGCGGCCTCAGTCGTCTCGCGGATCGAACCGGTAGGCCGTGACCCCTTCCATCCGACACAGGGCCTCGGCCAGACGCTTCAACTGATCTTCCCGCGCCGCCTGCAGCTTCCAGCTGCGCCGGATCATCCGCCCCTGTTCGATCAGCTCGAACCGATTGTGCCGCGTCGTCGGATCGACGTCGCGGAACAACTGCTCGATCTCCGGTTCAGGCGACGTCGCCCCTCGTCGCCAGCAGACCTCCGCGTCCACCAGAGTCTTGGGCGGCAGGCGCGCCGATACCAGGCGAAGCCCCGTCAGAACCCCCACCGTCACCAGCGTGCCCGCCGCGCCCAGGCCGAACATCCCCGCCCCGAACAGGAGGCCCAGGGCCGAGGTGATCCACAACGACGCGGCCGTGGTTAGTCCGTGAATGGAAAAGCCGGTGCGAAAGATCACGCCGGCGCACAGAAAGCCGATCCCCGTCAGCACGCCATGCGCCATGCGCGTGGGATCGGTGACAATGTTCTCGTCCGGCAAGGCCTCGAACGCCCACTGCCCCTGCGACATGGCCGCCAGCATCAGCAGGCACGAGGCCAAGGCCACCAGCAGGTGAGTCCGCAGGCCGGCCGCCCGCCCCCTCCACTCCCGCTCGAAGCCGATCAGTCCGCCGGCCAGCACGGCTGCGATCAGAGGCGGCGCATAGTCGGCGAAACGGGCGAACTCGATCATGCCGCCCGAACGGATGCTCCGACCACGGCGTTCCGAAGGTGCGCCGATCGGACGCTAGGACGTCCGCATCACCCCGCGTACTTGGCCGCGTCCTCGTCGGAGATGTCTTCGTTGGAATAGACGTTCTGCACGTCGTCCTCGGCGTCCAGCGCGTCCAGCAGCTTGAACAGCGTGCCGACCGCCTCGCCCGTGACCGGGACCTCCGACTGCGGCTTCCACACGATGGCGGTGGACTTGGGGTCGCCCAGCACCTTGGACATGGCGTCGGCCACCTCGTTCAGGTCCTCGAAGGCGGTCCAGATGGTGTGGCCGGGCGCGTCCTCGTAGATGTCGGGCTTGACCAGGTCGCTTTCGACGTCGGAGGCGCCGGCCTCGATCGCCGCCTCCATCACCGCGTCCTCAGTGCCGGCTTCCGCCGGGTAGACGATCTTGCCGACCTTGTCCCACATGAAGGCGACCGAGTTCATCTCGCCCAGCGCCCCGCCGTTCTTGGAAAAGGCCGAGCGGATGTTCGATCCCGCGCGGTTGCGGTTGTCGGTCAGCGCCTCGACGATGATGCCCACGCCTCCGGGGCCGCGCCCCTCGTAGCGGATCTCCTCCATCGTATCGACGTCGCCGCCGGCCGCCTTGTTGATGGCGCGCTGGATCACGTCCTTGGGCAGGCTTTCGGCCTTGGCGTTGTTGACGGCCAGGCGCAGGCGCGGGTTCAGCGCCGGGTCGGGCATGCCCGACTTGGCCGCCACCGTGATGTCGCGCGACAACTTGGAGAACAGCTTGGAACGCTGCGCATCGGCGCGTCCCTTGCGGTGCATGATGTTCTTGAACTTCGAATGGCCGGCCATGGGATCGTCTTGGAAGTCTGCGGGAATCTTGTGTCCGGCGTCCTAGCCGACCCGCGCCATCCTGTCACGATGGCGCCGCTTGCGGGAACCTTGACCATGGCTGGAGGATTTGAGGCGGGCGCGCGGCAGGGGCGCGCACCGTTTTGAGAAAGGGCGTCTCCATGGACCGCGAAATCCCCAACGTCGTCGAGGACTATGAGGACGACGCCTATGACGACGCCGACATCGTCGAGTGGTACGAGGCCCGGCCCGTCACCGTTCCGACCGCCGTCGCCGCCGGTTCCGTGATCGCCGCCTTTGCGCTGGGCGCCCTGACCGCCGCCGGCGTGCTTCTGCTGCTTCAGCGCCTGGACGACTGATCCCTCATCAAGACAAAGGCGGGGCCGGAACCCCGCCTCGTCGACGTCACCGGGCCGGCGGCGTCGCCGGCGCGGTCTTGACGTACTGGTCGAGCCAGCGGGTCATTTCCCACAGCGTATGACCGACCGACTCGCGGGCGCGATAGCCGTGCGCCTCCAGCGGCAGGGTGACGTAGCGGGCGGTCGCCCCCAGCCCCTTCAGCGCCGCATAGAAGCGCTCGGTCTGCACCGGGAAGGTGCCCGAGTTGTCGTCCGCCTCACCGTGGATCAGCAGGATCGGCTCGTTCACCTGGTCCGCATAGGTGAAGGGCGCCATCTCCGTATAGACCTCCGTCGCCTCCCAGTAGTTGCGCTGCTCGGCCTGGAAGCCGAACGGCGTCAGCGTCCGGTTGTAGGCGCCCGACCGCGCGATCCCGGTGCGGAACAGGTCGGTGTGCGCCAGCAGGTTCGCGGTCATGAAGGCGCCGTAGCTGTGCCCGCCGATGGCGATGCGGCCGCGCTCGGCCACCCCCATCTCGACCACCGCGTCCACCGCCGCCTGCGCGTCCGCCGTCAGCTGCTCCACATAGGTGTCGTTGGGCTCGGCCCCGTCCCGGCCGATGATCGGCATGGAAGGGTTGTCCAGGATCGCATAGCCCTGGGTCAGCAGGAACAGGTGGCTGGACCCGCCCGGCCGCACGAAGCGGTTCTGCACATCCACCGTCTGGCCCGCCACCGACGGATCGGTGAACTCGGCCGGATAGGCCCACATCAACAGCGGCAGCGGACCGTCGCGGTCCTTGTCGTAGCCGGCCGGCAGGTACAGCGTGCCCGACAGCTGCACGCCGTCCGCGCGCTTGTAGGTGATCAGCCGACGCGTCGCCTCGGCCAGCTGCGGCGCGGGGTCGGGGAAGTTGGTCAGCTGCGTCGTCTGACCCGTCGTCAGGTCGCGGATGCGCAGGTTGGGCGGATCCAGCCGCGTCTCGCGCTGGGTCACCACCCGCTTGCCGTCCTCGTCCAGGAAACCGATCACCGCCTCATAGTCGGTGTCGGCCGAGGTCCACAGCCGCTCGCTTCGGCCCGTCGCCACGTCCATCGCGGCCAGGAACGGGAACTCGCCCTGCGGCGTCGCGCCCGGCCCGCTCATCAGGATGCGGCCCTGCCCGTCAAAGCGGATCACCGAGCGGCCGGCCGCGTTCGGCTGCAGCACCGGCTGGCCCGGATTGTCGTAACGCGCCTGATAGTTGCGCTCCAGCAGCACGCGGCCCTCGCCCGGATTCGACGGATCGACCACGAAACGGGTCTCGTGGCGGGTGTTGAACCAGCGGCTGTTGACGATGGCCAGGTCGTCGCGACCCCACTGAATTCCGCCGTAGCGTTCCTTGAGGTCGATCAGCTTGACCGGCTCGCCCGTGAACGGTGCGGCCTGCATCAGCACGCGGTCGCGGAACTCCGCTTCGCGCCGTATGTCGCCGCCGTCCAGCGCCTCGACCCAGACCAGGGTCGCCGGCGCATCGGCCCGCCACTGCACCGAGCGCGGTCCGGGCGCCACGGCGTCGAAGGCGGTGGGCACGTCGTCGCGCAGCGGCAGGTCGGCCACCTGGCGCACCACCCGCCCGTTCAGGTCGGTGACCACGATCTCGGTCGGAAACAGGCCGGCCGGCACCTGATAGCTGTAGGGCCGCTTGGCGACCTCGTGCAGCACGTATCGGCCATCCGGCGATGCGGCGGAGTCCAGATACACCGCCGGCTCGCCGATCGTGCGCGCCTGTCCGCTCAGCGGAACCAGCGTCAGCTGCGAGGTGAAATAGTGGTCGAACAGCGCCTCGTCCGCCGGCGTCTGCAGCAGGTCCTGATACGTCCGCGCCGGCGCCACCCGCCCGGCGGTCTCCTCGACATTGGGACCGGTCGGCGTGCGATCAGCGACCGGCGCCGCCCCGCGCCCGGCCGGCACGGCCTCGACCAGCAGCCCCCGGCTGTCGGGCGTCCACGCATAGCC
>JAEYAO010000034.1 GCA_023456105.1 Pseudomonadota bacterium | reverse complement strand
GCGCGGCGCCGGCCTGGGGGACGCGATCGCCCAAGCCGTCGGCGGGATGTTCGGCGGAGCGCGGGCGGATGGCGGCCCTGTGCTGGCGGGCGGCGCTTATCTAGTCGGCGAGCGCGGGCCGGAGGTGTTCCGGCCGCTGCAAGGCGGCGTGGTCGAGCCGGCGGGCGGCGCGGGCGTGACCGTCAATGTGCGCGTGGACGGCGGCGCCCCGGCCCTGCTGAGGTCCGAGGCGCAGATCGCGCAGATGCTGGCCCGCGCGGTCAGCCTGGGCGCGCGGCGGCTGTAAGGCCTAGAGCCCCTTAGGGTTCGGGCCGAAGCGGTTGGTGCCCGGCTGGCTGTCGGTCAGGCCGATCCAGAGCAGGAAGACGAAGCCGATCAGGGCGGCGACGGCGAAGGCGCCGATCGCCGGGCCGAACATGGCGAAGGCGGCGACAGGGTTCTCGAAGTCGCCGTCCGAGCCGCCGCCAAGGGCCGCGCCCAGGCCGAAGAAGATGATGCCGACGATGAACATGGCGACGGCTACGACAAAGGGGACCAGCGCCAGCCAGCCGGTGCGGCCCATGTCGTGCAGGCGCTTCACGGTGATGGCGAGGTTCGGCCAGATCAGCGCCAGGCTGATCAGGACGCCGATCAGCGGCAGCCAGCCCGCCACGACGTTGGCGCCCAGCAGGATCAGCCAGGCTATCCAGAAGTGCGAGCGGCGGATGCGGCCCTCGAACGACAGCATCAGGCTCTTCCAGTCGACGGCGGACATGTCGGGGAGACCGGCGGAGCCTGCGGTCGCGAAGGCGGGCTGAGCCGACGAGGTCTGGGCGGATGCGGTCTGCGCGCCGGCGAGGATGACGATCTCGCGGGCGTCGGCGCCGTCGGCGATGAAGTCGACGCGCACGCCGGGGGCGGGGACGGCGGGCGACTGAAGCGCTGAGGCGGTGAAGCCGTAGCGCTGGCCGTCGTCGCCGCTGATCAGGCCGCCCGTGGCCGCGTCATAGCTGAGAATCTCGCCGCGCATGTCGTGTTCGCCCCCTCGTGGAAGCTTGAGCATGACGGAACGGCGCAAGGCGAACAAGTGAAACCGGAGACAGGAAGCGCAATGAGCTTTCATGAGGTGCGGCTGCCCGCGCGGCTGGCGTTCGGATCAAGCGGCGGGGTGGAGCGGCGGACGGAGGTGGTGACGCTGGCGTCCGGGCACGAGCGGCGATCAACCCCGTGGGCGCAGGGGCGCAGACGCTATCTGATCGGGGCCAACCTGCGCTCGCTGGACGACATGGCGGCGTTGACGGCGTTTTTCGAGGCGCGGCGGGGGCGGCTGTACGGGTTCCGGTTCCGGGACTTCGCCGACTTTAAGTCCTGCGCGCCCAGCGGGACGCCGGAAGCCACGGACCAGGAGATCGGGATCGGCGACGGGGTGCGGCGGACGTTCGAACTGAGCAAGGCCTACGGCGAGGTGCTCCGGCCGATCAGGAAACCCGTGGAGGGCTCGGTCATGGCGGCGGTGAACGGGCTGGCGGTGGAGGCGGCGGTCGATGCGGTGACGGGCGTGGTGACGCTGGCGGCGGCGCCGGCGAAGGGGGCGGTGGTGAGCGCCGGCTTCCTGTTCGACACGCCGGTGCGGTTCGATGCGGACCGGATCGAGGCGTCGCTGGAGAGCTTCGACGCCGGCCGATGGCGGCCGTGCCGCTGATCGAGATCAGGGTCTGAGCCATGCGGGTCGTACCTGAAGAGATGGCCGCCCGCATCGCGAGCGGGGCGGCGACGCTGTGCCATGTCTGGCTGCTGAGGCGGGTGGACGGAACACGGCTGGGGTTCACCGATCATGATCGGGACCTGACGGTGGACGGGGTTCGCTGTCGGGCGGGGAGCGGCTGGACGGCGGGGGCGGCCGAAAGCGGGGTCGGGCTGGCCGCGGGAGCGGCGTCGGCCGCTGGGGCGCTGGACGACGAGACGATCACGGAAGAGGCGATCGCGGCCGGCGCCTTTGACGGGGCGGCGGTGGAGTTGTGGCGCGTGGACTGGGAGCGGCCGGACCTGCGCGTGCGGCTGTGGACGGCGACGCTGACGCGGGTCCGACGCGAGGGCGGGCGGTTCACGGCGGATTTGCAGGGGCCGCTGGGCACGCTGGAGCGGGTGGTGGGGCGGACCTACGGCCGGATGTGCGACGCGCGGCTGGGGGACGCCCGGTGCGGGGTCGCGGCTGAGGCTGGCGCGAGCTGCGACGGGCGCTGGAGCACCTGTGTCGGATTGTTCGGCAATGGGGTGAACTATCGCGGCTTTCCCGACGTGCCCGGCGACGACTTCCTGGTGGCGCATGCGGCGACGAGCGGGCGGCGGGACGGGGGGAGCCGGCGATGAGCGGCGTGGTCGCGCCCCCTCCACCGCGCTCCGCGCGGTCTCCCTCCCCCCCCGATGGGGGAGGATTGGCCGTGGTGGAGGCGGCGAGAGGGTGGCTGGGGACGCCCTATCGGCACGGAGCCAGCGTGAAGGGCGCAGGCGCGGACTGCCTGGGGCTGGTGCGCGGGGTTTGGCGCGAGGTGGTGGGGGAAGAGCCTGAGGTCCTGCCGCCCTATCGCGCGGACTGGGCCGAGGTCGGCGGTGAGGAAAGGCTGCTGGAGGCGGCGCGGCGATGGCTGGTCGAGATCCCGGCCGAGACGATGCGGCCGGGCGACGTGCTGCTGTTCCGGATGAGCCCCGATGCGATGGTCAAGCACTGCGCCATCCTGAGCGACGCGGCGGGCGCGGAGCCGCGCATCATCCACGCCTACTGGGGGCGGGCGGTGGTGGAGAGCTGGATGGGAACCTGGTGGCGACGGCGGCTGGCGGCGGTGTTCCGCTGGCCCGGATGCGAGAACTGAGGAAGATATGGCGCAGGTGGTGCTGGGCGGGATCGGCGGAGCGGTCGGCGGCGGCGTCGGGCGGGTGCTCGGCGCGACGCTGGGGCGGATGGCGGACGGGGCCCTGATCGGCGCGCTGTCGCTGGCGCGGCAGGTGGGCCCTCGGCTGGACGGGCTGAAGATCCAGGGCACGGCGGAAGGCGCGCCGATGCCCTGCGTGTTCGGACGGGCGCGGGTGGCGGGGCAGGTGATCTGGGCCGCGCGGTTTCAGGAACGGCGCACCGAGCAGCGCGGCGGGAAGGGCGGGCCAAAGACCGTCGACTATGTTTATTCGCTGAGTTTCGCCGTGGCCCTGGGTGAGGGGCCGATCGACGGGATCGGGCGCATCTGGGCCGATGGCCAGCCGATGGAGACGGCGGGAATCGCCATGCGTCTGCATCGCGGGACGGAGGATCAGCAGCCGGACCTACTGATCGAAGCCGTGGAAGGCGCGGCGCCGGCGTACCGCGGCACGGCTTATGTGGTGTTCGAGGACCTGCCGCTGACGCCCTATGGCGATCGGCCGCCGCAGCTGAGCTTTGAAGTCTTTCGCCGGCCAGTCGGGAGCGGCGGGCGGCTCGAGGATTTGCTGGAGGGCGTGTGCCTGATCCCCGGCGCGGGCGAGTTCACCCTGGCGACGGACGTGGTGTTGCGGCGCGACGGGCTGACGCGAACCCGGCCGGAGAATGCGCACACGGGAGAGGGGCGGGCGGACCTGCTTGTGTCGCTGGACCAGTTGCAGGCGCAGGCGCCGAATCTGAAGCGTGTCAGCCTGGTGGTGGGCTGGTTCGGCGACGATCTGCGGGCCGGGCATTGCCGCGTCGGGCCGGGGGTGGAGCGCCGGGACAAGCCGACCGAGCCGCTGCGGTGGTCGGTGGCGGGGCTGGAGCGGGAGAACGCCTATCTGATCTCCGATGTGGACGGCCGTCCGGCCTATGGCGGCACGCCGTCCGACGACAGCGTGCGGCAGGCGATCCGCGAACTAAAGGCGCGCGGGCTGGAGGTGACGCTATATCCCTTCATCTTCATGGACGTGCCGGCGGACAATGCTCTGCCCGATCCGTATGGCGGCGGGCGGCAGGCGCCGCATCCCTGGCGCGGGCGTCTTCGGGGCGAGGACGGACCGGGGGCGGCGGCGCAGGTGGAGGCTCTGTTCGGCGAAGCGGACGGTTGGGGCCTCAGGCGGATGGCGCTGCATTATGCGCGGATCGCGCGGGAGGAAGGCGCCGACGGCCTGCTGATCGGCTCGGAGATGCGCGGGCTGACGTGGACGCGGGATCAGGCGGGCGGCTATCCGGCGGTGGCGCAGTACCGCACGTTGGCGGCCGAGTGCAGGGCGGTGGTCGGGACGGACGTGAAGCTGTCCTATGCGGCGGACTGGTCCGAGTATTTCGGGCATCAGCCAGGGACGGGAGACGTGATCTTCCATCTCGATCCGCTGTGGGCCGATGCGAACATCGATCATGTGTCGGTCGACTGGTATCCGCCGCTGAGCGACTGGCGCGAGGGCGACGGCGGGGTGGACGGGCTGCGATACGACAGCGCCGCCGATCCGGCGTATCTGGCGGCGAACGTCGCGGGCGGCGAGAATTTCGACTGGTTCTACGGCGGCGATGCTGAGCGCGCGGCGCAGGTCCGCACGCCGATCCGCGACACGGCGCACGGCGAGGACTGGCTGTTCCGGCCCAAGGACCTGAAGGGCTGGTGGTCGAACGCGCACCATGATCGACCGGGCGGGGTGCGCAGGGCGACGCCGACCGCCTGGGTTCCCGGAATGAAGCCGGTGCGGTTGTCGGAGTTCGGCTGCGCGGCTGTCGACCGGGGCGGCAATGCGCCGAACCTGTTCCAGGACCCCAAGAGCTCGGAAGGCCGGCTGCCGCCGCACTCGAACGGTGCGCGCGACGACGCGGTGCAGCGGGCGGCGCTGGAGGCGGTGCTGACGCACTATGCGGCGCCGGCGAACAATCCGGTGTCGGCGGTCTATGGCGGCCGGATGCTGGAGGGGGCGGACGCCTGGTGCTGGGACGCGCGGCCCTATCCGGCCTTTCCGGCGCGCGCGGACGTGTGGGCGGATGCGGGCGCATGGCGCAGCGGACACTGGCTGAACGGACGGTTGACGGGGGATGCGCGCGACCTGATCGCGGCGGTGCTGAGCCGCGGCGGCGTGGCAGACGACGGCTTTGTGGTCGAGGGCGTGGAGGGCGCGGCGGCGGGCTATGTCATCGACCGGCCGATGCGGACGCGCGACGCGCTGGCCCCGCTGCTGACGGCTTTCGACGCCTTGGCGGCCGAGCGCGGCGGCCGGATCGCCGTGCTGGGACGCTCGGGCGAGGTGCTGGACATCGCGCACGATGACTTGGCGCTGGAGGACGAAGGCGCGCCGGAGGCGGCGGACCGTTCGCTGGAACAGCGGCCGGCGACGGCGCGGGTGCGCTTCATCGACGAGGCGGCGGACTACCAGACCGGGGCGGTGACGGTGCGTTCGGACGAGGTGGAAGACGGCGGGGGGCTGGATCTGGACCTGCCGGTGGCGTGCGGCAGCGGGCTGGCGGCGCGGGCGGCTAGGCGCCTGCTGGACGGCGAGGGCGAGGAGGCGCTGACGCTGGCCGCCGGGCCCGACCTGGCGCTGCGGGTCGAACCGGGCGATGCGGTGCGGGTGGAAGGCCGCGCGGGCGTCTGGCGGGTCGAACAGGCGGCGATAGACGAGACGCCGAGGCTGCGCCTGCGGCCGCTTAGAAC
>JAEYAO010000036.1 GCA_023456105.1 Pseudomonadota bacterium | reverse complement strand
GCCTGAACCAGGGCGTCGAACGGCTCGCCGGACTGCACCAGGGCGCGGATGCGCTCGTCCTGCGTCGGCGCCAGCAGCGCCAGCACGGCGTCCGGCGAGGCCCAGGCGTCTCCGGTCAGGGCGGCGGTCGCGTCCGGCGGGCCCGCCAGGGCGTCGGCGTCGCCCTCGGGCGTCAGGGACAGGCTGATCTCGTCCATCGCCGCCAGCGCGCCGTTGCGGCCGGCCAACTCGGCCTGCAGCATCTCCAGCCGACGGCCGTCGGAGGCGGCCTGGGCCTGCAGCCGTGCGCGCAGGCGCACGGCCCAGGCGCTGACCGCAAGGGCCAGGCCGGCCGCGCCCGCGGTTGCGACATAGGCGATGTCGGCCTCGGCCATGGACGTTCGGTGTCTCCAGAAGGCGGCGTGCGCCCGATTCGGCGTTTACCATACCCCGGACAGGTGAAAAGCGATGCGCCCGCAGATGGATGAGCGGCGGCCTTCGGTCGCCTTGTGGCGCTGTGCGGAATGATCCTACATCCGGCGCATGAACACCCCCGCCTCGCTCGATCAGGTCGCGCCGTCGCTGGACGACTTCGCCCGTCTCGCCCGCGCCGCCTTTGACGCCCTGCCCGAGCCGTTCCGAAAGGCGGCGGGCGAGGTGGTGTTCCGCATCGACGACTTCGCCGACGAGCGCACGCTGGAGGATCTCGGCATTGAGGATCCCTTCGAGCTGACCGGCCTGTATCACGGCGTGGACATCGGCCAGCGCGACGGCCTGGGGCCGGCGGCCGAGCCGTCGCGCGTCTTTCTGTATCGCCGCCCGATCTTGGATGAATGGTGCGAGCGCGGCGACGTGACCCTGTCCGATCTGATCGCCCATGTGCTGATCCACGAGATCGGCCACCACTTCGGCCTGTCGGACGACGATATCGACGCGATCGAGGCGGACGCGGACTAGCGTTCCTCCGCACACCGGCGATTCACGGAATCGGAACCGGTGGGGGCTTACAGGTTCGGACATGACCCCGGTCCAGACCCCCGCCGACCTTCGGCCGATCACCGCCCTGCGCTTCGCCGCCGCCGCCTGGGTGGCCGTCTACACCTTCTGGGAGAACCTGGCCGGAGCGGGCGCCATGCCGGGCCTGGTGGCCAAGGGCTACCTTGGGGTCGAGCTGTTCTTTGTGCTGTCCGGCTTCATCCTTTGCCACGTCTATCTGGCGCTGGCGGGGGAGGGACGGTTCTCCTATCGCGGCTTTCTGTGGGCGCGCATCGCGCGGGTCTATCCGCTGCATCTGGCGACGCTGGTCGGGGTGGGGCTGCTGGCCGGAGCGGCGCTTGTCGTCGGGCTGAACGTGGACGCCAATGTGCTGAGCTGGTCGTCGCTGCCGGCGAACCTTCTGATGGTGCACGCCTGGGGTCTGGCTCCGGTCGCGGGGTGGAACCACCCGTCCTGGTCGATTTCGGCCGAGTGGTTCGCTTATCTGTGCTTCCCCGCCTTCGCCTATGTCGCCTGGCGCATGCGCGAGCGGCCGCTGATCGCGGTGGTCCTGGCGGGCGGCTTTCTGGCCCTCCTCTATGTCGTGTTCGAGCGGCTGGCCGGCTTTTCGCTGACCGAGGCGACGATCCGCTGGGGCGCGTTGCGGATCGTGCCGCCCTTCCTGTTCGGCTGCGCGCTTTACCTCGTCTACCGCCGCCAGCCGGCGCGGCCGGCCGGTCTGCTGGCCGCTGTCTTTCTGGTCCTGCTGGTCACAAGCGCCGCGCTGCAGCTGTGGGACGGGATCACGGTCCTACTAGCGGGCGGATTGATCCTGTCTCTGGCCTCACTGCCGAACGAGCGTGCGGGCTGGCTGGCCTCGCGCCCGGCCGTGTATCTCGGCGAGATCAGCTATTCGGTCTATATGGTCTGCGTGCCGTGGAAGCTCCTGGCCGTGAACCTCGCCGCGCGGGCGACGGGCGCGCCGGACAAGCAGCTTCAACTTTTCGTGTGGTTGGCCGTTCTGGCGCTTTTGCCGGTCGTGGCGGCCGCGTCCTACCACCTGGTGGAACGCCCGGCGCGCAAGGCTTTGAAGGGGATGGCGCACCGGCGCGAAATCGCGTCAACCCCCGTCGGCGTGCCGTTGTGACACACTGAAACAGTTCTTCAACACTCGGCCTGTATCGGTTAGCAACGGTCCTACGGGGACGTCTTCACGCAGGCATAGCATGACGAAACGGATCAAGGCCGCTCTGGTTGCGGCGAGTCTCGGATTTTTCGCGGTGAGCGTCCCGCCCGCCGCCGCCCGGGCCGATGATCCGTATTGGCAGTGCGTCACCTTCGCCCGGATGTTCTCGGGCATCAACATCTTCGGCGACGCCTGGACCTGGTGGCGCCAGGCCGCAGACAAGTTCCGCACCGGCAAGGCCCCGGAGACCGGCTCCGTCCTGGTGTTTCGCCCCGAAGGCCGCATGAGCCGGGGCCACGTCGCCGTGGTCTCCGACGTCCTGACCGACCGGGTGGTGCGCGTGACCCACGCCAACTGGGGCGGCAGCCGCGGCAAGGTCGAGGAGAACGTCACCGTGGTGGACGTCTCGACCTCCAACGACTGGTCGCAGGTCAAGGTCTGGTACAAGCCCTCCAACGACCTGGGCTCCACCGTCTATCCGACCTACGGATTCATCTACAAAGGCGATCGCGACGCCTTTGGCGGCTCGCGCCAGATGGCCGAGAACACCCTGGGCGCCGGCCAGCCCTGAGGCGCAGACGCTTGCGGCGGCGCGCTCCGACGCGTTAGGCCTGGTCGCATGAGCGCCGATCCCCATTCGCCCTCGGGCATGACCTACGCCGGCTATCTGGCGCTGGACGATCTTCTGGCCGCGCAGCACCCGCTGTCGGACCAGCACGACGAGATGCTGTTCGTCGTGATCCACCAGACCAAGGAACTGTGGCTCAAGCAGATCCTGCACGAGATCGCCCTGGCCAAGACGCTGGTGCGCGCAGGGAACCTGGTGCCCGCCTACAAGAGCCTGGCGCGGGTCAGCCGCATCCAGTCGGTGATGACCCAGAGCTGGGACATCCTGGCCACCATGACGCCGGCCGACTACCTGCGGTTCCGAGGCGTGCTGGGCGCCTCCTCAGGCTTCCAGAGCGATCAGTTCCGCCGGGTCGAGTATCTGCTGGGGCTCAAGGACGACAGCTTCCTGCGCTTCCACCAGGAGCGTCCGGAGGCCCACGCCGCCCTGACGACGGCGCTGCGCGAGCCCAGCCTCTACGACGACGCCCTGCATCAGCTGGCGGCCGCCGGCCTGCCCGTGCCGGACGCGGTGCTTCACCGCGACGTCAGCCGCCCGTATGAGCCTTCCGAGGCCGTGGAGGCCGCATGGCTCGAGGTGTATCGCGACACCGACCGCTGGTGGGCGCTGTATCAGCTCGCCGAAAAGCTGGTCGATCTGGACGACGCCCTGCTGACCTGGCGGCACAAGCATGTGGTGACGGTGGAGCGCATCATCGGTCGCCGACGCGGCACCGGCGGCACCGACGGCGTGGGCTATCTGTCCTCGACCCTGACCCGACGCTGCTTTCCTGAGCTTTGGTCGCTCCGGACGAAGCTGTAGAACTTTAGAGGAGGCTGGAGATCAAGACCTCAGAGCGGACTTCCTAAACTTCAGCTTAGGGTGGTTAGAGGAAGCTTTGTCAGGAGGGATTTCTCAGTTTGGGGCTGTCTGCCACCTCGAACACGCGTAGCGCGCCGTCTACTCGGTCCGCCGCTCGCTGTGCTGCCTCGAAGTCTGAGCGAGAACCGGTCTGTTCCGCCTTGGACATAGCTGCCCGAGCGTCTGCATGCATCCGTCGAACCTCGGCGAACCGCCTCTCTTCGAGCTGGAAGCTACTGTTGCTTTGTTGGTTCGGTCTCGCGCTGATCACGACAAATAGCACGCCAGCGACGACAATCACCCCAAGCAAGAAGTTCTTGTAGCGTTCTGCCATACCGGTGTTTTGAATGGAGCTATCCGCTTCGTCAAGACGACCTGATCAAAGTCCGCAACGGCTCGAACTCGGAAGTCTTCTTGCTACCCGTCAGCGGACGCCGCCAAAAGATCGTCGAAGTCCACCACCAGCGGCTCCCGCCCCAGCAGGGTCAGGAAGCGGCGGAACGCCTCCTGTGACAGGGCGGTGGTGGCGGTGTTCGTCAAGGGGTGGAAGTTGACGGTGTCGGCCTCCCACAGGCGCTGATCCAGCACAAAGGTCACGCGTCCGGCGAGGTCGTTGATCAGGGCCAGCGCCGTGACCGAGCTAGGGCGGACGCCCAGCGTCTGCTGCATCAGGGCTTCGTTTCCGAAGGACAGCCGGTCCGAGCCGATGGCGGCGGGCGTTCGCTTCAGGTCGATGGCGGTGTCCTGTCGGGCCGAGATCAGCCACAGGCGGCCCTTCTTGTCCTTCAGGAACAGGTTCTTGGTGTGGGCGCCGGGCAGGTCGGCCTTGAGGTCCAGCCCCTCCTCGACCCGGAACACGGCCGGGTGTGCGGTGGTGTGGAAGGGAATGGCGTGCTCCGACAGCCAGGCTTCCAGCGCCGTGCGGTCGAACAGGGGGGCGGGGATCGGTTGAGCGGTCATCGGCGGCGGGTTACGAAGGCTGCATGGTCACTAGCGTTCAAAACCGCCCGTTGGAACTGGAGTGCTATCCGATGTCGGCGCGGCCGCCGGACCTGGTGCCCGGCCGCCAGTCGCGCAACTGGATGGACGCCTTCGCCAGCCGCCATCCCTATCGCTGTCTGCCGCTGAACATGGCCAACACCACGGGGTGGGAGATCCTGTGCCCGTTCGGCTTCGCCGCCGAATGGACCGGAGGGCCGCGCCAGGAAGACATCACGATCACGCCGGACCGACCGCAGGCGGACCTAGACCACTTCGTCACCTCGCACTTTTCGCGGGGCGTGCTGACGATGCACCCTCAGTATCTGTTCCGCACGCCGCCGGGATGGGGAATGATGTGCTCGGGCTCGCCCAACCATGTGAAAGACGGCATCCAGCCGCTGGTCGGCCTGATCGAGACCGACTGGCTGCCGTTCCCCTTCACCATGAACTGGATCTTCACGCGGCCGGGGCGGGTGAAGTTCGAAAAGGGCGAGCCCTTCTGCTTCATCAACCTGATCGAGCACAAGAAGGTGGAGCAGTTCCAACCCGTGATCCGCAGCCTGGACTCCAATCCGACCATGCGGGACCAGTTCGAGGCCTGGAACCGCCAGCGCACCGACTTCAACAGCCGCTTGGCCTCCGGCGATCCGGATGCGGCCAAGGAGGCATGGCAGCGGTTCTACTTCAAGGGCGAACTGCCCGAGGCCATGGGCCAGGCGCCGGCCAGCCACGCCAACAAGCGCCGACTGAAGACGCCGCGCGTCGGCTGAGGCGGGTCGATCCCACCTCCCCAACGGTGGGGAGGTGGCGCGGCGCGCCTGCGCCGCGACGGAGGGGGCGCCAGCCGCCCAAAACCCCTCCACCACCCGCTGCGCGAGCGGTCCCGCTCCCCATCGCGGGACGATGGGGAGGAGATGATCGTCCTTACGACGGCCGCGTCACGCGGGGGCCGAGGTTCTGGATCACCTCGCGGGCGTCGAAGGCGTTGGGATCGCCGGCGGGCTTGGGACCGCGGCCCAGGATGATCTCGGCGTTGGCCTCGTAGCGATCGACCTGGCGGACGTCGAAGTCGTTGCCCCAGGTCGGGCCCCAGGGGCTCCAGTAGCCGCGACGGTAGAAGCGCCACGACGGGCTCCAGTACGGACCGAACCGGGGGCCGTAGAAGCGGTCATAGAAGGGGTCCGGCGTGGAGTAGAAGCGCGTGTCGCGCTCGGTCGCGCGGTTCACCGTGGCGAACCAGTCGTAGCCGTTCTCGGCCGCCACTTCGGCCGAGCGGAGCAGCAGGCTCATCTCGACCTGCTCGCGCGAGGTCAGGGAGTTGCCCGAGAAGCTGACGCGGAAACGATTGCTCTCCAGCCGCTGCTCGGCATAGCCGTTGCGCTGGCCGTTGAAGCCGGCCGGTTGATAAGGCGTCGCGGTGGCGCAGGCGGCGAGCGTCAGGCCCGCCGTCGCGACCAGCGCGAGGGTCTTCAGCGAGGGGGTTTTCATGGATGATCTCCTAAGGCGACCGTTATCGCGCTTCGTAGTTGAACGGGACATGAACAAAGCCGTTCCGGCTCGAGGCAACCCACCGGAATGGTTGAGCTATTTACGATCGCATCGCCCAGGCGGATGCGTCAGTTCAGCTGCATCCGAACGCGGTCGAAGCTGGTCGAGCGCAGCGCCTCCGCCGGACCGTCTAGGCTGCGGGCGCGGGAGAGGGCGTCCAAGGCGCCCGCCAGTGCGCCCTGCTTCTCGCGGGCGGCGGCCACATCCAGCCAGGGGCGGTGGTCGGTCGGGTCCAGCAGGGCGCGGCGCAGCGCCGACCGCTCAGCCGCCTCATAGTCGGAGGCCTTGATGGCGCGGCTGAACAGCACGTTCTGAAGCCGGATCAGGGCGTGACGGTCGCTGACGGGCGCCATCAGCAGGTCCAGCCGGTCGGCCACATGGGGCGTGAGGCCGGCTCGGAGCGCGCGGCGGGTCAGTTCGCTGGGCAGCACCAGACGGCCCTGGCTGAAGGGATCCAGGGCGACCGGCCCGTCCGGCGTCTCCACCCGCATCAGGAAGTGGCCGGGGAAGTCGACGCCCGCCGCCTCGAGCCCCGCGCGCCGGGCGGCGTCGAGGTAGAAGATGGCCAGGGCCGCCGAAAGGCCGCGCCGACGCTCGGCCACGTCGATGATGTCGGTGTTGCAGGGATGGTCGTAGCTGATCAGGTCCCCGTTCAGGCGCAGGTCGGCGGCCATGGTCTCGGCCAGGGCGTCGTCGGGGCTTTCGCCGCCGATCCGTTCCTTCAGCCGCTCGCCGGCGTTGCGCGCCAGCACCCGCACCGGTTCGCAGTCGCGAAGGGGATAGTCGTGGATGGCGCAGGCGATGGCCGCTTCCAGAAGCGGGAAGTCGCCGTCCTCGCAGGGACCCGCCTGCGTCAGGATGTTCTCGGCTTCCTCTCGCGTCACCTGATCCTCCCGTCTCCGGGCGCGGAGCGGTCCACGCCACAAAGATGCCTTGGAAAACGGCGGGGAGCCAGCGCCACGGTATCAATTCGCAGCCGGAGACCCTGCAGCGCGGGTCGATTGCGCATCGCCGCCTCGCCCGCCGCCAGCAGTCGGACGTACTGGTCGGCGGCGAGCGCCGCCTTCGCCTGCTCCAGGGTGCGGCGTCGCTTCACCTCCACCACCGCAAGGACGGAGCCGCGCCGGGCCAGCAAGTCGATCTCGCCAGCGCGGGTCTTCAGGCGGAAACCGAGGATCTGGTAACCCTTCAGCATCAGCCATGCGGCGGCGATCCACTCGGCGCTATGCCCCTGCCGGCGGGCGCGGCCGCCCAAGGCCTGGCGCCACGGCCGCTTGGGCGCGGGCGCAGGGGCGGCGGGACGCAGGCGCTGTGGCTTCACCGGCCCTGCATCTCCAGCGCGCGGCGGTAAAGGGCCTTGCGCGGCAGGTCGAGGGCGCGGGAGACTTCGGACGCGGCCTCTCCCGGCGGCAGGCGGGTCAGGGCCTCGGCCAGGGCGGCGTCGGCGTCGGCCTCTGACACCGCCTCGGCCTCGCCCGGCGCGACCACCACCACGATCTCGCCCTTGGGGGACTGCAGGCGCGGATCGGCGGCCAAGACGTCCAGCGGACCGCGCACGCATTCTTCGTACAACTTGGTCAGTTCGCGGGCGACGGCGGCGGGGCGCGGTCCCAGCACGGCGGCCATGTCGCGGAGGCTGTCAGCGAGGCGAGGGCCGCTTTCAAAGAAGACCAGGGTCTGCCCGGGCGCTTTCAGGCTTTCCAGCAGGGTGCGACGGGCGGCCGACTTGGGCGGCGGGAAGCCCGCGAACAGCACCCGGTCGGCGGGAAGGCCCGCGATGCACAGGGCTGCGAGCAGGCTGGATGGGCCGGGAATCGGATGGACCGGCAGGTCGGCGGCGATGGCGGCGCGGGCGACCACGAAGCCGGGGTCGCTGACCATCGGCGTGCCGGCGTCCGACACCAGGGCCACCACTTCGCCCGCCTGCAGCCGCTCGACGGCGATCTCGGCCGCGCGGGCGGAGGCGTGGTCGTCGCAGCGCTCGAGCCGCGCCTTGAGGCCGTAGGCCTGCAGCAGCTTGGCGGTGACGCGCGTGTCCTCGGCCAGCACCAGATCGGCGGCGGCCAGCACGTCCAGCGCCCTCAGGGTGATGTCGCGCAGGTTCCCGATCGGCGTGGCGACGAGATAAAGGCCGGACGCCACCCGCCGGGGCGGGGGTGCGGCGGGCGGGAACAGCGAGGCGGCGTCGGTCATCGCCCGACCGTGCCAGCCGGACCCCGCCGCCTCAAGCCGCTTCCGCTCAGTCCTCGATGAAGGGCGCGGGCGGCTTGGGGGCCGAGGAGACGCCTTCGCCGTGGAACACCGGGCCTTCGTGATAGGCGGCGAAGGTGGCGGCGGTGATGATCTCGCTGACCGAGGCGCCCAGCGGAACGATCTGCACCGACTTCTCCAGCCCGACCAGCAGCGGGCCGATCACGGTGGCGCCGCCCAGCGCCTGCACCAGCTTGGTCGAGATCGCGGCCGAGTGGATGGCCGGCATGACCAGGATGTTGGCGGGCTTGCTCAGCCGGTTGAAGGCGTAGGCGGGGTGCGCGGCCGGATCCAGGGCGATCTCCGGCGGCATCTCGCCCTCGTATTCGAAATCGACGCCCCGCCGGTCCAGGATGCGGATGGCCTCGCGCACCTTTTCGCCGCGATCGCCCGGCGGATTGCCGAAGGTCGAATAGGACATGAACGCCACGCGCGGATTGCGGCCCAGCCGGCGCACCGACGCGGCGGCCTGACAGGCGATGTCGGCCAGCTCCTGCGCATCGGGCAGTTCGTGGATGGAGGTGTCGGCCACGAACAGGGTGCGGCCGCGGGCCAAGAGGATCGACAGGCCGATCAGCGTCTCCTTGACCTCCAGCACGCGCTGCACCTCGCGCAGGGCCATGTTGAAGTTGCGGGTGACGCCGGTGACCATGGCGTCGGCCTCGCCCTGGGCGACCAGGGTGGCGCCGAAGTAGTTGCGGTCCTGGTTGATCATCCGCTGCACGTCGCGGCGCAGATAGCCTCGGCGCTGCAGCTTTTCGTACAGCCAGTCGGTGTATTCGACGTTGCGGCCGGATACCCGGGCGTTGGTGATCTCGATGCCGAGTTCGTCGAAGTTCAGCCCCGCTTCCTGGGCGTTCTGGCGGATCAGGTCCTCGCGCCCGACCAGCACGGGCGTGCCGAGCTCGGCCTGTTTGAAGCCCCAGGCGGCGCGGATCACCGACGGCTCCTCGCCCTCGGCGAACACCACCCGCTTGTTCGGTCCGCTGCGCACGGCCGAGGATATCTTCTGCATCAGGGCGGCGGATGGGTCGACGCGCGAGCGCAGTTCGGTGCGGTAGGCGTCCATGTCGGGGATCGGCCGACGCGCCACGCCCGTGTCCATCGCCGCCTGGGCGACGAAGGGCGGAATGTACCAGATCAGACGCGGGTCGAATGGGGTCGGGATGATGTAGTCGGGGCCGAATTTCAGCTTCCTGCCGCGATAGGCGGCGGCCACCTCGTCCGGCACGTCCTCACGGGCGAGCGCGGCCAGGGCGCGAGCGCAGGCGACCTTCATCTCGTGGTTCACGCGCCGCGCGCGCACGTCCAGCGCCCCGCGGAACAGGTAGGGGAAGGCCAGCACATTGTTGACCTGGTTGACGTAGTCCGAGCGGCCGGTGGCGATGATGGCGTCCGAGCGCACGCTCATCACGTCTTCCGGCGTGATCTCCGGGTCCGGATTGGCCATGGCGAAGATGATGGGGCGCGGCCCCATGGAGGCCACCATCTCCTTGGTCAGGGCGCCCTTGGCGGACAGCCCCAGCACCACGTCGGCGCCGACCATGGCCTCGGCCAGGGTGCGGTGCGGCGTGTCAGTTGCGTGGGCGGCCTTCCACTGGTCCATGCCGTGGTCGCGGCCCTTGAACACCACGCCGTCGCGGTCGACGATGACGGTGTTCTCGGCCTTCACGCCCGCCGCCTTCATCAGGGCGATGGAGGACAGGCCCGCGGCGCCCGCGCCGGCCAGAACCACCTTGACGTCCTCCAGCTTCTTGCCCGCCACGTGACAGGCGTTGATCAGGCCGGCGGTGGAGATGATGGCCGTGCCGTGCTGGTCGTCATGGAAGACCGGGATGTCCAGCAGGTCCTGAAGTTCGCTTTCGATCACGAAGCATTCCGGAGACTTGATGTCCTCCAGGTTGATGCCGCCCCAGGTGTCGCCGATGTTCTTGACCACGGTGACGAACTCGTCCGGATCGGTGGTCTTCACCTCGACGTCGAAGCTGTCCACGTCGGCGAAGCGCTTGAACAGCACCGACTTGCCTTCCATCACCGGCTTGGACGCCATGTGGCCGAGGTTGCCCAGGCCTAGAATGGCGGTGCCGTTGGAGATCACCGCCACCATGTTGCCCTTGGCGGTGTAGTCGTAGGCCTTGTCCGCATCGGCGGCGATCGCCAGCACCGGCACGGCGACGCCCGGCGAATAGGCCAGCGACAGGTCGCGCTGCGTCGCCATCGGCTTGGTCGGCGCCATGGAGATCTTGCCCGGCGTCGGGTCGCTGTGGAAGTCCAGCGCCTCGTTGTCGGAAAAGGTCTGTTTATCGGTCAGGTCGGGCATCGGTGGTCCAGGCGCAGGCGGCGGGTGTCCGCCAGTCCTAGAACCGCCCGGCGGCCGTAACAACAGTTTACCCGACGGAACGCCGTGCGCTCCAGCGAGCCCGATCCCGCCAGCCTCGGCGTCAGAGGGCCAGCGTTCCAGTGCGTTCGATCTCGACCGGGCCGGTCATGAAGACATGGCCGGACGCCTCGTCCCAGTCGATCACCAGTTCGCCGCCGTCGACGGTCACGCGCGCCTTGCGCTCCATCAGACCCCGTCGGGCGCAGGCCACCAGCGCCGCGCAGGCGCCGGTGCCGCAGGCTCGGGTCAGTCCGGCGCCGCGCTCCCACACGCGCAGGCGGATGTGATCGCGTTCCAGCACATTGGCGAAGCCGACGTTGACCCCTTCCGGGAACAGGGGATGATGCTCGACCAGGGAGCCGGAGCCGGTGACGAAGCCGTCATCCTGCCGGTCGGTGAAGAAGACCACGTGCGGATTGCCCATGGAGACAGCGCCCGGCGTGTGCAGCACCGGATCGTCGATGGGCCCGACCTGAAGCTCGATGCCGCGCGTGTCCATCTCCTCGGCCAGCGGCACCTCCGTCCAGTCGAGACGCGGCCGGCCCATGTCCACGGTGACGCTGCGGTCGCCGGCGCGCACGGCGACCGTCGGGCCACCGAGGGTGTCGATCACCACCCGATCCGAGCCGTTCGCCTGCATCAGCAGCCAGCCGACGCAGCGCAGGGCGTTGCCGCAGGTCTGCACCAATGAACCATCGGCGTTCCACACCCGCATGAAGGCGTCGGCCGTGTCCGAAGGCTCGATGGCGATCAGCTGGTCGAATCCCTCGCCGGTCGCGCGGTCGGCGAGGGCGCGCACCTGGTCCTCACTCGGCGAAAACGGCGTCTCAAGCGCATTGACGACGACGAAATCGTTGCCGGCGCCGTTCATCTTGACGAAGGGGCGTGTCATGCCCGTGCTATAGCGCCGCCCACGCCTTCGGAGAACCGCGTGAAGTCTGGAAAGCCGAGCCCCAGGAATGGCGAGGGCCTGCGCCTGCGGGCGCGGGTGCGCTACCTCTACCACGGCTCCCAGCCGCCGGCGGTGCGGTTCCGGATGGCCGTGATCGCGATCGACGTGCTGATCATCGGCTTCTTTCTGGCCGCGCCGATCCTGCGCGAGGCCGGCTGGGCCTTTTATGTGGTGGACTATTTCGTCGCGACGCTGCTGGCGCTGGACCTGGCGGCTCGGGCTTGGGCCTATTCCGACTGGAAGGACTGGCTGAAGCGGCCGATCGTCTGGATGGACCTGTTCATCCTGCTGACCCTGCTGGTGCCAGCTTGGGCGGCCAACCTCGGCTTTCTGCGGCTGCTGCGCATCTGGACGGTGCTCAACTCCGACTTCTTCTGGCGCACGGTGGGTCATCGCTTCGACGACACGCGGGTCGAGGGGATCGTGCGGGCGCTGGCCGGGCTGGTCACCTTTGTGTTCGTGGCCACCGGCTTCGTCTACGCCTTCTTCCGCGGCCACGACGGCATCGCAGGCTATGTGGACGCGCTGTATTTCACCGTGGCCGCGCTGACCACGACGGGGTTCGGGGACGTCACCCTGCCCGGACCGGTCGGCAAGCTGTTGTCCATCGTCATCATGCTGACGGGCATCACCCTGTTCCTGCGAGTGGCGCAGACGGTGATCAAGCCGAACAAGGTGCGATACCCCTGCGAGCGATGCGGCCTGCAGACGCACGATCCGGACGCGGTTCACTGCAAGGCGTGCGGCAACCTCCTGTGCATTCCGGACGAGGGCTGAGCGGCTCGATGTGACAAAATGCGCGCGCGGCTTGTGGAGCGGAGTCCGCCGTTTAATGTGCCCCCAGATTTTCGGGGAAAGACGCACATGATCCGCACCTCCGCCGCAGCGCTCGCCGCGCTGCTCGCCTCCACCTCGTTGCCGAGCATCGCCATGGCGCAAGCCGCATCCCCCTCGTCATCCGCGACGGCCGCCTTCGCCATGACCGATGCGACCGACCCCTATCTGTGGCTGGAGGAGGTCGAGGGCGAGCGCGCCATGCAGTGGGTGCGCGAACACAATGAAAAGTCGCTCGGGACGCTGCAGGCCGACGCCCGTTACGAGCCGCTGCACCAGCAGGCGCTGGAGATCGTGCAGGCGCGCGACCGCATCCCCGGCGTCGGCTTCAACCGCGACGGAAGCTTGAGCAACTTCTGGCAGGACGCCCAGCACGTGCGCGGCGTATGGCGCCAGACCACGGTGGACAGCTACCGCACGGCCACGCCCGAGTGGGAGACGATCCTGGACGTCGACGCCCTGGCGGCGGCCGAGGGCAAGAACTGGGTCTACAAGGGCGTCAATTGCCTGCAGCCGAACGAGCGGATGTGCCTGGTGTCCTTGTCCGACGGCGGCAAGGATGCGGTGACGCTGCGCGAATTCGACGCCGAGACCAAGACGTTCGTCGATGGCGGCATCGTGCTGGCGGAATCCAAGGGCAATGCGGCCTGGATCGACGCCGACACCCTGCTGATCGCGCGCGATTTCGGCGAGGGCAGCCTGACCAACTCGGGCTATCCCATGGTGGTCAAGCGCATGAAGCGCGGCCAGCCGATGGAACAGGCGGAGACGATCTTCACCGGCCAGCCGACCGACGTGTCGGTGCAGGGCTCGACCCTGCGCGACGCCGACGGGAACATCCAGGCGACCCTGATCACCCGTGCGGTGGACTTCTACTCCAGCGAGGTCTTCAGCCTGGGGGACGACGGACAGCTGACCAAGCTGACCTTGCCGGCCAAGTCGGACATCAACGCCCTGGTGGACGGCCGGCTGGTGTTCACCACCAAGGAGGACTGGACCGCGCCATCCGGCCAGACCTTCCAGTCCGGCGACGTCATCGCCTATCCGCTCAAGGCGTGGATGGACGATCCGAGCGTTCAGGCCCGACTGGTGCTGCGCCCGACCGAGCGCCAGGCGGTGGAGGGGATCACCGCCAGCCGCAACCGCCTGATCGTCGCCCTGTTCGAGAATGTGAAGGGGGCGGTGCGCGTCTATACGCCCGGCGAAGGCGAGTGGGCCTACAGCACGCTGGATCTGCCGCAGAACGTGTCGGTCGGCGTGGGTTCGGCTTCGGAGGCGGATGACCGCGTGTTCGTCAGCGTCTCGGGCTATCTGAACCCGTCCAGCCTGTATCTGGCGGACGCGGCGAGCGGACAGGTCGAGCAGGTCAAGTCCACGCCGGCCAAGTTCGACGCCGCCGGCATGACGGTGGACCAGTACGAGGCCCGTTCGGCCGACGGGACGATGATCCCCTATTTCGTGGTGCACAAGGCGGACATGCCGCTGGACGGCTCCAATCCGACGCTGCTGTACGGCTACGGCGGGTTCCAGAGCTCGCTCTTGCCCGGCTATTCGCCGACGGTGGGCAAGCTTTGGCTTGAGCGAGGCGGGGTCTATGTGATCGCCAACACGCGCGGGGGCGGCGAGTTCGGCCCCCGCTGGCATGACGCGGCGCTGCAGGAGAACCGCCAGCGCGCGCACGAGGACTTCCAGGCCGTGGCGCTGGACCTGACCGCGCGCCGCATCACCTCTCAGCCGAAACTGGGGATCATGGGCGGCTCGCAGGGCGGGCTGTTCATGGGGGCGATGCTGACCCAGCGGCCGGACCTGATAAACGGCGCGGTGATCCAGGTGCCGCTGTTCGACATGCTGCGCTTCCACAAGCTGTTGGCCGGCGCCAGCTGGATCGGCGAATACGGCAACCCCGACGTGCCCGAAGAGCGCGCCTGGATCGAACAGTATTCGCCCTACCAGAAGCTCGCGGCCGGTCAGCCCTATCCGGAGGTGTTCATCCACACCTCGACCAAGGACGACCGCGTCCATCCCGGCCACGCCCGCAAGGCGGCGGCGCGGCTGGAGGAGCTGGGCTATCCGGTGCTGTTCTACGAGAACACCGACGGCGGCCACGCGGCGGGGGCCAACCTGCGCGAAACCGCGCGGCGGCTGGCGCTGGAGTACACCTACCTGTCGCGCCGCCTGATGGACACGCCGGCGCAGGAATAGGTTTTCCAAGCCCGCTCATCCCGCGCAGGCGGGGACCCAGCGCTCTTGCGAGCTTCGGCGGCTGGGATCGGCTTCTGTGCGAGCGGGCGACGCCGGACGCCCGAAGACCTGGGTCCCGGTCTCCGCCGGGATGAGCGGAGATTGCTAGTCCATGCGTCACTTGATCCTGTCCGCCGCCATACCGGCGCTGTTGCTCGCGGCCGCGCCGGCGGCCTTGGCGCAAGTTCCAGCCGTCGCGTCCCCCAGCGCGACCACGCCGCCGCCGCACTTCCCCCGCGACCTGAGCGTGGAGGGCGTCAAGGCTGCGGACGACCATCTGGCGCTGGAGGAGGTGGACGGCGCCGAGGCCATGGCGTTCGTGGCCGGGGAGAACCGCAGGGCGCTGGCGGCCCTGACCGGCGACCGTCGCTATGAGCCGTTCCGGCAGCAGGCCGAGGCGATCCTGACGGCCACCGACCGTATCCCGCAGCCGAGCTTCCTCGGCGACGGGCTCGGCAACTTCTGGCAGGACGCGACGAACCCCAAGGGCGTGTGGCGGCGCACGACGCTGGACAGCTACCGCACCGCGACGCCCCGGTGGGAGACGCTGATCGACGTCGACGCCCTGGCCAAGGCGGAGGGCCGCGACTGGGTGTTCAAGGGCGCCAGCTGCCTGGCCCCCGACGACGACCGCTGCCTGATCATGCTGTCAGACGGCGGCAAGGACGCGGTGACGGTGCGCGAGTTCGACGTGGCGTCCCGGTCGTTCGTCGCCGATGGTTTCGTCCTGCCTGAAGGCAAGCACCGCATTGAATGGCTGGACCGCGACACCCTGCTGGTCGCCACCGACTTCGGGCCGGGCACGATGACGGAGTCGGGCTATCCCTTCATCATCAAGACGCTGGGGCGCGGGCAGGCGCTGGCGGACGCGACCGAAGTCTATCGCGGCGAGCAGCGCGACGGCGGCTACGGCGTCAGCCCGTCGGTTTACCGCGACAAGGAAGGCCAGGTGCTGGCGGTCATCATCACACGCCCGCTGGACACCTTCCGCTCGGAGACCTGGCGGCTGGTGGACGGCGAACCGGTGAAGTTGATGCTGCCGTCGCGTGTGTCCATCCACGGCATTATGGGCGAGCGTCTGATCTTCACGCCGGAAGAGCCGTTTGACCGCTTCGGCCTAGGCGCCGGCATCAAGGCCGGCAGCCTGCTCGCCATAAACATCGGGTCGTTGCAGGAGTGGATCGGCGATCCGCCTCGCAAGCCGGGTCCGGCACATGAGGACACGACGGTGTTCACGCCGACCGAGCGTCAGTCGGTGGCGGACGTGGCCGTCTTCGACGACAAGCTCATGGTCGTCGTCAGCGACAACGTGCGCAGCCGATTGTCGACCTTCTTCCCGCAGGGGGAGTTTGCCTGGCTGGAGCGGCAGGTGGAGGTGCCCGATAACAGCACCGTCAGCCTGGGCGACGTGTCCAAGAAGGCTGGTCGGGCGTTTGTCTCCGCCCAAGGGTTCCTGACGTCTCCGACGCTGAGCCTGTTCACGCCGGATCAAGGGCCCGGATCGCTGGACCACGTCGGCGCCTCCGTCGCGGGATTGACTCAACTGAAATCCGCCCCGGCCAAGTTCGACGCCTCGACCCATGTGGTGGAGCAGTTCGAGGCGACGTCGAGCGACGGGACCAGGATCCCCTATTTCGTCACCCGGCCGCGCGACCTGGCGATGGACGGCTCGGCGCCGACCATTCTGTTCGGCTACGGCGGTTTTCAGGTCAGCCTGAACCCGGCCTACAAGCCGGAGATGGGCAAGCTGTGGCTGGAGAACGGCGGCGTCTTCGTTCAGGCCAACATCCGCGGCGGCGGCGAGTTCGGGCCGGACTGGCACCAGGCGGCCCTGGACGGCGAGCGGCAGAAGGCCTTTGACGACTTCGCGGCGGTGGCGCGGGACCTGCAGCAGCGCGGGATCACCTCGCCGCGCCGCCTGGGCATCTACGGACGCTCCAACGGCGGGGTTCTGACCAGTGTGTCGATCACCCAGCATCCGGAGCTGTTCAACGCGGCGGTGATCGAAAGCCCGCTGATCGACATGCTGCGCTATCACGAGCTGCCGGCCGGCGCGTCCTGGATCGGCGAATACGGGGACCCGCGCATCCCCGAGGAAGCGGCCTGGATCGCGAAATACTCGGCCTATCAGCAGCTGCGGCCCGAGGTCGACTACCCGCGCGTCTACATCACCACCAACACGCGCGACGACCGGGTGCATCCGGGCCATGCGCGCAAGTTCGCCGCGCGGCTGGGCGAACAGGGCCACGACCACCTGTATTTCGAGGACACGGCCGGCGGCCACTCCAACGACGCCGATCCGGTGGCCAACGCCCGCCGCTGGGCCCGGCACTACGTCTACCTGGCCCAGCAGCTGATGGACTGATCGCGGCTAGAGGATGAACCGCGAAAGGTCGGCGTTCCTGGCCAGGTCGCCGACCTTTTCGCGCACGGCGTCGCCGTCGAAGGCGATCGTCTGGCCGCCGAGGTCGGAGGCGCGAAAGCTGGTCTCCTCCAGCACCCGCTCCAATACCGTCTGCAGCCTGCGCGCGCCGATGTTCTCGACCGCCGAATTGGCCGCCACCGCCGCGTCGGCCAGCGCCTCCACCGCATCGTCGGTAAAGGTCAGGGTCACGTCCTCGGTGGCCAGCAGCGCCTGGTTCTGACGGATCAGATTGGCCTCGGGCTCGGTCAGGATGCGCTTGAAGTCGTCGCGTGTCAGGGCCTTCAGCTCCACCCGGATCGGCAGGCGGCCCTGAAGCTCGGGCAGAAGGTCCGAGGGCTTGGCGACGTGGAACGCGCCCGAGGCGATGAACAGCACATGGTCGGTCTTCACCGGCCCGTATTTGGTGGAGACGGTGGTGCCCTCGATCAGCGGCAGCAGGTCGCGCTGCACGCCTTCGCGCGACACGTCGGCGCCTCCGCGATCTTGGCGGCCCGCCACCTTGTCGATCTCGTCCAGAAAGACGATGCCCTCGTTCTCGGCCAGCAGCAGGGCCTCCTTGGTCAGGCTGTCGCCGTCCAGCAGCTTGTCGCCCTCTTCGGTGGTCAGGGGACCCGTCGCGTCGCGCACAGTCAGGCGCACGGTCTTGGTGCGTCCGCCGCCCATCTTGCCCAACATCTCCGACAGGTTCAGCAGGCCGACCTGGCCGCCCGGTATGTCCAGCCCCTGGATCGGCGATGCGGTGTCGGCCAGGGCGATCTCGATCTCCTTGTCGTCCAGCTCGCCGGCGCGCAGGCGGGTGCGAAAGGCGTCGCGCGTCGCCTGGCCCGCGCCCGGCCCCACCAGGGCGTCCAGGATGCGGTTCTCGGCGGCGGCCTCGGCGCGGGCGCGCACCTCGACCCGGCGCTTGTCGCGCACCATCACCAGGGCGCTTTCGACCAGGTCGCGCATGATCTGGTCCACGTCGCGGCCGACATAGCCCACCTCGGTGAACTTGGTGGCCTCGACCTTCAGGAAGGGCGAACCCGCCAGCTTGGCCAGCCGCCGGGCGATCTCGGTCTTGCCGACGCCCGTGGGTCCGATCATCAGGATGTTCTTGGGCGTGACCTCGTCGCGCAGGTCGTCGGGCACGCGCTTCCTGCGCCAGCGGTTCCTCAGCGCCACGGCCACGGCGCGCTTGGCCTCGTCCTGGCCGACAATGAAGCGGTCGAGTTCGGAGACGATCTCGCGGGGGGAAAGGTCTGTCATGCCCCGCACATAGGAGGCGCGCAGGCGAAGCGGGAGAGGGCGGGGCGTCGCACGAAAAAGGCGCCGCTCCGCAGCCGGAGGGCGCCTCTTCAGCCTCATGGCGGGATGACGATCAGAGCGTCTTTTCGCCCTTGGCCTTGGCCTCCTCGTGCATCTTCATGCCGGTCTCGATCAGCTCCGCCGCCACGTCGGCCTCGGCCCATTTGTCGACGCGGACCATCTTGCCCTTCTCCAGGTCCTTGTAGCGGGTGAAGAAGTGCTCGATCTGCTCGATCAGGATCTTGGGCAGCTGGGTGTAGCTCTGGATGTCCGAATAGTAGGGGTTCAGCTTGTCGACCGGCACCGCCAGGATCTTCTCGTCGCGGCCGGCCTCGTCCTCCATCAGCAGCACGCCGATCGGACGCGCGCGGATCACCGCGCCCGGCACCACCGGCGTCGGATTGATCACGATCACGTCGCAGGGGTCGCCGTCGTCGGCCAGGGTGTGCGGGATGAAGCCGTAGTTGCCGGGGTAGTACATGGCCGTGTTCAGGAAGCGGTCCACGAACAGGGCGCCGGACTCCTTGTCCATCTCGTACTTGACCGGCAGGCCGCCGGCCGGGATCTCGATCACCACATGGATGTCGTAGGGGGGCTTGGGCCCGACCGAGATGGCGTCGATGTTCATGGCGGTGTCTGCCTGGCTGTATGTCTTTGAGCGGAAAAGCGGCTGGCGTGATAGGACGGCGCAGGCCTCCGGGCAAGCAGCGGCGCCTGCGGCGGCCCTTGCACCGGCGGCCCGGCGCACGGCAGGAAGAGGGTCATGACCTTTCTGGACGGGGCGGCTCTCGCGCTCTTCTTCATGTGCTGGCTCGGCTACGGCCCTCTCCTGGGGCTGATCGGCCGCAAGAGCGGCTCCTTGAACGACGACATGCTGCACGTGCGCCGCATCTGGATGCAGGCGATGACGCGACGCGAGATGCGGCTCGTGGACAGCCAGTTGATGGGCCATTCCATCAACTCGGCGTCTTTCTTCGCCTCCACCAACCTGCTGCTGATCGCCGCCGTGGCCGGCATCCTGTTCGGGGGCGAAAGCCGGCTGCAGGGGTTCGCCGCCGTGGGCGCCGAGGACGTGCCGCTGCGCATGCTGGAGGGCAAGCTGGCTCTGGTGCTGATCTGCCTGGCGCGCGGGTTCCTGGACTTCATCTGGGCGCTGCGCCAGCTGAACTACACCCTGGCGCTGATCGGCGCCGCGCCCGAGGATCAGCGCGAGAACGCCGCCTTTGGCGAGGCGGCGGCCAATCTGATCAATCCGGCGCTGGCGTCGTTCAGCCAGGGCGTGCGCGGCTACTACTTCGCCCTGGCGGCGGCGGCCTGGCTGTTCGGGCCGTTGTGGCTGGGCGCGGGCGTGTTTTCGGCCTTCGCGCTGCTGCTGTGGCGGCAAGAGGCTTCGCCTGCAGCGCGTGCGATCCGCGCAGCCCGTCGTCTGCTGGAATAGACGAGTTTTCCGCTTTGAGCGGCGCCACCCCGTGAGAACGCACGTTTCGTGCGTCGTCTCGTCGCACGGTGTAACTTACCGTGAATAACTTACCAGTGGTCAGGCTTGACGAGCTGGGCCTGGGTATCTAGATTGCTCCTCGACGCCTTCGGGCGTCTTGCCCTTCCTGGGCGTTTCCTCCCTATAGACTTTACATAGCCGCGCCGGTCTGGCGCGGCTTTTTTTTGCCCGCGCTCACCGGTGGGATCCGCACAGTTCCGCGATGATGCGCGACAGGGCCTTCGCGAGCGCGCCATAGCCGGGCGACGGCTCAAGCGTGTCCTCATCAAGGTAGAGGCGGCGGTTGATCTCGACCTGCACCGCCTCGAAGCCTTCGTCAGGGCGCCCCCACCTCCGGGTCGAGTAACCGCCGGCGTAGGGGTGGTTCAGCGACACCCGCCAGCCCTGCCTCTCCATCAGCCCCTGCATCTGTCGGCTGAGCGCCGATCCGCAGGCGGCGCCGTGCCGCGTCCCCAGCACCACGTCCATGTCGCCGGCGCGGCCGGGCATGGAATGCCAGTCGACCAGGATCGCCCGGCCGTGCCGCGCCCTTGTCTCATGCATCAGATCGGCCAGGGCGAGGTGGTAGGGGCGGTGTACGCCGTCCAGACGCGCCTGAGCCTCCTCGCGCGTCAGCCGTCGCCGATGCAGGGGCAGACCGTCGCCGCTCAGCCGGGGAATGACGCCATAGCCGGCGCGCGCCCGCGGGGACAGGAGCTCCGCAGGCGCGCCCTCCACCGCCAGCGGGTCAAGCTCGTCCGGATCACGATTGAGGTCCACAAAGGAGCGGGCGACGACGGCGGCGATCAGCACCGCGCCATGGGCGGGGCCGGCCCCGACCAGATGCTGCATCAGGGCGTCTTCGGCGCTGCGCAGGCTTCGCCCGGGCAGGTCCGCCGCGGCCGGGCAGGGCGGATGGACGTCGCCCGAGTGCGGAGACGCGAACACCAGCGGGATCGAAGCCGCGCCCGACTCCGGGCGACTGATGCGACAGACCTCTCCAAACGGGCTCATGCCCGTCGCCATAGGCTGCTTCTCCACCGGCGGCATAGCCGGGGCGCCGGTTTTTCACGCGCGGTTTACCGTTCCGCCGCTAGCGTCCGCGCCTGTTTTCGACGAGGCATTCGGTCATGGCGCGCATCCTTCTGGCGGAAGACGACGGATCTCTGCGCGGTTTCCTGACGCGCGCGCTGGAGCGCGCCGGCCACCAGGTCATCGACTGTGAGAACGGCGACGACGCCATCGACGCGCTGGAGCACGGGCCCTACGACCTGCTGCTGACCGATATCGTCATGCCGGGCGCGGACGGAATCGAGGTCGCCCGCGTGGCCGCCGCCCGCCAGCCGGGCCTGCGCATCATGTTCATCACCGGCTTCGCCGCCGTGGCCCTGTCCGCCGCCCAGGCCTCGCCCCAGGCCAAGGTCCTGTCCAAGCCCGTGCACCTGCGCGACCTCGTCAACGAGGTCGAGCGCATGGTCGCCGCCTGACCGCGCCCCGAAGGGACGTCGGCGTTTTGCCCCTTGCGGTTCGGGAACCCCCCGGGTTATAGACCGCCCCTTCCCGCCCCGGACCCTGCGTCCAGGGCCGCCACGGCGGACGCGTAGCTCAGCGGGAGAGCACTACGTTGACATCGTAGGGGTCACAGGTTCAATCCCTGTCGCGTCCACCACCCTTTTCAAAGACTTATTTGATGTTTGGGTCTGCTCCGCAGGAGCTTGCCCATGATTAGCCCATGAAACGTGGATCTTCCCGCTCGGTAAGATTCTTTGCGTGATGAGGTTGGGGCGGGCTGATCTTCCCGATCGGTAAGAATGGCCTTGACGAAAGTCGTGCTCTGCTGCGATCTTCCCGATCGGGAAGAGCGCTATGATCGTCACTGCAGAGGATTTTGGCCGACAGGTCGCCGAGGCGCGCCGCGCCCTCGGCCTGACCCAGCGCGACCTCGCCCTGGCGATTGGAACCGGCGAGCGGTTCATCGTCGAGCTGGAGGCGGGCAAGGCCACCGCCCAACTCGGCAAGGCGCTCGCGGCCGTCAAGGCGGTCGGCATCCGCTTAGAGAACACCGCAGGGCGTCGCTGATGCCGACGCTGTTCCACGGCGACAGGCCGGTTGCCGAGGTGACGCCTTCGCCCACGGGGCCGGTGCTGACCTATAACGATGCTTGGCGCGCCTCGTCGGACGCTTTCCCTGTCTCGCTGTCGATGCCGCTGGCCCAAAAAGCCTGTCCGCCAGAGGTGGTGCTGCCGTGGCTGATGAACCTGCTCCCCGAAGGCGAACCGATGCGGGCTATGCAGCGCGCGCTTGGTGTAGCTCAAGAGGATGTGTTGGGCCTGATCTCGGCCACTGGCGGCGACCTCGCCGGCGCGCTGCGTGTCGGCGGCCCGAGAAAAGACCAGGGCGATTATCGGCTCGTGCCCACGCCAGACGACCTGGAGCGGATCATCGAGCAATTGCCGCGCAAACCCTTCCTTGTCGGGGACGAGGGCGTGTCCATGAGTCTGGCCGGCGCCCAGGACAAGCTGCCGGTCGCGCTGCTGGATGGTCAGATCGCCGTTCCCGTAAACGGCGCGCCTTCGACCCACGTCCTGAAGCCTGACAATCCGCGTCTGCCGGGCAGCGTCCAGAACGAGGCCTTGTGCATGGTGCTGGCCGCCCGCTGTCGCCTGCCCGCGGCCCCCGTCACCACAGGACTGGCCGGCGGCCGCGCCTATCTCCTGGTCGATCGCTACGACCGAGACGGCCAGGCGCCAACCGCAATGCGCCGTCACCAGGAAGACTTCTGCCAGGCTTTGGGAATTCCACCCGGCTCCAAATACGAGCGCAACCAAACCGGTGTGCGCGGACCCTCGCTGGCTGACCTGTTCGCCCTGGTCCGCCGGCACATGACGGCCGTCGACATCACCCGCCTGCTGGACGCGGTGATCTTCAACATCGCCATTGGCAACGTCGATTCCCACGCCAAAAACTACTCGATCCTGCTGACCGCAGACGGCGCGGCCCTGGCTCCGCTCTACGACTTGATGAGCGGCCTGCCGTGGCCGGGCATCACCCAGAACCACGCCCAGGCCGTCGGCGGTCAGGTCCGCGGCCGCCATATCCAGGCCCGGCACTGGCGCCGGATGGCTGAGGCCTGCGGCCTGGCGCCGGCCGCCACTGTGCGGCGGGTCATCGCCCTGACCGACCGCATCCAGCGCGAGATCGGCGCGGCGGCCGAGGCGGTCGCCGCGATGCCGGCCGGCGGCGGCGCCTTCCTGGACGGTCTCATGCGTAACATCACCGAGCGCGCCGCCCTTGTCGGCCGCAACGCTGCTCGTGATGACGGTGGAGATGACGCTGACGGCGAGGAACCGGCCGTCCGCGGCGAGGCCTTCCCGTCTTCGTCGAGCTAAGCGCTGCGCCGGCGGCTCAGGGCCTTGCGGGCGTTCTCCATGTGATCCGGGCAGTGGTGACCGTAGCGCTGGCGGATCAGGTTCTCGCTGGTCGAGCTGAAGCCGGCGACCTCCCACGTCGGCACCCCTGCCTGAAGCATCCAGGTGATGCAGGTGTGCTTGAGTGTATGGGGCGTCACGTCCTTGTCCAACTTCGACAGCCGCCGCGCGGCTTCGAACCCCGTTTTTTGCCGCTGGATGGTCTCGCCCGCGTATTCGGCTGGGCCTGTGACGGTGAGCCGCCGCCAGCGCCGCAGGTGCGGGAGCAGGCGGTCGGGGATCGGGCAGGGGCGGCGTCGCTTACGCGTCTCGCGCTCCTCGGTGCCCCGCCGGTAGATGCGGTTCTCCTTCAGATCGATCGACCCAGACTGCGCGTTCCGCTCCCATCGCAGCCCCAGCACCGCCGCGTGGCGGGTAGCGCTATAGAGAGCGATCAGGATAAACCGGGCCACATGGTAGTTCGGCTTGGCGACGCGGGTGTAGCCGGTCACCCTCCCTTCCGCGTCGAAGCCCTTTGGCGTGAAGCCCAGGGCGCCGCGGATCAACCGGGCGGCCTCGTTGCGGGTCAGCCACCTGGCTTCCTGGGGGTTCGCGTCCGGCTTCCACACGGCGATAGGGCGATCCATCTTGCCGGCCTTCCACGCACGGTTCAGGGCGGCCGAGAGTGTCTCCAGCTCGCGCTTTGCCGTCGCCTCCCTGACCGGCTTGTGCCCGATGGCGCCGCTGATGCGGGCGGTGACGTAGGCCTTGCAGGTGTCGATGTTCACTTGGCTGCACGTCATGCCGCCGAAATGCCCGATCAGCCACGGCACGTGGGTGGGCTCGGGCCCGCGGTGGTCGTCTCTCAAGCTCTGCAAGTAGTAGATCAGGCAATCGGCGACGAGGATGCGGCGGGGGTCCCCCTCGCCAAAGGCGGGTTCATGTTTGGCGGTTAAGTAGCGCGCAAGCGCTTCTTGAGCCTCTCGGCTGCGATCAAGGCCGCAGCCCGTGCCGACCTCACGGCCTCCGTCGAGGATGACGTATACGGGCGCGCGGCCTGCGCGCTCTCGGAGCCATAATCGGGGCGGTTCACGACGACGCGGCAATTCTTCCTCATTTCGATAATGGATCGGAGGGTGACGAACCAGCGGCCTCCGATTTTCTCCAGAACTAAGTTTCCCCGCTGATGTTCGGTCATCAAGGTGCTGGGCTTCACCGAGCCATCCGGAAAGGCGGTGGCCGCCGCCTTGGACAGACGCAGCGGCGTATCGAGACCGATGCCCGGTGGGCAGGGGAAGGCGAGGACTTCAGGAGGCGGCTGTCCACTGTCGTCAGGCCGCCTAGTCTCGCTTGTGATGTGCTCGGCAGCCATTCGGTCCAATCCTGTATGGTGCTTGCGCGATGCTCCGACGCGGGGCATAACGTATCTGTCATTCAAAAGCGTGTCTTCGACACGGAATGTGGTCGGGTCACACGGAATAGGCTGAATGTCAAGCGCTCAGATCTCGCTGCGCTATCGCGAAAGCCATTTCTCGCCGTCGGAGGCGGCGGCCATTACCGACACGCCGCTTCACCTTCAGAGGGATTGGCGCGGTCAGGGGTTGCTGCGCGCTCGCCAAGGCGGACGCGCCAGTTTCACGCCACGCGAACTGGCTGAAATGCGCCTGATGATGCGTATGCGGGGACTGGGGGTGTCGCTTCCGGCCTCCAGGCGTGCGGCCGTCGAAGCCGCGCCAGGAGTGGTGTTCGCCGCCTTGTCCGAACATCAGCGTCGGACCTTGGCTGTTGAAGGTGCGGCGGATGAAGCCGCTGCATACATCAAGGCTTTGGAGCAGACCGGCGACCACGCCCACCTGCTGATCTTGGCTGAACTCGAGGGCATGAGCCAGGTCTACCGGCACGCTGTTATCGAGAACGGAGAATGCAGGTTGCTTCACGCCCTGAGTGAAGACGCCGCGGACGAAACGGTGGAAGCGGCGGGCTTGATCAATCTCTGGGCGGTGGCGGCAGCGATCGCCGACGCCACGCCCCGGCCGCTGTTCACCCTCGTGCCGGCGAAGCGCTAGACCATAAATCGCTCGTAGCTCATGGCGGCTTTGGACCTCGCGACGAAGGCAGAAGGCCGGGGGCGCTAGGCTCCAAGGGCGCCACAGGATAGAAGCGATCCGAGCCCGCCCGCAGCCACACCTTGAGACTCAGTCTCGCCTGGGGAGTCGAAGGTCCAGTGATCGCCAGTCTGGCTGATCTTCCCGCAAGCGCTTCCGCCCCGGCGCAGGTCAGCGTGACCACCTACCAGGTCGATGGGCGAACGCCCCGTGATGTTCGCAGGTCGCTCAATCAGCGCCGACCGGCGGACGCCTCCGGTGCGCGCCATGATGCAGTGACGTCATGGCGCTTCCAAATCGACTGGTCGACAGATGCAAGTGGCGATTGCGTGCCGACAACCGTGACCGTCGTGCCGGTGATCTTGATCACTATGCCGTCTTTGAAGGACGAGCATCGCCGCACCGACCGTCTCCGACAGGCTTGGACGCGGTACTTGCAACGTCTCGAGGTCCATGAGCGCCGCCATGCCGATCTTGTCGCCAGGGGCGCAGCGCAGATGCAGACGCATATGCGCGCTGCCTCTTCATGTGGCGACATGGTGCGGGTCTCGGATCACTGGCGTTCCGACATCCTGAAAGCCAACAGCGACTATGATGCGCGCACTGGTCACGGTCGTTCAGAAGGGGTCATTTTTCCCTGATTGCAGGCGCCGAGAACACCTTCTGACTGCGCTTGGGTGAAGGCTGTGCTTGTGGCGGCCGTAACGGCGCTTGAGGTCCTTTCCCAACGCCGCTCATGCTGATGATGCTGTTCAGCCGGCGCAAGGCGCGCTTACCTGCCCTGGCGCCATTGCGTTTCCGCTGACGTTCTCGGGGTCGAAGCTGGCGGAGAGGCTATCGCCTTTGTAGCTCCGGGAGGTAAACCACCTGCGCCCCGTGGCTCCGGCCGCAGTTCCTAAAGACGCCGCCGCCGGGCTGACATCCAGTAGGGGTAAGGAGATTTCGGTCTCATGCGATCAGCGAACGTCCTTTCCGCTCGCGCTATGCCCTCCTCAAGGGCGTCCTTGAAGGATGGTGAGGCGAGTTTCATCAGGGCTTCGAACGTCACCATGTTCTCCGCTTCCGCTGCATTTGCGCGATCCTGGAACCATAGGGACGGCGCAATGGTGACGTGGCGGTGATCGCCTGATCGCCGAATGCGCACCTTAGGCTTGGCGTTGACGTCGATGACGCTGCCGGACCGGCTGCCGGAGTCGATCTGCACATTGAGGTGGATCTCGTCGTCTGAACTGTCGGCCGTGACGATGATCATGCGAAGATCTGTGCCGTGGTTTGTCATGAACGCGCCTTCGAACGACTGCGTAGAGGCATGACCTGCCGCCTTCTCTATCCGAGCAACAAGGAGGGCGTTGCGGTTCAGCTCGTCGGCAAAAGCTTGGCGGATCGCGCGATAGGTGATCCCGGCACCGCATCTTTCAGACCGCACAGCCAAACCCTCCCTGTTCACCACACCCGCCGTCGCAAGAATCGCGCCAACGGTCTTCGCCGCGAGGGGGCGCGGCTGGGGGTGAACCCCCCAGCCCCAGCCGCGCCCCCCACCGTCCCGGCCGTGAATTGCTCAACAAGCCGAGATGGGGCTCGTGTCTATCTAGTCCCGCAAAGTGAATACATTAGGCCAGTTTATCGAGTCACCCTTGGTGTGTAACGTGACAGGGGTGTTGGCCTCCGCTAAAAAGCCTCGTCGGATCAATAGCTTAACCCCTGTCACGTTTCGGGAGCGCCCTGCGCCGACGCTCGCTGGCGATGTTTCACAGCGCAGCCCCCCGCGAGCGATCCGGATCGCCCCGCCGAAAACCGCAAGAAAAACAGCGATTCCCACCCGCCTATCGTGACTCAAGCGATGAATCGCAGCGGTTTTCGTGACTGCGCCCAGATCGCTCCAACACCGGCTCGGCGCACCTGCTGCGTTTTTCGTGACTCAACCGATGAACATTTCGCCGCCCGGCACTGACCCCCCTCTCCAGTCACCCCCGGTGGAAAACGTGACTGCGGCCTTAACAACAGCTTAGGCGCACCCAACAAGTGGTTAAGGAGTCACAGATGGCGCCTAAAGTGACCACGTTTCGTGACTGATCCCCCCCGTTTCGTGACGGAAACCCTGTCACGCCCGGTGGAAAACGTGACTCAGCCGCCAAACCTCTGCAGACAAGGAACAATTCAAGGAAACAGCCAGCGTTCCGCCATCAACTCATGGCTCCGAAGCGGGATCGTTGGAGCGATGTCCAAACAGACCGAACAGACGGTCTCCGTCGTGGACTTGCAGCAGGCGGATGTGCGCCGCGCCTTTCCACCGGTCGGAATGATAAACATCCCGGAGCCTTGGCCCGCGAAATCAAAGCGACGGCTGATCCAGGCGCCACGCCGTGTGTGGACGAACCGACTACGAGGGGAGCTGGATTTCTTCTGGCTGATTGAGAATGACATATCAGCCGTATCGGGTTGCAAGGGATGATATGTCATCCAACACCAATGGCGCGCACCTCCGCATCAAAGACGGCTCTTCCCGCGCCCGGGCGTCGCGCCCTCAAGGCCTTGGGGCACGACACCGCGGTCGCACGCAAGCGCCGCCGCCTTCCCCAGCAACTGCTGGCGGACAGGATGCTGGTGAGCCGTCAGACGGTTCAGCGTCTGGAGGCCGGCGATCCGACGGTCAGCCTCGGCATCCTGGCCAGCGCCTTTTTCATGCTTGGCTTCACGCCGCGCCTTGAAACGCTGCTGGCGCCGAAAGCGACGCCACGGGCATCGTGGAGGACCTGGCGAGATTGCCCCGGCGCACGCACGCCCCGCCTGGCGATGACCTGAACTTCTGACCGCGATGCCGAGCACGAGCGCGATCGTGTTCATGCACCTGCCGGGCGGGCCGGCCTCCAAACCAAGAAAGGTTTGCGCGGCAACTGCCCGATGATCCGCTCCATGGCCTCCGGCGCGGGAACAGGACGGTAGGCGCCCTGTTCCGCGCGAGGCGCGCCGACGCGCAGGGCGCCGGCCAGGTCGCCGCGCGCAGCCGAGATCAGGCCGAGCACATCTTCCTGGACCACGCCGAGCGCGCGCTGCATGGCGCGCATCGGCGTGGCCCCTCTGGCAGCAGGTTCATCAGCCAGGGCAGGACCACCTCGGGCGGCCAGGCCGCCAGATCCATCGGCATCGACAGCGAGAGCGGAAAAGCGTCCGGCGAGGCGCGCCAGGCCTGCTCATAGGTCAGCACCGGCCCCGTTGGCGTGGCGCTCACTTCGGCCACGGGTTGTGGTGGCGAGACCCGCTGCCATGAACCGGCGTCGAGCTTGGATCCTTGCCGATCGGGCAGGTCTAGCGTGTCAGAGCCGGGCAGCGTCTCGCAGGCAGGTGGCCCATTGCACAGCACCGCCGCGCCGTACCCGTCCGGGCTGGCTTGGTGCGTCAGGCGTAACCACGGGCGTGGAAACCATCGCAGCCAGAGGGTTAATGCGCCTTCATGCCAATCCGGCGATCGAGGTGACGCCGCATACCGTCAGCGGCCAGGCTGAGCGATGAGCACCCGCTCCAACGGCGTTCCTGAAGGACGTCACATCGGCGCTGGCGCTTATCGCAAGATGCAGATCAGGCAAGCGGCGGCTGCGGTGGCTATGCGCACCAGCACCACAGGCGGCGAAGAGCCTTGGCCCACGCGGGATGCGCAGACGCAACCCGACACAAGACCAAGACGTCCGCACGATCTCCGCCCGGCGACTGTCCCGCGGTGGTGAGCCGCCCGCCGACAGACTGAACGCCGCAATCGACGCCGCTCCCCAGCAGCGCCAACCCATCCGAGCGAATCCAGACTCCCACGCTCTGTGAACGCAGCGCCCGTGAGCTTCGTCTGCAACGTACGGAAGACGCCCCGTAAGCCGAGGCGTTGCAGAGGCTGCGTGTCTGGAGCGCCAGAGGCTTCGCTGCGAACGGCGGAGGACGAGGGTTTCTGCATCAGCTCGAACACGACCAGCGTACTCTCAGGTTTTCGAAACCCAGTATCTGGCTTGCGATAGTTGACAGACACACCATCGACGCTTGGAGTGATCAATTTGAAGTTGATGTGACCCTCTTCACCCCGCCTAAGCGCAATTCGCCTTCACCTCATCTTGACACGATGCGGCACCTATGCTAAGTTAGCCATGCTGAGAAGGCAGTTCTTTCGCTTGCGCACAGCAAGGTGAAATGAGCGACATCATTGTCATTGACGCCTCCCCGTAGCGGGTCGGCGTCGAAGTGCTCACCAGGCGCAGTGCGACTCGATTGTTTCGGCACTCCCGCGGAAGCCTGAACTCCGAGCGGCCGCTCAGGTTTGCCCGTCAGCAACGGACCTTCCGCTTCACATGATGGTGCGCCTCCTCGGCAGCCCATGCATCGAAACCAAGCCAGCGACCCAAGCGACGGGTCGCTGGAGAAAAAGAGCCTCCTGATGAAAAATCCGCCTCAAACCTCCGCCTTCGGCAACAGCGACGGCTTCACCCCGACTGCTCCGGCCGTTCCAACTGCGAACGGATTGATCCTGTCTCACCTGGTTGAGGCGTGTCGCGTAACGGCGTCCAAGCCCACGCCGGATCGTCGGTTCTGGCTGATGAGCACCTTGCTCAACTCGCTGATGCTGGACGATGTCGATGTCGCTCTTCAGGCGCTCGCGGAGGTCGCCGAAGAGGCGCTGCCCCCGGAGACCGAACGCATGTTTACGCGCTCCGAGAACGGCGATGTCATCGCGATCAATCACCGCCTCGCCTATGAGGACGAAGACGTCATGCGCCTGTGCAGCCGCGTCGCTCTCGTTTCCGACGTCGCCCGGCGTCAAGCCCTTGTGGAGTGCGCCGCTCTCGCTCTCATCCAGGATGCGGATGCTGATCTCGGGCCGTTGTTGGAGCAGGCGGCATGATCAAGCCGGCGTTCAGCACCGCTCCGGCAGCCAGCACGCCCCCAGCCCGTGCTTGCAGCCCATATTACCCGCAGCTCTACCCGGCCGGCCCCTTCGGCGCCGTGCTCGCGCCGTCGCTCTGGGTTCGCCAAACGGGCGTCATCCCACCCGTCCTCCACGCCGCCCTGCTCGACAAGCTTCCTGACGCCGACGGGCTGAACGGATCGGCGCTGCCTGAGCTCATCCGTGGGCCGATAAGGCTTTCAGACCATAACCAATGGCATTTGGCCGTCGCTCACCCCTTGCTGCTGAAGACAACGTCGGGCGCTCGGGTCAAAGGGCTCGCCCTTGTCGACGCCGACGGCCGACCATTGTTCGCGGGAACGCTTCGCGGCCGCGGCCTTAGCCCGTCACCGTGCGTGACGTTCAACTTTCCTTCGCATTGTATTCTTCTGCGGCGGCCCGCCATTGTCCCCGCCCGGGTTGTTGGTTGACGCTGCTTTCGCTCAGCGGTCTCGCCTTCGCCGGCGGGAAGAAAGGCTTGATCGACCGATCTCTCGGCCGGCCGCAACGACCACCACGTCGTCGGCGCTCACTTGTCCGAGCGGCTGCCAGAATCTCGCTGGTGAACGGCCGTCGCCTGCCCGTATGGATTACGCGTCGTCGCTTTCCGCCACGCCCTTGCGTTTGCGGGACAGCGGCGGCTGAGCGTCGTCGATCAGGCGGACGCCGGCGCCCAGGCCGTCCGAGGGCGAGAGAAAGACGACGCCGGCGCCGCTCAGCGTCGACACCATCAACTTGGCGTTGGCGGCGTTGATCGGAGCCGAGCTGTTCAGCGATTCCGCCCTTTTGATCGTGTTCACCGCCAGGCCTGTCCTTTCGGACAGCTCCAGAACGCTCATGTTCAACAGGCCGCGCGCGGCGCGGAGTTGGGCGCCTGTGGGGTGGTCGGACGGCTTCCTTCGAGGCGGCTTCATCACTCTATTTGACTCTTTGGACTCAGTTTGCATTCATGGACTATTCCTGACTACGGAGCCTTACATGCAAACCCACAATCCGCCCACCCCGTTCTGTCCGATCCATGGGCCGAAGCTTCAGCGCGCCACGTGCCGCCGCTGCAACGCCGCCTATATGCGCCACCATCAACGTCGCCGCCGTCGCACCCGGCCGGCGCTCGCGCTGCTGGAGCGGGCGCGGGACCGCGCCCGGCGGGCAGGTCTTCCGTTTCGACTGAACCGCTCGCACATCGTCGTGCCCCCAACCTGTCCCGCCTTCAACATTCCGCTGGTGGTGGGGCAGCAGCGTTCGCCGGCTTCGCCATCGCTGGACCGTATCGTGCCGGCGCGGGGCTATGTGCCGGGCAACGTGCGCGTGATCAGCGATGGCGCGAACCGCCTGAAGAGCAATCAGTCGCCTGCTCAGTTGCGCAAGCGCGCCACTGAAGCGGAAGGCAGAAACAAGGACGCCTATCTGCAGCTCGCCCGTTACGGGGAGCGCGAAGCGTTGCTGGCTGAGGTGAGGCACAAGGCGAAGCGCGCCGGCCGCGAAGGCGAGGTTTGGGCGGAGCTCGCGACCGCGCTGGACCGCCTGTTCAGTCGGGGGCGGCGCTTGTGACGATTGGCGCTGCGCCCGGGCAAGTCATGCAGCCTTGCGGCGGCCTCGATCATGAGGCGCGCTCATCACGCTGCGCATGTTGAGCACCGCTGGATCCGCTCTCCACCGAAGCGGACCGGTCGGGCGCAAGTTTCGACGGCACAGGCAGGAGGCGCCAGCCGACGCTCGACGGTCAGTGGGGCATCAATCTGCTGCTCATCGAGCATGTCAGGGTCGAGGCCTCCCCACGACCGTCGAGACATTGCCGAGCAACACCTGCGCCCGCTGCGGGCCGCCGCAGCATCGGCGGCGCCCCGGTAGGGCCGATGCCGTTGCTCGGCCATACCAAACAGGATCATCGGCTTTACCGCGCCATACCAAGCCATACCAAGTCAAACGTCTCGTATGACCCGTCTTAGCCCAACAGGCTTGTGTTCTCGATGAGCGCCGAACGCGATGCTGGATCACCACCCTGCATGTCAGTTCCGTATTCACGATAAACTTAATCATCCTTAACCATGATGTCGAGCATGAAATCTCTCGCTCCAGAGAACGCCGATGCAAAGATCTGATCCGCCGAGGCCGATAAGTCAGCCGCACCGCGTGGGTGTCGCAACATCGGCGCAACTGGAGAACGTGCTGTTCTGGTCAAGAGCCGATCGCCCATCGCAGCAAAGCTTGCGCCATCGGTTCTCGCTGTTGCGGATGAACCGCGTAGTCTCAGCCGGCCCATGCACACGCATCGCTTTAGCCTGCGCCCCTTCGTGACGAGGTCGCGATCCCGCTTGCTATGGCATCTGATCGACGCGCAGTGGGACCCAGCCCTGCGACGTCTCCACCCAAACATCATCGGCGTCGGGATCGAGCGGCGAGGAGGGCTCCTGTGGCTGAGGAGCGATCGCTGAAGCAGGAGATATGCGCGGGTAGACGATCAACGGCTGCGTTGTTCCCATAGAGTTCCGTGGACTAGCCACGCCGGCAGAGACCGTCGCGTCCGGGCGTCCGACTCGTGCAAGCGCGCCGTATGATCGGGAGCCAACTGGCGGCAGGCGCGAGATCATGTCAGCAGTAACTGGTTGAGGCTGGGGCTGACTTGCGCAGTTCGACTGATGAACAACCTGTCTCTCTGATCGCGCAACTCGTGCGCCAGTATACTCGATTACGTCTTGAACCGAGAAGAGGTTAGGAGACGCTGAATAATTCCCCGACGCGTTCATCCCGCGGATATAAAGGTCCACACCAGGGCTTACGAACGTCAGTGCTTGACCAGGAGTGTGCACTGTGGATGAACTGCCGAAAGCTCGACCGCCGGCGGTGTTGGCCGACCACCCTCCAGACCAATTTGTGTTACTTGTACTTGGCGAAACCCAGGTGCTACTGGTGGTCCTGTTGTCCGACGTGACGATCAAAAAGTGGCTGAAGCAGGCGGCGCCTGCGGCTTCTGCGGCTTGCAACAAAGCGTAATCGGCGGCGACCGTTTTGTCCGTGAACGCGTTAGGCTCAGGACTCATAGCCAGAAGAGCACGGTAGCGGCGAGGGCTATGGCGGACAGGAAGACGTTCGGGCATCGGTCGTAGCGGGTGGCGACGCGCCGCCAGTCTTTCAGACGACCGAACATGAT
>JAEYAO010000033.1 GCA_023456105.1 Pseudomonadota bacterium | reverse complement strand
GGCGTGGGCGTTCAGCGCCTTGATGATCTCGCTCTCGTGGCCCGTGGTCGGGGCGGCCTCGACGCCGGCGCCCAGCGGCTCCACGAAGCAGGTGGCGTGCTTCAGGTCAGGCGACAGCCGCACCTCGGTGACGGTGATGGAGACGCCGGCCAGAGCCTCGTCGTGGATTTCCTCCTCGCGCAGGATGTCCACCAGCGCGTGGCGGATCAGCTCGCCCGCGCGCAGCTGGCGCTGGCTCGGGCCGGCGGGACCGGAGGCGTTGCGGGTGTGTTGTTTCCTGGCCATGAGAGCCGTCCTTTCGTGCCGCTCGCCGGGGTTCGGACCCGGCCGGAAAAGCGAAGGGGCGGGGTCTAGGCGGCGGGGGCGTCGCTGTCCAGCGGAGCGGCGCGCTGGACGGTCCGCATCACCTCACCGGAGGTCAGGCTGCGGGCGGGCCGAACCTGGAGGCCTGCGGCGTGCAGCACCTGGGCGGTCCAGTGGTTGCACAGGTGCGCGATCGAAAAGATTTCGCGGCTCCGGAAGAAGCGGGCGTCGTCTCCGGGTCGTTGCGCCGCGATCTCTGGCGCGACGGACGACAGGTCCAGCGAGGCCTCGATGCGGCCCGCCATGCGGTCGAAGGCGGCGGGCGACAGGCGGAGGGCGGCGCGGCCCTCGGTCGGATACATCTCGGCCGGATCGCGCGTCTCCGGATCCAGCATCAGCACGGAGGGATTGTTCGGGCCGAAAAAGGCCCGGGCGCCGTCGGGCAGGCGGCTGGAGATCGGGCTCTGGTCCACATAGAAGCGGGCGTCGCCCCAGCCGATGAAGACCCATTCTCCCGGCGCGAGCTGCCGGACGGCCTCAGCGAGCGGGCCGCCGCGCTGGAGAAGAAGGGCGCGGGGAACCGCCAGATCCGTGTGAAATCCGTTGTCCAGCAGGTGGACGACCACCGTCGGCTCGTCCGCCGACGGAGCCAGGGCGGCGTCGCCCGGCCGCGTCCAGGTCCACAGAGCCGCGCCGGCTCCGAGCAGGGCCGCGAGCATCAGGACCAGAAAAAAACGCAGGACGCCCACCGGCTTCAGCGGCGCCACAGCAGGCGGGCGCAAGGGGCGCCGCCGTCCGTCGCCAGCGGCAGCAGGATCAGCTCGCGCGCGGTCTGCACCAGGGCGATCCGCTGGACGGTGCGGCCGTCGCACAGGGCGGGCGCGGCCGGGGCTTGAGCCAGATCGCGCACCTCGACCTGCACGTTCGCCGGCACGCGCAGGGCGCGGGCGTAGGTGTCGCCGCCTGGCAGCGGCTCGCGCGCCTCCAGCAGGCGGTGCGGCGTGGTGGCGAGGGGCGCCTGTCCCGACAGGCGCAGGGTCGCGCCCTCGAACGTCAGCTGATCGGAGAGCGCGCGAGCCGGTTCATCCGCAGCGGTCCAGACGCCATCCGGCGACAGGTCGTTGACGGGGCGAGGGCCGTCGTCGGGGGCGGGGACGACATCCAGAGCGCGCGTCTGCTCGACGGCGCGTCCCGCGAGGCCTCGGGCGGCGTCATAGGCCTGGACCAGGGCGCCGCTCTCGGTCAGGCGGTTCAGCAGGGGTTCGACCAGAAGGGCGCCGCTCAGCACCGCCGCCAGGCCGCCCAGCGCCAGCGCCACGGTCGGGCCGAGGGCGGGACGACGCGGCGACGGATGAAAGGCGGCGCTCATGACCCGAGCATAACGCGCGGGACGGGCGTCCAGAAGCGCCTTCGCCTGCGAGGCGTCACGACCCCTCGCGTCAGGGCCGCGTCAGGGGGTGGCGCCGCCGGCGGGCGGCCGTGTCGCCCATTCGCCGCGCCATTCGTACGACAGGGCGGCGCAGTGACGATACTTGCCGTCGGGCCAGAGACCCACCGCCTGCATGGAGAGGGGGCGCGCGGCGCGGACGCGGCCGATGGCCAGCCAGACCTGGCTCGCGGCGGGGCATAGGGCGCGGGCCAGGCCCCGGCCGTCGCCGACCTGCCGGACTTCATACAGATCGCCGCGCGCGCCGTCGGGCAGCACCGACAGGGCCTCGGCCGGGCCGCCGCGCTCGAACGTCGCCGACCCCCGCGAGGTGGTGGAGAACAGGCGGTTGACGCGGATCGCGCCGAACAGGCCGCGCTCGACTTCCAGCGTCACGCCGCGCGTCAGCGACTGGGTCAGGCGGTCGCCGGCGTCGAAGGCGAGGTAGCGCACATCGGCCAGCGCGGGCGTGGCTGTGGCGAGAAGCGACAGGGCGGTGAGAGCGGCGGACAGGCGCATGATCGGCAAGGTTCCAGCGGTTTGCGGCCTCGCCAAGGCGGCGGGGCTTCAGACCTCGCCCAGGCACCTCAGCGCGACCTCGAGGTTGCGCAGGCCGTCCTCGCCGGTGACGGCGGGGGGCTCGCCCGAGCGGATGGCGTGGGCGAAAGCCTCCAGCTCCTTTTTTAGCGGTTCGGCCGGCCAGCTGTTCAGCATGCGGGTGGAGTAGGAGCCGTCCGGCTGCTGGCCGAAATATTCGGTGACCTGGCGGGTGATCAGATCGGCGACCACGAACTTGGTCTTGGTGGCGACCTGAAGGGTGCGGGTCTTGTAGGGGGTGACCCAATTGGTGGTGATGTGGGCGATGGCCCCGTCAGCCAGCCGGAACTGGAGCAGGGCCGTGTCCTCACGCTCGGCGCGGCTGCGGACCAGCTGAGGCTGGACCTCGACGATCTCCGAGCCGGTCAGGTGACGGATGATGTCGATGTCGTGGACCGCCAGGTCGATGACCACGCCGACCTCGCCCATGCGGGGCGGGAACGGACCGACGCGGGTGACCTGGATGGAGATGATGTCGTCGTCGGCCACGGCGCGCTTGACGGTCTCGACCGCCGGGTTGAACCGCTCCACCTGGCCGACCATCAGCACGCGGCTGTTGGCCCGGGCCGCATCGATCATCCGCTGGGCGTCGGCGACGGTGGCGGCGATGGGCTTTTCCACCAGCACGTGGACGCCCCGCTCCAGCAGGGCCACGCCCACTTCGGCGTGGAAGCGGTTCGGCGTCGATACGATCGCCGCATCCAGACCGGCGTCCACGAAGTCTTCAGCGGAGGTGAAAGGGGCGGCGCCATAGGCGGCGGCCACGCCTTCGGCCGTGATGGCGTCCGGATCGAAGACGGCGGTCAAGTCGAAGTCGCGCATCTCGGCGGCGACCCGCGCATGGTTGCGGCCCATGACGCCCGCGCCGGCGACGCCGATCTTCAGCGGAGTGGGGTTCGGCATGAGGATCAGCCCTTGTAGGCGGCGACGGCGGCGACGATGCGGTCCTGGGTCGCTGCGTCCAGATCCGCGTGCATCGGCAGGCTGATCACCACGTCCTTGAGCCGTTCGGTGACCGGCAGGCCGCCCGCGCCGCGCGGATAGTGTTCATAGGCCGGCTGCAGGTGCAGCGGGATCGGATAATAGACGGCGGTGGGGATGTCGTGCGCCTTCAGATGCGCGGCCAGGTCGTCGCGGTCCGGGTGCTCGATCGTGTATTGAGCCCAGTTGGAGATGTTCCCGGCGGGAACGTCCGGCACGGCCGAGACGTGGGGACGCAGGCCCGCGTTGTAGCGGGCGGCGGCGGCGTTGCGCCACTCGATCTCCTGGCCGAACACCTTGAGCTTCTCGATCAGGACGGCGGCCTGGATGGTGTCCAGGCGGCTGTTCAGGCCGATGCGCATGTTCAGGTATTTGGGGTCGTGATCGAAGACGCGGTCCTTGAGGTCCACGGCCACAGCCTTGCCGTGCACGCGGATGGAGTCCATCAGCTGGGCCAGTTCGTCGTCGTCGGTCAGCACCGCGCCGCCGTCGCCGTAGCAGCCGAGCGGCTTGGCCGGGAAGAAGCTGGTGGTGGTCACGTCCGCCCACTTCAGCGGGTGGGCGTCGTCGATCGTGCAGCCGAAGCCTTGCGCCGAGTCCGAGATCAGCTTCAGCCCGTGCCTGTCGCAGATCGCCTTGATGGCGGGGTAGTCCGCGGGCTGGCCGAACAGGTCCACGGCGATGACGACGCGGGGCGTCAGGCGGCCCTCGGCATTGATCCCGTCGATGGCGGCTTCCAGCGCGGCCGGGCTCATGTTGTAGGTCGATTCGTCCACGTCGACGAACACGGGCTCGGCGTCGAACCAGGGCACGACCTCGGCCGTCGCGGCGAAGGTGAAGGAGGGGACGAACACCGCGTCGCCCCGCCCGATCCCCCACGCCATCAGCGGCAGGGCCAGGGCGTCCGTGCCGTTGGCGCAGCCCAGCGCGTGCCTGGCCTGACCAAAGGCGGCGAGGTCGGTTTCGAACTGGCGCACCTGAGGACCCATGACCCAGGCGCCGCCGGTCACGGCCTCGGCCACCGCGGCTTCGATCCTGCCGCCGAGGCGGACGCGCTGGGCCTGGAGGTCGATAAAGGGGATCATGGCGCTCTCCGTTCGAGAAAGGCGGCGGTCGCTCAGGCCGCGATGTCGGCCGCCCCTGTATCAAAAGGAGCCACCCGGACCAAATGGGCGAGACTCACTTCGCGTTGCGCCATGCAACGCGCGGATGTCAGTCCCGTGTCGGATCGACCCTGGAGAGGTCGCCATAGGTGAGGGCCAGGAAGACGTCCTCCAGGTCCGGATCCTCCGTGGTGATGTCGGCGATGTGGACGCCCGCCTCGCGCACCGCGTTGATGACCTGCTCAACCGAGGACTGGCCCTTCCTGTAGGTGACGGCGAAGGCGCCGTTCGGGCGCGCCGTGACGTCAAAGCCCACGAGGACCGGCAGCTCGCCCACCGGCGTCTCGGGCGTCACCACGACGTTGCGGGTGTCCAGCCGGCGCAAGAGCTGCGGCGTCGGCTCGCAAGCCACCACCTCGCCGCGATTGACGATGGCGATGGTGTCGCAAAGCTCCTGCGCCTCTTCCAGATAGTGGGTGGTCAGAAGGATGGTCACGCCCTCGGCGTTGATGCGGCGCACATAGGCCCACAGCTGGCGTCGCAACTCGACGTCCACGCCGGCGGTGGGTTCGTCCAGGATCAGGATGGGCGGATTGTGCACCAGCGCCTTGGCCACCATCAGGCGCCGCTTCATGCCGCCGGACAGGGCGCGAACATAGGCGTTGGCCTTGTCCGACAAGCCCAGCGCCGCCAGCAGTTCGTCGGAGCGGCGCTCGTCCTTGGGCACGCCGTAGAAGCCGGCCTGCACCTCCAGCGCCTCTCGCGGGGTGAAGAAGACGTCGGCCACGATCTCCTGCGGCACCACGCCCAGGGCGGCTGCGGCGTCACGCGGCTCGCGGTCGATGTCGCGGCCCCAGATGGAGACCGAGCCTTCGGACTTCTTGACCACGCCGGCCAGGATGTTGATCAGGGTGGACTTGCCCGCCCCGTTCGGACCCAGAAGGCCGAACATCGAACCGCGCGGGATCGCCAAGTCGACGCCGCGCAGCGCCGTCTTGGGCGCCGCCTTCTTGGAGCCGGCATAGGTCTTCTTCAGGCCCCGCACCTCGATGGCGTTGTCGGGCAGGCGGGCGGCGTCGGTCATCGGCTTAAAAGAGCTCTCACGGAAGTGCAGCGGCCACGTTTGACGCCGCCGGGCGGGCCGCATAGGTATGCGCCGCACCTCCTCCCGCCAAGGTCTCAGCCTCAAATGCCGCCTCGCCATCCGGATGCGATCATCCCGCCGCCCGAAGAGATCGTGGTCTCGACCAAGCGCGTGGCCTGCGACGGCGGCGGCGGGGCGCTCGGCCATCCGCTGGTTTACCTGGACATGGGCAAGCACGACCACGTCGAGTGCGGCTACTGCGACCGGCGCTTTGTGCTGTCGGCCCACGCCCATGATGAGAACGAATATCTGAGCCCGGGCGCGCGCGGGTCCGAGGCGCACTGATCCCTCATCAGGAGTTCGCGTAATGCGTTATCTTCACACCATGGTTCGCGTGAAGGACCTGGACGCGTCCCTGCGCTTCTATTGCGACCTGCTGGGCCTGCAGGAGGTGCGGCGCACCGAGAACGAGGCCGGCCGCTACACCCTGGTCTTTCTGGCGGCGCCCAGGAACCTGGAGCAGTCGGCGGCCGAGCGCGCGCCGGAGGTCGAGCTGACCTACAACTGGGATCCCGAGGATTACCAAGGCGGCCGCAACTTCGGCCACCTGGCCTACAAGGTCGACGACATCTACGCCGCCTGCCAGCGGTTCATGGACGCCGGCGTGGTGGTGAACCGGCCGCCGCGCGACGGCAACATGGCGTTCGTGCGCTCGCCGGACGGTATTTCGATCGAGTTGCTGCAGGAAGGCGCTCCGCTGGCGCCGGCCGAGCCGTGGGCCTCCATGCCGAACACGGGCAGCTGGTGATGACACGCCTCGGCGTCGTTCTGACGCTGATGCTGGCGGGCGTGCTTTCGGCCTGCGCCTCGACCACTGAGACCAATCCGGGCCGGACGGCGACCGAGCAGCTGCTGGTGTCGCGCGCCGCCGACCTGGCGGTCGAAGGGCTGGTGCTGCCGATCCCGGTGGGGTCGCGCATCTTCGTGGACGACACCTACTTCCAGGCCGAAAGCGCGCGCTACGCCGTGGGTTCGATCCGGGCGGCGCTGTCGGAGGCCGGCTATGCGCTGGCGCGCGACCGTAATGCCGCCAGCGTGATCTTCGAGGTGCGGGCCGGCGCCCTGTCGCTGGAGCAGATGCGGCGGGTCGTCGGCATTCCGGCCATGCGCATCCCGATCGAGGAATGGAACTTCGTGTCCGTGCCCGAGCTGTCGGTCTACAGCCAGCGCGACCGGGTGGGCGTGGCCGAGTTCTCGGGCTTTCTCTACGACGCCCAGACGGGCTCGCCGCTGGGCGCCGTGACGCCGATGATCGGCCGCTATCGCATCCGCAGCCACCAGGTGCTGATGGTGATCAACTGGGGCCAGCAGCAGGCTCAGCCGGGCGAGCGCGATCCAGGACAGAGTTGGACCGCCTTCTGATCGGAAACGGCTGACGCAGGCGGCGTCCGCCCCTATGTTGCGGCGCATGACCGACGCCCCCGCCGAAGCCCCCTCCAAAGCTTCAGACGCCCTGCCCGAGACCGACCGCCCGCTGACTCAGGACGGCCCGGCGCTGAGGCTGTGGATGATCGACGCCTCGGCCTACATCTTCCGCGCCTACCACGCCCTGCCGCCGCTGACGCGCAAGTCCGACGGCCTGCCCGTCGGTGCGGTGCAGGGCTACTGCAACATGCTGTGGAAGCTGTTGCGCGACATGAAGGGCGCCGACGGCCCGACGCACCTGGTGGCCATCTTCGACCATTCGGAGAAGACCTTTCGAAACGACCTCTACGACCAGTACAAGGCGCACCGGCCGCCCGCGCCCGAGGACCTGGCGCCGCAGTTCCCGCTTGTGCGCGAGGCGACGGCGGCGTTCGGCGTCCACTGCGTGGAGCTGCCCGGCTATGAAGCCGACGACCTGATCGCCACCTACGCCTGCAAGGCGCGCGACATGGGCGGCGAGGCGGTGATCGTCTCGTCCGACAAGGACCTGATGCAGCTGATCGGGCGCGGCGTGGTCATGTGGGACCCCATGAAGGACAAGCGTCTGGCCGAGCCCGAGGTGGTCGAGAAGTTCGGCGTGGGTCCGGACAAGATGGTCGATCTGCAGGCTCTGATCGGCGACAGCGTCGACAACGTGCCGGGCGCGCCGGGCATCGGACCGAAGACCGCGGCGCAGCTTCTGGACCAGTTCGGCGACCTCGACACGCTGCTGGAGCAGGCGGGCGAGATCAAGCAGCCGAAACGCCGCGACACCCTCATTCAGTATGCCGACCAAATCCGGCTCAGCCGCGAACTGGTGCGGCTGACGTGCGATGCGCCGGCGCCCGAAGCGATCGAGGACTTCGCCGTGCGCGATCCCGATCCGGCGGCCCTGAGTGACTTCCTGGAACGCATGGAGTTCCGGGGCCTGCAGCGCCGAGTGGGCGACGGCAAGGCGCCGCCCAAGGAGGGCTCGGCCTTCACGCGCCAGCCGAGCGCACCGGTGCTGACGCCGCGCTACGCCCCGGCTGAACCGGCGGAGGTCGAGGCGCAAGTCGTGGACACCGAGGCTTACCACTGCATCCGCGACCTGGCCGATCTGGATCGCTGGATCGAACGGGCGCTGGAGGCCGGCGTCGTCGGATTCGACACCGAGACGGACGCCTTGTCGGCCACCCACGCCGGGCTGTGCGGCGTATCGCTGGCGCTGGGGCCGAACGACGCCTGCTATATTCCGCTGACGCACGAGCATCCGCCGGTCGAGGGCGGCGGGCTGGACTTCGGCGGCGGCGAGGATGCGTCGCGCGAGCCGCTGAACCAGCTGGATAAGCCCACGGTGCTTGCGCGGCTGAAGACGTTGCTTGAGGACCCCAGCGTCCTCAAGGTCGGTCAGAACATCAAATACGACATGGCGGTGATGGCGCGTCGGGGCGTCCGCGTCTCGCCCGTCGAGGACACCATGCTGATCTCCTATGTGCTGGAGGGCGGGCTGCACGGCCACGGCATGGACGAGCTGGCGCGCCTGCACCTTGGCCACACGCCGATCACCTTCAAGTCGGTGGCGGGCACCGGCAAGTCGCAGAAGAGCTTCAAGCACGTCGAGCTGAAGCCGGCGACCTGCTACGCCGCCGAGGACGCGGACGTGACGCTGCGGCTCTATCGCATCCTCAAGCCCCGCTTGGCCGAGCAGGGGCTGTCCACCGTCTATGAGACGCTGGAGCGCGGGCTGCCGGGCGTGTTGGCCGACATGGAGCTGGCCGGCGTCCGCATCGATCCGGAACGATTGAAGTCCCTGTCCAGCGAGTTCGGCCTGCGCATGGCCGAGCTGGAGGGCAAGGCGCACGAACTGGCCGGGCGGCCCTTCAACATCGGCTCGCCGCGGCAGATCGGCGAGATCCTGTTCGGAGAGCTGGGCCTGCCGGGCGGCAAGAAGACGGCCTCGGGCCAGTGGGGCACGGACGCCAGCGTGCTGGACGAACTGGCGCTGAACCACGAGCTGCCACGCGCGATCCTGGAATGGCGCCAGCTGTCCAAGCTGAAGAACACCTACACCGACGCCCTGTCGGCGGCGGCCGATCCCGAGACCGACCGGGTGCACACCTCCTATCAGCTGGCGGCGACCACGACAGGGCGGCTGTCGTCGTCCGAGCCGAACCTGCAGAACATCCCGATCCGCAACGAGATCGGCCGCCAGATCCGCCAAGCCTTCATCGCCGCGCCGGGGCATGTGCTGATCTCGGCCGACTATTCGCAGATCGAGCTGCGGCTGCTGGCCCACATCGGCGACATTCCCGAGCTGAAGCGCGCCTTCAAGGCCGGGATCGACATCCACACGGCCACGGCGTCCGAGATGTTCGGCGTGCCGGTCGAACAGATGGACCCGGAGACGCGTCGGCGGGCCAAGGCCATCAACTTCGGCATCGTCTACGGCATCTCGGCCTTTGGCCTGTCGAACCAGCTGGGCATCGATCAGGGCGAGGCCGGGGCCTACATCAAGACCTACTTCGAGCGCTTCCCGGGCATCCGCGCCTACATGGACAAGACCAAGGCGGAGGTGAAGCGGACGGGCTTCGTCTCCACCCTGTTCGGACGCAAGATCCACATTCCCGCGATCGGGGCGAAGTCGGCGGCCGAGCGCAGCTTCGGCGAGCGGGCGGCGATCAATGCGCCGATCCAGGGGGCGGCGGCCGACATCATCCGCCGGGCCATGATCCGCATGCCGGGGGCGCTGGAGGCGGCGGGGCTGAAGACGCGCATGCTGCTGCAGGTGCACGACGAACTGGTGTTCGAGGCTCCGGAGGCCGAGGCCGAAGCCGCCATCGCCCTGGTCCGCCGGGTCATGGAAGGCGCGGCCGAACCCGCCGCCACCCTCAGCGTGCCGCTGGTGGTCGAGGCGCGCGCCGCGGCCAACTGGGACGAGGCGCATTGAGCGCCAGGTCGGCGAACGCCTTCGACGTCCTGATCGTCGGCGCGGGAGCCGCCGGCATGATGTGCGCGGGGGAGGCGGGGCGGCGCGGGCGGCGGGTGCTGGTGGTGGACCATGCGCGCGCACCCGGCGAGAAGATCCGCATCTCGGGCGGCGGTCGTTGCAACTTCACCAACACCGGCACAAGTCCGGCCAACTTCCTGGGCGAAAACCCGCGGTTCGCGACCTCGGCGCTCAGGCGCTACACCCACCAGGATTTCGTGCGTCGCGTGGACCGGGCGGGTATCGCCTGGCACGAAAAGACGCTGGGCCAGCTGTTCTGCGACGACAGCGCCAAGCAGATCGTCCGTATGCTGACGGACGATCTGCGGGCGGGCGGCGTGGAGCTGAAGCTGGGCGTCTCGATCGACGGGCTGGAGCGTGTCGGCGAGCGGTTCGAGGCGCGGCTTTCCGACGGATCGGTCGTGCGCGCGGCCTCGGTGGTGATCGCCACGGGCGGCAAGTCCATACCCAAGATGGGGGCTACCGGCTGGGCCTATGAAGTGGCGCGGCGGTTTGGCCTGCGGGTCACCGTTACGCGACCGGCGCTGGTGCCGCTGACGTTTGAGGCGGGGCTGCTGGAGCAGTTGAAGCCGCTGGCCGGGGTGGCGGTGGATGTTGTGGCGGAGGCGGGCGGCGCGCGGTTCCCAGAGGCGATGCTGTTCACCCACCGCGGGCTGTCGGGTCCGGCGATCCTGCAGATCAGCTCCTACTGGAAGGAAGGCGATCCGATCACCGTGACCATGGCGCCGGGGCAGGACGTCTTCGCACGGCTGAAGACGGCAAAGGAGGAGAACGGGAAACAGGCGGTGCACACCGCCCTGGCCCAGATCGTGCCGCGTCGCCTGGCGGAAAGCCTCGCCCAGCGCAAGGGCGCCTCGGGCAAGCTGGCGGAATTGTCGGACAAGCGGCTGCGGGCGCTGGATGCGGCGGTCAACGGCTGGACGGTGAAGCCGGTGGGATCGGAAGGCTACCGCACCGCCGAGGTCACGCTGGGCGGGGTGGACACGGCGGCGCTGGACCAGACCACCATGGCGGTGAATAGCGCGCCCGGCCTGTTCTTCATCGGCGAGGCGGTGGACATCACCGGCTGGCTTGGCGGCTACAACTTCCAGTGGGCCTGGTCGTCGGGTTGGGCGGCCGGTCAGGCCTGCTAGGCGACGCTTGCGGCGGTCGGCCGCATTGCGCGCGCGGGGGCTGCGCCTAGGCTCAGGACTCATAGCCAGAAGAGCACGGTAGCGGCGAGGGCTATGGCGGACAGGAAGACGTTCGGGCATCGGTCGTAGCGGGTGGCGACGCGCCGCCAGTCTTTCAGACGACCGAACATGAT
>JAEYAO010000001.1 GCA_023456105.1 Pseudomonadota bacterium | reverse complement strand
CCCCAGAACGACGGGGCGGTCGCCGCGTCCCGCGACGGGCGGGCGTGGACCCGCCGCCGTTTCCGCCAGAAGCCGCCGCCCCGCCTCGGCGCGGGCGGCGGCGTGCGCGTCCGCCTCCAGCAACCCGCGCGCCTTGAGCCGATCCAGTTCGTCCAGTTCGCGACGGCCTTCGGCCACGTCGTCGCCAGCAGCGGCGACGCGGACGCGGGCGGCGCCGAGCACCAGACAGGCGGCCAGGGCGGAGGCGAGCGCGGCGAGGCTCCAGAACACGATCATGCCGGCAGGCTTAAAGCATCAGCCGATCGGGAGCGAGGCTCCTGGCGCAAGGTCGCCGATGGCGAGTGCGGCCTCGGAGGCGGCGGCCCGGCGGCGCACGGCGCGCGCGGCGTCCAGCGCGCCCAACTCCGTCAGGAAGCGCGCGGCCGAACCGACCAGGCGCAGGGCGGCGTCGGCGTCGACCGCCTCGCCGTCGTTGATCTCGTCCAGCGCCTCGTCGGCCCAGGTCGACAGATAGTCGGACAGTTCGTGGGCGATCCGCGCACGTTCGGCCTCGTAGCCCAGAACGCCGGCGGCGGACCGCAGCCCTTCGATCGACGGCAACAGTTCGGCGGCCAGCGCCATGGCCTCGCCGTCGGGCGGAGCCTCCAGCCAGGGCGCCAGGCGCCTCATGCGGCCGACAATGGTTCGCTTGTGCTGCGGCAAGGCGGCGTGCACGGCCGAGGCTGCGGACTGCAGCAGGCTGGACGCCGCGCCCGACACGGCGACGCGCGACAGCCGCGCCGACTGGCCCCAGGCGGTGTCCGGCTTGAGTTGCAGCGCCAGATCCAGCTCGGCCAGGACGTCGGCGCACCACAGGATGTCGCAGGTGATCTGAGCCACGTTGTCGGCGCCGAAGCGGCGGCTGGCCCCGCCGATCCGCTCCACCCGCGCCTGGACCGCCTGAAGCAGCCGTTCGACGAAGACGCCCATGTCGGACTGGCTGAGCACGCCCTGCTGGTCGGCCAGCTTGGAGGTGCGGGTGACGACGCGCAGCATCCGCCCAGCCTCGGGCGCATGGGCGAACAGGATGTCGACCAGGCGCCGACCGCCCGCCTCGGAGACAGCCTCCGCGTCGCGGATCAGCAGGCGCAGGCTGGCCAGCTGCTCGGGGTCAGGCCGGTCGAGCCATGCGGGCAATGCGGAAACGCCGACGCGCGCCAGGTGCGCCAGATCGAAACAGCCCGCCAGTTCCGCCACGCGCGGATCGCCGGGATGGCCGCCGCCCGGCCAGACGTCTCGAGGATCGTCCCGCAGCAGCCCGGCCGCACGGGCGCACAAACGGTCCGCCGCCGTGGAGCCGTCCGCGCCGCCGGTGTCGATAAAGGCGGCGAGCACAGGCTCCTCGCGTTCCACCCGACGCCACAAGGCGCCCAGCACCGAGGGAGGAAAGCTCAGGCTCGGCGTTTCGTCGGCTCGAGGACGAAACATCGGCAGCAGCGGCGCAAAGGCGACGCTTCGGCGCCTGCGGCTGGCGCCCTCATGGTCCAGCATGGCCGCGAGCTCGACCGCGCCCTCGCCGGGCAGAGCCCCGACCGCCGCCGTCAGCCCGCCCAGAACCGCGTCCGGGCAGGCCTGGACCACGCCCAGCAGCGCAGATCGACGAGCTTGCGAAAGGGCGGGCAACGGGACCCTCCTTCAAACGGGAAGGTCCAGCTTGCGGCCGCAGCGGTTAACAACCGCTTGGAGCGGCGATCAGGCCTCGGCGGCCGGCAGCTCCAGCACCGCCTTCAGGCCGCCCAGATCGCTGTCGGCCAGGGTCAGCCGCCCGCCGTAGGCGCGGGTCAGGTCGTCCACGATGGACAGGCCGAGGCCCGAGCCCGGCGCATCCTCGTCCAGCCGGGCGCCGCGCTTCATCACCTCGTCGCGACGGTCGGCGGGCAGGCCGGGACCGTCGTCCTCGATCACCGCGATCATCTGGCCCAGGCCGTTCGGGCCGGCCGAGACGCGCACGCGGCGCCTGGACCATTTGGCGGCGTTCTCGATCAGATTGCCCAGGATCTCCTGCAGGTCCTGACGCTCGCCCAGAAAAGCGAGGTCGTCGGGCGCGCGCCAGTCGATCTCGACGTTCTTGGATGCGAACACCCGCTCCAGCATGACGGCCAGTTCGTCGACGACTTCGCCCACCGGCGTGCTTTCGCCCAATCCGTGTGCGGCGCGGGCGGCGGCGCGGGCGCGGCGCAGGTGGTGATCGACCTGACCCTGCATCACCTGGGTCTGGCGGCGCACGATCTCGGGCAGGGCGCCGTCCTGCGTTCCCGCCTCCGCCAGCATCACCGACAAGGGCGTCTTCAGCGCATGGGCCAGATTGCCGACGTGGGTGCGCTGACGATCCACCACCTCCTGATTGTGGTCAAGAAGGCGGTTGACCTGTTCGGCCAGCGGCTGGATTTCGATGGGATAGGCGCGTTCGACGCGCGCGGCCTTGCCCTTGCGGACGGCGGCGATCTCGTTCCTGAGTTCATACAGCGGGCGCAGGCCCACCTGAACCTGGATGAACACCGCCGTCACCAGGCCGAAGCCCAGCACCAGCAGGGCGATCCAGGTGATGGTGGCGAACTGGCGCGCGTCGGCGTCGATGTTGGAGCGGTCGATGGCGGCCAGGAACACCACCGGCTGCTCACGCCCCGGCAGGCGCTTCATGCTGGCGGCGACGCGCAGCGGCTCGTCGGCTGGACCCAGGGCGTTGTAGCTGATGGTCTGACCGAACGCCTCCTCCAGCCGTCGTGGCAGGTCCCGCGGCACCACCAGATCGGCGTCGTACAGCGACTGGGAGCGTGTCAGGGTGCGCAGGCGGTTCTCCCCTGTCGGCTCGGCGACCACCCAGTATTTGCCGGAAAAGACGCGCAGGGTTCGCGCGTCCTGGATCTGAGGCGTGAGCACCCGATCGTCGGGCGTGACGGTCGAGCGCACCACCAGCTCGTCAATGGAGGCGCTGAGCACATTGCCCAACCGGCGCAGCGCCGATTCCTGAAACTGGTTGGTCAGCACCAGGCCGGTGATGATCAGGGCCAGCACGATCCAACCGGAAGCCAGCCAGATCAGGCGCCGCGTCAGCGACCGGCCCGGCCGCCCGATCCATCGCCCCCAGCCGTTCGCCCCCGCCATGCGCGACCCTTACGCCGCCTCGGCCTCGCCCGCCAGCGGCGTCAGCCGATAGCCCAGGCCGCGCACCGTCTCGATCCGGTCGGAGCCGATCTTCTTGCGCAGCCGGCCGACGAACACCTCGATGGTGTTGAAGTCGCGGTCGAAGTCCTGATCGTACAGGTGTTCGACCAGCTCGGTGCGGCTGATGACCCGGCCCTGGTGCATCATCATGTAGTGCAGCAGCCGGTATTCCAGCGAGGTCAGGCGCAGAGGCTCGCCGTTGACGCTGGCGCGCGCCGCGCGGGGATCGAGGCGCAGGCCGCCGCACGACAGGGTCGCCGCGGCATGCCCCGCCGAGCGCCGCAGCAGGGCCCGCAGCCGCGCCAGCAGCTCCTCCGTGTGGAAGGGCTTTGTCAGATAGTCGTCGGCGCCGGCGTCGAAGCCCGACACCTTGTCCGACCAGGCCCCGCGCGCGGTCAGGATCAAGACGGGCGTGGTCTTGCCCTCGCGCCGCCAGCGCTCCAGCACCGACACCCCGTCGATCTTGGGCAGGCCCAGGTCCAGCACCACCACGTCGTAGGGCTCGGTGTCGCCCAGGAACCAGGCCTCCTCGCCGTCAGGCGCGTGGTCCACCGCATAGCCGGCGTCGGTCAGCGCCGTCTTCAGCTGGCGCGACAGGTCGGCGTCGTCTTCTACGAGCAGGATGCGCATGGCTCAGCGTTCTCCAAGGATGCGGCCGCTGCGGCCGTCCACGGTGATGTCGGCCACCCGGCCGCCCGGATATTCCCACCGCACCACGACCACGTCGCCGCGCGGGCTGACGCCCAGCATGCGGCCCTGGCGGCCCGAGGCGACCCGGCGCACCACGTCGCCCAGATCGACGCGCTGGGGCGACGCCTCAACTTGCCGTTCTCGGCGGTCGTTGTCGCGGGGACGTCTCGACTGATCGTCCACGGGCGCCGCTGCGACGGCGGTCGACATGGAGACGGCGAGAACGAGTGGAACAAGGAAACGGAACATGGCCGTGGAGATAACGAGCCCCCTCTGAACAGCCGCTGAACAAGACCCGCAGGTTTCGAGCGCATAGGTTGAAGAGATCGGCCCGGAGGCGTGGCGGCGACGATGAACGCCAGGTGACGCGGGCCATTCAGATGCGGCTCAGGCGACATGCGTCAGGTTCCCAGCCATCGCAGCCGCTTCCGACTGCGCCGCATCGCAAAGGAACGATCCGATGATCAAGAAGACGCTCATCCCCGCCCTGGCCCTTCTTGCCGCCTCCGTGGCGCTGCCCGCCGCGGCCGCCCAACCCCAGCACGGTCATGGCCGCCCGCCGGTTTATGCCGACGCCGGAGGCTGGAACAGCATCAACGCCCGCCAGGCGAATCTGGACCGTCGCATTGATCAGGGCGTGCGCAACGGCTCGTTGAGCCGCCGCGAGGCCGCCCGCCTGCGCAGCGAGTTCGGCTCGCTGGTTCGGCTGGAGGCCAACTATCGCCGCGGCGGGCTGAGCCGCTGGGAGCGCGACGACCTGAACCGCCGCTTCGACCGTCTGGCCGCCCAGATCCGCAACGAGCGTCGGGACGGGGACAATCGTCGCGGCTGATCCCTTCCTTTTGCAGGACACGGGGGCGCGGCTCGCAAGGCCGCGCCCTTGTCGTACATCGAAGCTGTCGGCTGCGGATGATCCACCTTGCGGGGAACCGGGCGACGGTACGCGCGTATCAGGGACCCATCTGAAGAGAATATCCGCGCGATGATCCCCCAGACTTTGTCCGCTGTCCCCGCCACGGACGCCGTGAGTGATCCGGACGCATTTCACCGGCGCATGTCGCGCTGGAACAATCGCCGCCTGGCGCCGGCCACGCCTCACGCCGGCTGGCGGGACGATGCACGCGAGGACGCCGAGATGATCCTTCTCGAGGGCGCGTTTGTCGAGCGGATGCGTCAGGAGGCCCAGCCCTGGCTGAAGGACCTGCCGACCGACGTGGACGGCTTCGTCGCCTGGTTCGAGAACCTGCAGGGGAACGGCCCCGGCGAAAACGACCCGCTGTTCCCTTGGCTGGCGGAAGAGGCCAGCTACGAGGAGATGCGCTGGTTCCTGCTGCAGGAGGTGGCGGGCGAGGCCGGGTTCGAGGATCTGGTCGCCTACGCCCAGGTCAAGATGCCGACGCGGCCCAAGCTGGAGCTGGCGCGCAACTACTGGGACGAGATGGGCCGCGGCAACGAGGGCGGCATGCATGGGCCGATGCTGCAAAAGCTGGCCGACAAGCTGGACCTGCACCCGACCATCGAGGGCACGGTGTGGCCGTCGCTGGCGCTGGGCAACACCCTGGTCGCCTTCTCCACCACCCGCCGCTACGCCTATCATGCGCTGGGCGCCTTGGGCGCGGTCGAGCTGACGGCGCCCTGGCGGGCGGATCATGTGGCCCGCGGCCTGAAGCGGGTCGGCGTGGGCGCCGAGCGCAAGTATTTCGCCCTGCACGCCACCCTGGACGTCGAACACTCGCGCACCTGGAACGAGGAGGTGCTGCGTCCCCTCGCCGCCGAGCGTCCCGAGTGCATCCCCAGCCTGGCCGAAGGCGCGGTGATGCGGCTGATGGCCGGAGCGCGCTGTTTCGAAGCCTACCGCGCCCACCTGTGGGCCGAGCCGCTTCGTCAAAGCGCCTGAACCATCAGGAAACCTATCAGACGCTGCGCGTAAATCTCGCCGCGTCGGCGCGTTGACCGAAGGGGTCCGCGCCTCAATATCGCCGTGTGTCGGGCGACCTCCCCCGCCCGACACACGGAGCCTTTCATGTCGCCCACAACCAAGCCCGAGCAACGATCGCGCGCGATGACGCCGCGATGTCAGCGCGCCTGACGGTCGGCTTCGGCCTCCTCTTCTCCGACCTTTCCTCTTCAACGGCGAGCCTTGCGCTGCATCGGCGCCTGTGCGCCGGCCCTTTCAGGATTTCTGCAAGATGACTTCTTTCACTCGACGCCGCGCTCAGGTCCGGTTGCTTGCGGCCGCATCGGCGACGGCCCTGCTGGCGGCGAGCCCGGCGCTGGCGCAATCGGCGTCCGCCACCTCTCCGCAGGACCTGACGGACGACGCGGCGGGAACGGAGACCACGGTCGACGACATCGTCGTCACCGGCACCCGCGCGCCCAGCCGTTCGCGCCTGGACACGCTGGCCCCCGTGGACGTGGTCACGGCCGAGACGCTGGAGACGCGCGGCACCACAGAGTTCGCCGCGGCTCTCGCCCAGACCGTGCCGTCCCTGACCTTCCCCCGCCCCTCGGCCAACGATGGATCGGACACGGTGCGTCCGGCGACCCTGCGCGGCCTGTCGCCGGACCAGACGCTGGTGCTGCTCAACGGGACGCGTCGTCACGCCTCGGCCCTGGTCAATGTCAACGGCGTGGTCGGGCGCGGCTCGGCGGCCGTGGACCTGAACGCCATTCCGACGCCCGCGCTGGACCGGGTCGAGGTGCTGCGCGACGGCGCCTCGGCGCAGTACGGTTCGGACGCCATCGCCGGCGTGGTCAACCTCCGCCTCAAGGAGCGGTCCTCGGGCGGCGGCGCCAGCGTCACCTACGGCCAGTATCTCACCGACGTGGAGACCGCGCGCGGCGCCCGCGACGAGGAGGACGGCCAGAGCGTCACCGCCTCCGCCTGGCAGGGTTTCGCCCTCGGCTCGGACGGCTTTCTGACGCTGTCGGCGGAGTACACCAACCGCGAGCCGACCAACCGCGCCGACTATGATCCCCGTCCGGCCGCCAACGGGGCGATCACCGCGCGCTTCGGCGATCCGGAGGTCGAGCAGTGGACCGTGTTCGCCAACGCCGGCAAGCCGCTGAACCAGACGTGGGAGGCCTACGGCTGGGCCGGCTACCAGAACCGCGACAGCGAAAGCGCCGCTTTTCCCCGCCTGTCGGACAACGCCAACAACGTCCCGACGGTCTATCCGAACGGCTTTCTGCCCATGATCGGCGTCGAGGCCGAGGACATCTCGGGCGGCGCCGGCCTGCGCGGCGAGATCGCCGGCTGGTTGTCGGACTTCAGCGTCGTCTACGGCCGCAACGCCCTGGATTTCCGCACCGAAAACTCGATCAACTCGACCTATGGCGCGAACTCGCCGACCAGCTTCGATTCCGGCTCCCTGATCTATGACCAGCTGGTGGTCGGCGCGGACTTCACCCGCCCGTTCGAGATCGGGCTGTCCGGTCCGCTGAACTTCGCCTGGGGCGCCGAGTACCGCCGCGAGACCTATGAAATTCAGGCCGGCCAGCCGGAGAGCTACAACCGCGGGCCGGTGGCCGCCGCGGCCTTGCAGGCCGGATCCCAGGGATTTGTCGGCTTTCAACCATCCAACGAGGTCGACGCCGACCGCCACAACATCGCGCTCTACGCCGACGTCGAGATTCCGCTGACGGACAAGCTGACCGTCGAGGGCGCCGTCCGCTATGAGGATTATTCCGACTTCGGCGACACCCGGACCGGCAAGTTTTCGGCGCGGTACGACTTCAATCCGAACTTCGCCCTGCGCGGCTCGATCTCGACAGGCTTCCGCGCGCCGGCGCTGCAGCAGTCCTTCTACACCTCGACCAATACGGTGATCCAGGACGGCCAGCCGGTCGAGACCGGCACCTTCCCGGCGACCAGCGCGGTTGCGACGGCGCTGGGCGCGCGCCCGCTGAAGGCCGAGACCTCCACCAACTATTCGCTGGGCGCGGTGGTGCGGCTGGGCCGCTTCGACCTGACGGTGGACGCCTACAAGATCGACATCGACGACCAGATCGTGCTGTCCGAGCTGATCGGCCGGGGCTTCTCGCCCCAGGTCGCCAGCCTGCTCGATCCGCTGGGCGTGTCGTCTGCACGCTTCTTCCTGAACGGCGTATCGACCTCCACCGAGGGCGTCGATGTCGTCGGTCGCTATCGCCTGCCGACCGAGACCTTGGGCGACTTCGACTTCACCGTGGCCGCCAACTACAACGACATCACGGTGGAGGAGACGCCGACCTCCTCCTCGACCCTGAACCCCGTTCCCCCGCTGTTCGGCCGCAACCGCGTGCTGACGCTGGAGGACGGCACGCCTGAGGTGAAGGTCTCGGCCTCGGCCGACTGGAGCCGCGACCGCCTGGGCGCCACGCTGCGCGCCACCCACTACGGCGACGTGCTGCAGCCGGGCTCCACGGCGGCCAGCGATTATCGCACGGGCGCCAAGACGGTTGTGGATCTGGAGGGCCGCTATCAGCTGACCGACCGCGTCGGCCTGGCGGTGGGCGTCGACAACCTGTTCGACGAATATCCCGACTACACGCCCCCTTCGCTGAACAACAACGGCGTGCTGGGCTTCCCCTATTACTCGCCGTTCGGCTTCAACGGCCGCTACGCCTACGCGCGCGTCAGCCTGCGCTGGTGAGGCCCCGAGCGCCCGTCGCCCCAGGGCGGCGGGCGTTCTCCGCCGAGGCGGTCAGCGCAGGGATTTGCTGACCCGCACGAGCGACGGGTCGCCATCGATAGCCGACGCCTCAAAGCCCATTTCACGCTCGATCTGAAGGGCGCTGCGATGGGCGTGGTTCTCGATGGACTCGATGACGGCGTAGCCGCGCGCCCGGGCGTGGCCGACCAGGTAGTCGAGCATCGACCAACCGATGCCCCGCCCTTTCAGATCCCCCCGCAGCACGACCGCGGCCTCGGCGCGCTCGCCTTCCCCATCGCCGGCCAGGATCGCCGTCGCCGCCACGGAGCCGTCGTCGACAAAGGCGATCAGGCTTTCGTTGCGGGCGTCGTTGGCGCGGATCATGGCCACCAGGCGCTCGTGGCCGACATGGCGCAGGGTCGCGAGAAAACGGAATCGTAGGTCTTCCGGCGTGACCGAGGCGAAGAAGCCGGCAAGGGCGGGTTCGTCCTCATCGCGAGTGCGCCTGACATGCAGCCGCACGCCGGCGCGGGTGATGATCTGTTCGCTGTCGTGATGGTTCATGGCGGTCTCCTTGCACCAGGCGACGATGGACGCGCCCGGCTGGCTCCGCATTGACCCTGATCAAGCGGGCAGCATCGTGCCTGTCTCCATGAAGCGACGGTGCCAGGACAGCGCCTCGCCCGGCAGGGATGGCGCATGCAGGCCGTAGGAGCCGCCGTGAGCCCGCGCCGCATAATCCTGAAGCAGCGGGCGGTAGTCAGGGTGTGCGCACCGCTCGATCACCTGCCTCGCACGCTGGCGCGGCGACAGGCCCCTCAGGTCGGCTAGACCCTGTTCAGTCACGATCACCTGCACGTCCTGCATGATGTGGTCGACGTGGGAGGCCTGCGGCACGATGGCGGAGATCTTGCCGCCCTTGGCCGTCGACGGGGTCATGAAGATCGAGACATAGGCGTTGCGCGCGAAATCGCCCGAGCCGCCGATGCCGTTCTGGATGCGCGAGCCCATCACCAGGGTGGAGTTCACATTGCCGTAGATGTCGGCCTCGATCAGCCCGTTCATCGCGATGCAGCCGAGGCGGCGGACGATTTCCGGATGATTGCTCATCTCCTGCGGGCGCAGGATCATGCGGTCGCGGTAGGCGCTCATGTCGGCGTTCAGCCGCGCCGCCGCCTGAGGGCTGAGCGAAAAGGCGGTGGCCGACGCCATGCGCAGCTTGCCCGCGTCCAGCAGGTCGATCATCCCGTCCTGGATCACCTCGGTATAGGCCGTCATCGGCTCGAAGGGCGCGTCGATCAGGCCGGACAGCACCGCATTGGCGATGTTGCCCACGCCCGACTGGATCGGCAGCAATTCCGGCGGTAGGCGACCGCGCGACACCTCATGCGCCAGGAAGTCGATGATGTGCCCGGCGATGGCGCGCGCCGCGTCGTCCGGCGCCGCGAACGGCAGGTTCCGGTCGGGGGCGTCGGTCTCGACCACCGCGACCACCTTGTCGGGATCGCAGGCGAAATAGGGCGTGCCGATGCGATCGTCCGGCCGCACCAGCGGGATGGGCACACGCTCCGGCGGCAGGCGCGTGCCGTAGTAGATGTCGTGCATCCCCTCCAGCGCCGGGTTCTGCCAGCGGTTGACCTCCAGGATCACCCGCCGGGCTCGGTCCAGCCAGGTCTTGTTGTTGCCGACCGAGGACGAAGGGATCAGCGAGCCGTCGGCGCGCACCCCGACGACCTCGATGATGGCGGTGTCGAGCGTCCCCAACACGCCCTCCCAGGCCATGGGAGCCACCTGGCTGAGGTGCATGTCGAGATAGTCGATCTCGCCTCGGTTGATCTTCTCCCGCGCGACGGGATCCGAGCTGTAGGGCAGGCGCTGGGCGACGCCGTCGACCGCGGCCAAGGCGCCGTCCAGTTCCGGCCCCGTCGAGGCGCCGGTCCAGAGATTGACGCGAAAGGGCCGTCCGGCGGCGCCATCGGCCGCCATGCGCCGGGCCAGCGCCTGCGGCACGGCCTTGGGGTAGCCCGAACCGGTGAAGCCGCTGGTTGCGACCGTCTCGCCGGGCTGGATCAGGCCGGCGGCGGTGTCGGCGTCCGTGACGCGGGCGCGAAGCGCGGCGCAGGCGATGCGGTCGGTCATGCGGGTCCTCGAAGACGATGGGCGGTGCGGGGCACCCCTCGCGCGTTCAGGCGGCCCTGTCGAGCACGATGGGCTGAAGTGCGTCGACGGGGCGTCCAGGTGCAGGATGTCCTGTTCCGCCTCGTCCATCCGGACGCAGGGTCGCTGTCAGCAACGGTCAGGTTGAGAAGCCTAGCCGTTTTGCATGACTGACTATCGACTGCACCTCGTCCGCCACGGCGTCAGGACCGAAGAAGGTTTGGAGGGAGTCGATGACGCCGACGCTCTGGCGCTCGCGCGCATCCATGTGCTGTCCGACAGCTCCATCACCCACGCCATGCTGGTTCATCGCGACGGCCGCAGCCTAGGCGACATCCAGACTGACGTGAGTTCGCCCGCTTTGCGCTGAGATAGCGCACCTGATCTCGTCGCCTTCCGCGACACGCGGCGGAGCCATTCCGTCGTACGCTGCGGTTCCCCTCGCCCGGCCGCAGCGTTCCTCGGCTTCAGCATGCCGACCTAATGGCGACCCCGGGAGGACTCCAACCTCCGACCTCGGCTTTAGGAAAGCCTTGCTCTATGCAGCTGAGCTACGGGGCCACGGGGCGTCCACGTAGCGGGTCGGGAGCGTTCGGGGAAGAGGCGCCGCAGAAAAGCGCTTTCCGGCTCAGCCTTGTGGTTAAGGCGGCTTAACCTACACCATATGGCGGTGAACAGGGACGGAACCGCGCGATGTGGCCGATTCGGTCCTGATTCGTTTCTCTCGTGTTCCGCTAAGTCCGGAGCGGCGTTAACTCTCGGCGACGTGGGCGGATACGGCGCGGAGGCCGGCGAGCAGCTGGGCGCTGGCTTCGCTGACGCGGCAGCCCTCGGCCAGGATCAGCGTCAGGGCGCGGGCGTGCACCGCAACGGCCGGCCAGGACCAGGCGCCGCGCTCGGTCATGCGGTCCGAGATGTCGCACAGGCTATAGGCCGCCTCGTAGAAGGGACCGATGTCGATGAAGCCTGCGATATCCAGAAGCGCCGTGCCGAGGGCGTAGACCTGCGGCTCCGTACCGGGCGCGCCCGCGGCGCAGAGGGCGTCCAGCCGCTGCACGGTGGCGGCCAGGGTGCGCAGCGCCTGATCCCGCTGGGCGGCCAGGGCGGTGTTGGCCATGCGCTCGGCCTCGCCCACGGTGCGGCCACCCTCGGTCGAGGCCATCTGGCGAGACAGGCTGGAGCGCACGCGCACCATCTTGGGCGGGCGGGACGCGCTCACAGGGCCACCCGCGTGGGTCTCATCAGCATGTCGATGTCCGACTGGTCCATGTTGGCCTCCACCGCCTCGCCGAGTTCACCGCTGAGATCCCCGGCGCGGCGGCCGTCCATGCCGGCGGGGGGACCGGCGTTGCGCACGCGGCGGTCCGGGCCGCAGTAGGTGTCGCAGTCCACGAACTCGCGTTCGTCACGGCCCAGCCACAGGATGCGCTGAAGCAACACGGCGGGCGTCAGCGGCTTGGCGACCACGAAGCTGGCGCCGCAGTCCCGGCTCTTGTGCACGCGCGACTGGGCCGCGTGGCCGGTCAGCATGACCACGGGGGTGTAGCGCATCGGCTCGGGCGTCTCGCGCCGCAGCCAGGTGATGAAGTCATAGCCGTCCATGTCCGGCATGACGCAATCCACCAAGATCAGGTCGACGGGCCGGCGGCGCAGGATCTGCGCGCCCTCGGAGGCCGAGCCGCACTTGATCTGCTCCTTGACCCCGAAGCCGTGGAAGATCGAACTCAGCATGTCCAGCGCCTGCTGGTTGTCGTCGATCAGCAGCACGCTGGAGTGGCTGAGGTTGATGCGGTCGGAGGGTGCGGGCCGGGACATGGCCGTTCTCGGTCAAAAAAGTTGCAGGTCGCCGGAAGCGGCTGAATCGGGCGCGGCGTCATCGGCCTGACGGCGAACGGCGGGGCGCAGACGCTGGGCCATGTCGGACAACGGGATGGCCGCCACGGCCAGCTCCGGCGGCTCGCCTGCGGCGACGGCGCGGGCGAGGCCGGACAGGGCCTGAAGACGCTGGGTGATCTCGTCCAGTCGCTGGGCGTCCGACATCACCTCCAGCCGCTCGGCCGGCGGCACGCGGCGGACAAGGTCGCCGAGCAGATGAGAGATGGCGTCCACGCCCGCGCGGAGGTCCTCCAGTTCGTCGGCGACGGCGTCCAGCAGGGCGGGATCGGCGGCCGGCATCAGAACAGCTCCAGCGCGCCGGTGTCGGCGGGCGGCGGCGGAGGCGGCGCGGGCCGGGGCGCGGCGGCGTCCGACACCGTGTGCTGCAGGGCCCGGCCCGACACCGGCCAGTAGTGCAGACGCCGACCGCCCTCGCCACGCAGGCTGCCGCCGACCACCGAAATGCCCTCGTCGCGCAGGAAACGCTCTGCGAAGTCGGCGTTGGCGCGGCCTACGTCGCGTAGGGAGTCGAACATGCGCCCGCCGCCGGACAGCTTGGCCTCCAGCCGGTCGCGTCGGCCGCCGCGCTTCAGCACGTCGTTGATCAACAGCTCCATGGCGTAGGCGCCGTAGCGGCGGCCCGCGTCGGTGCCCGCTCCTTCGCCTTCCGGCAAAAGGAAGTGGTTCATGCCGCCGATCCCCGCCCCCGGATCGCGCAGGCACATGGCCACGCACGAGCCCAGAATGGTGCTGAGCATCACATGCGGGTCGTCGGTGACGTAGTGCTCGCCCTGACCGACGTGGACGCGGCGCTCCAGCGGATCGGCGGCGGCGATCATGTCAGAGGCCCGAACACGGCTTCCAGCTTGTCCTTCAGCTGCTGCACGGTGAACGGCTTGACCAGGTAGTTGTTGACGCCGAACTGCACCGCGCGCTGCACCAGCTCGCGGTCGGCGCGGCCGGTCAGCATGATGAAGGCGGTCTTGGATGTCGGCGGATGGGCGCGGATGGCCCGCAGCAGGCCCAGACCGTCGAGGTTCGGCATGTTGAAGTCCGAGATCACCAGGTGGGCCGGCTTGGTCACGATCTCGCGCAGGCCCGCCTCGCCGTCGGCGGCCTCGCGGATGTCGCGCATGCCGATCTGCTGAAGGCTGGTGCGGACCAGCGAACGCATGGTCATCTGGTCGTCGACGACCAGAACGCTGATGGCGGAGGCGGCGGGCATCTACGCGGTCCTTGAGGCGGGGCTCTGCGCGGAGGCGGCGCAGGCGTCGAGAATGGCGGGGGTCAGGCGGTGCAGAGGCAGCTGGCGCTCCACCGCGCCGATCTCCTGCGCGGCGCGGGGCATGCCGTAGACCACGGAGGTGGCCTCGTCCTGGCCTAGGGTGCGGGCGCCGGCCTGGCGCATCGCCAAGAGGCCCTGTGCGCCGTCCTTGCCCATGCCGGTCAGGATCACGCCCGTCATCGGCCGCTTCAGCACGGCGACCGAGCGGAACAGGACATCCACCGAAGGGCGGTGACCGTTGACGGGATCGGTGGGCGACAGGCGGCAGCGCGGCTGGGAGCCGCCGGAGACCTCCAGGTGCGCCTCTCCGCCCGGCGCGATGTAGATATGGCCGGGTATGACGGGCGCGCCGTCCTCGGCTTCGGTCACCCTGGGGGCGCAGACCTTGTCGAGGCGTGCGGCGAAGCTCTTGGTGAAGGTGGCCGGCATGTGCTGGGTGATGACCGTGGCGGGGCAGTTGGCGGGAAAGCCGCTCAGCACCGTCAGCAGCGCCTCCACCCCGCCGGTCGAGGCGCCCATGGCCAGGACGCCGCGCGGATCCGGCTGATAGCCGATGGGCGCCGTCGCCGTTGCATGCTCGCCGCGCGGACGCACGCGCGAGCGGGCCGCAGCCTTGACCTTGGCCGCCAGCTCGCCGAACGCCTCGGGCGTGGCGGAGGCGGGCTTCGCCACCGCGTCCACCGCCCCGATCTCCAGCGCCGCCAGGGTCACGTCCGTGCCGGCCGCCGTCAGAGTCGAGACCATGACCACCGGCATGGGCCGCAGCCGCATGATCTTCTCCAGGAACTCCAGCCCGTTCATGTTGGGCATCTCGACGTCCAGGGTGATGACGTCGGGGTTCAGGGCCTTGATGGCGGCGCGGGCCTCGATCGGATCGGCGGCGGTTCCGACCACCTCGATCTCGGGGTCGCGATTCAGGACGGCCGAGATCAGGCCGCGCATGGTCAGGCTGTCGTCGACGACGACGACGCGGACGGGCGCGCTCACAGCGAACCCGCCGTCTTGTAGGTCGTCAGGCCGCAGGTCTGCAGCTGCGCCGAGGCCGGACCGGACACCCGCTCGGAATGGCCGATGTAGAGGGTCGCGCCCGGCGTCATCAGCGGGGTGAAGCGGCTCCACACCCGCTCCTGCGTGGCGTCGTCGAAATAGATCACGACGTTGCGGCAGAAGATCACGTCGAACTTGCCGCGCATCGGCCAGTCGCCGATCAGGTTCAGTTCGCGGAACGACACCAGGCGGCGCAGCTGATCGCCGGCGCTCCAAGCGCCGCGCTCGTTCGCCCGGTCGAAATGCTTGCGCCACAGGGTGGCGGGCGCCGGCTCCAGCAGATCCTCGGAATAGACGCCGGCGTGGCCCTGCGCGACCATGTTGGGGTCGATGTCGGTCGCCAGGATGCGCACGTCCAGCTCCGCCGCCTCCGGCAGGACCGACAGCACCGTCAGCGCCATGGAATAGGGCTCCTGCCCGTTGGAGCAGGCGGCCGACCACAGGCGCACCCGCCCGCCGGCCCGCGCGCGCGCGGCCAGCGCCGGCATCACCCGGTCGCGCAGGTCGTCGAAGTGGTGCGGCTCGCGATAGAAGCGGGTGACGTTGGTGGTCAGGGCCGCCGTCATGGCCTGGCGCTCGTCCACCCCGTCCGCGCATTCGACCAGGGCGCAGTATTCGCGGAAGCTGCGCAGGCCCAGCACCCGCAGCCGCTTGGCCAGGCGCGAATAGACCAGCGCGGCCTTGCCCTCGCTCAGCGCGATGCCGGAGTGGGCGTGCAGCATGGAGGCGATGTGGCGGAAGTCCTCGGCGGTGAAGACGAACTCGCCTTCGACCAGAGGCGCGCGCCCGGCGGCCGAGGTCATGCGGCTTCGGCCTCGCGCTCGGGCAGGATGCGGTCCAGCTCGATCAGGCTGATCATGCGGCCGTCCACCGCGAAGATGCCCTTCACGAACGTCTTGACCTGATCCGAGGCGATGTCCGGCGTGGCCTGCACGTCGCCCTCGGTCATCTGGATGATGTCGGACACGGCGTCCACCAGCAGGCCCACGGTGCGGCCGCCGATGTTGGCCACCATGATGACGTGGCGGGCGGTCGGCTCGGACGTTTCCAGACCGAAGCGGGCGCCCAGGTCGATGATCGGCAGCACCGTGCCGCGCAGGTTGATCACGCCCTTCATGTAGCCCGGCGAGCGCGGAAGCGGCGTGGCGGGCGTCCAGCCCCGGATCTCCCGCACCGACATGATGTCGACGCAGAACTCCTGGCGGCCGATGCGGAAGGCGATCAGTTCGCGTTGGGAAGCGGCGGATTCGGTCATGGGGATCAGCTCGCGAGCTTGAGGTCTTGGCGGGTCGGGATCCTGCGGCGCTTGGCGGCCACAAGGGCGTCGATGTCGAGGATCAGGGCGACGCGGCCGTCGCCCAGGATGGTGGCGGCGGCGACGCCGTCCACCGGCTGGTAGTTGGTCTCAAGGCTCTTGATGACCACCTGACGCTGGCCCTGGATGGCGTCCACCAGCAGCGCGGCGGGCTGGCCGGACTCGGTCTCGACGATCATGGCGATTCCCTCGGAGGGAACCATCGGCTGCTCGCGGAAGCCCATGGCCATGGCCACGTCCACCAGCGGCACGAAGCGCTCGCGGAAGCGGATCACCGGATCGACCCCGCCGACGTAGTGGATGTCCTGCTCGCGCGGCGTCAGGCTTTCGACGATGGCCGACAAGGGCGCGATCAGGGTCTGCTCGGCCGCGCCCAGCACCATGCCGTCCAAGACCGCCAGCGTCAGCGGCAGGCTGAGGGTGAAGGTCGAGCCCTTGCCCGGATTGGAGGCGATCGAGATGCGGCCGCCCAGCGCCTGGATCGAGCGCTTGACCACGTCCATGCCGACGCCGCGGCCCGAGATGTCCGACACCACCGCAGCGGTCGAGAAGCCGGGCAGGAAGATCAGGTTGTCGATCTCTTCGTCCGACAGAGAGGCGTCTTCGGGGATCAGACCCTTGTCCACGGCGATCCTGCGCACGCGTTCACGGTTGATGCCCTTTCCGTCGTCGGCGATCTCGATGACGATGCGGCCCGAGCGGTGCAGGGCGGCGAGCCGCACGGTTCCTTCGGCGGACTTGCCGGCGGCGACGCGATCCTCCGGGCTTTCAAGCCCGTGGTCGATGGCGTTGCGCAGCATGTGGGTGATGGGTTCGGCCAGGCGCTCGACCACGGTCTTGTCGACCTCGGTGTCCTCGCCGGCGGTGACCAGTCGGACCTGCTTGCCGGTCATGTCGGCGACTTCGCGGACCAGGCGCGGCATACGCTGGAACACCGATTTCACCGGCTGGGCGCGGATGGCCATGACGCTGTCCTGGATCTCGCGCGTCAGAAGCTCGAGGTCCTCCATGCCGAGCGCGATGTTGGATGAGCGCGCCAGGCCGCTCTCTGCCACGCGCTGGGCCAGCATGGCCTGCTGGATCACCAGTTCGCCGACCACATTGATCAGCCGGTCCACCCGGTCCAGGTCAACGCGGATGGTGACGGGCGCCGGCGCGGTCGGCGCTGCGGGTTGGGGCGCGGGCGCGGTCGGCGGAACGACCTGCACCGGAGCCACCGGAGCGACGGGCGCCATGGGGGCCAAAGGGGCGATGGGCGTCGGCGCTAGGGGCGTGGGGGCGATGGGCGCAACCGGCTCGGCCTGCGTCTGCACCCTGGCCAACAGAGCGGCGATGTCGAGGTCGGGCGCGGACGCCTGAGCGAGGACGGCGGCGTCGCTGCTGTTGTCGTCCAGCGCCGAAGGTCCGGCTTCCCCCGCGACGCCGAGCGGAACGATGCTGAGCTCGCAGTCGGCCTCGACAAAATCGAACACCTCGCGCACCGCGTCTTCGGACACCACCGCGCCTAGCTCGATCGTCCAGGTCAGGTAGCCCTCTTCGGCGGCCAGTCCGTCCAGCGCCGGCAGATCGGTCTCATCCAGCGACACGGCCACGGGACCCAGCCGGCCGAGTTCGCGCAGCAGGATCGCCGTCTCGTTGGCGCTGCCGTACATGCGGCCGTGGGGCCTGAACACGATGCGCCAGCCGCCGGGCTCCGTCTCGGTCGCGACATCCAGAGGCGGCAGGTCGCCGATGGGAGCGGGATCAAAGGCGCCGAGGTCGAACGCCATTGGCGTGAAGCCGAAGTCGTCCTCTTCCTCTTCGACCACGACCGGAGCGGCGCCGCCGTGGGTAAGGGTCTCCAGTTCGACGACCAGGGCGGCCGAGCGCGTGCGATCGACCGGCGGCTTCAGGCCCTGCGCGGCCTGAACGTGGTCGGCCAGCACGTCGGAGGCGCGCAGCAGGGTCTTCACTGTCACCGCGTCGCACGGCTTGCGGCCCGCGCGTAGCTCGTCCAGCAGCGTCTCGAAGACGTGGGCGAAACGGACCAAGTCCTCCAGCCCGAACGCCCCCGCTCCGCCCTTGACCGAGTGCACGGCGCGGAAGACGGCGTTGATCGTCTCGCTGTCGGTCTGACCCGATTCAAGCACCAGCAGCTTGCCTTCCAAGTCCGCGAGCAGTTCGTCGCATTCCTGGAAGAAGGTCGCCTTGATGGCTTCGAAAGCGTCCATGGCGGGGAGAACCGGCCTTCCTGTTCGAACTTAAGCGGCCACGCGGCGGACGGCGTCCACCAGCTTGACGGGATCGAACGGCTTGACGATCCAGCCAGTGGCTCCGGCGGCGCGGGCGCGCTGCTTCTTTTCGGCGTCGCTTTCGGTGGTCAGCACCAGAACCGGCGTCGTGCGGTGATCCGGGTTCGCGCGCATGCCCTCGATGAAGCCGAAGCCGTCCATGCGTGGCATGTTGATGTCGGTGATGACGACGTCGGCGCCCTTGGCCGCCAGCGTCTCCAGCCCGTCCACGCCGTCCACCGCCTGGATCACGGTGTAGCCGGCCCCTTCCAGCGCCAGCAGCAGCATGTCGCGCATGGTGCGGGAATCGTCGACGGTCAAAACGGTCTTTGTCACGCGAGGGCTCCCTCGATCGGTGAAAGGGCGGAGGCGCCGAACGCCTCCCACTGAGCCGCGAAGGCGTCGGAGGCGGCCCGGACGGTGAACGGCTGACCATCCGCCGCCCAGGTCTTGCGGGCCGACAACAGGACCTGAAGGCACAGGCCGCCGAGCCGGTCCACGCCCGAGGCGTCCAGCGCCAGAGCCTCGCCGCGACGGCTCAGAAGCTCCGCCTTCAGCGGTTCGGCGGCGCGCAGGTCCAGCACCGGAGCGAGGGTCAGGACCGCCGTCATCAGAACTCCTCCCATCCGTCCTCGACCGCCTGGGACGCGATCTGGGATTGCGGCTTCAGAGCGGTGACGCCGCGGTTGATGGTCTTCACCGCCCGCGCCATGTGGCCTTCGGGCTTGGACGCGGCCGGGCGGGCCGGCGGGCGCGACGGGGCATAGGCGGCGGTCTGCGTCTGGCCGATCCGGAAGCGGGCGACGGAGGCCTGCAGCGCGTCGGCTTCCTGCGCCAGCGAATGGCTGGCGGCGGTGGACTGCTCGACCATGGCGGCGTTCTGCTGGGTCACCTGGTCCATCTGGTTCACAGCCGTGTTGACCTGCTGAAGGCCCGTCGCCTGCTCGCTGGCGGAGGCGGCGATCTCGGACACCAAGCTGTCGATCTCGGCCACGCGGTCCACGATGCGTTGCAGCGACTGGCCGGTCTGGCCCACCAGCTTGACGCCCTGATCGACCTGACCGGTCGAGGCCGAGATCAGCGTCTTGATCTCCTTGGCCGCTTCCGCCGAGCGCTGGGCCAGGGCCCGCACTTCGGAGGCGACGACCGCAAAGCCGCGACCCGCATCGCCCGCGCGCGCGGCCTCGACGCCGGCGTTCAGGGCCAGCAGGTTGGTCTGGAAGGCGATCTCGTCGATGACGCCGATGATCTGGCTGATCTGGGCCGAGGAGGACTCGATCGCGGTCATGGCGGCGACGGCGTCGCGCACCACATTGCCGCTGGTCTCCGCATCGCCGCGGGCGGCCTGGACCACGTCGGAGGCCTGCTTGGCGCCCGAGGCCGTCTTGTTCACCGTGGCGGTGATCTGATCCAGCGCTGCGGCGGTCTCCTCCAGGCTGGCGGCCTGCTGCTCGGTGCGGCGCGACAGGTCGTCCGAAGCCTGGCTGATCTCGCCGGCGCCCGAGCGGATGCCCGCCACGTTCTGGACGACCACGGCGACCGCCTGCTGCAGCTGGGCGATGGCCGAGTTGAAGTCGGCCTTGAGCTGTTCGGCGCGGGGTGCGACCTCCACCGTCATGCGATGCGTCAGGTCGCCCTCGGCCATGGCCGAAAGGCCGGCGGCCAGGCCGCCCAGGGCCACGCGGTCCTCTTCGGCGATCCGGGCCTTTTCGGCCTCGTTGGCGGCGCGCTCCTGCTCGGACAGCGAGCGCTGCGACAGGGCCTCGGCTTCGACCCGCTTCTTCTCGATCGCCGCGTCGCGGAAGGCCAGAACGGCCTGGCCCATCTGGCCGAACTCGTCCTTGCGTTGCGCGCCGGCCACCTCGATGGCGGTGTCCCCGCCCATCAGCTTGCGCATGTGGCCGATCATCTCGAAGACCGGGCGCACGATGGCGCGCGTCAGGGCCCAGCCCGCCAGCAAGGCGATCAGGCAGGCCGCGGCCAGGCCGACAACAAGGCCGATCAGGGCCGCGCGGGATTGATCGTCCTGCGCCTTGCGGATCGCGGCGAGGTCGACTTCGGTCTTGCTCTTGATGGCCTCGACCGCCTCTTCGATCGGCGCGATGTACTTGTCGGCGACGCCGTCCGGCGCCACCAGGCCGCGCGCCTCTTCCCGGCGAGCCGGATCGCGGGACAGGGTCACCGCCAGAGTGCGGACGTTCTGGTACCAGTCGTCAGCCGCCTTCTCCGCCCGGTCGGCATCCGCGACGCGCGAGTCGCCGGAGTCCTTTCGGACTTCTTCCAGGGCCTTCTTGAACTCGGCGCGATGCCCGTCCAGCCGCTCCAGGTAGTAGGGGTTGTTCGACAGCAGGAAGCCGCGCAGCGCATTCTCCTGCTTGGCCAAGCGGAACTCCGCTATCCCGACCGCCCGATTGGCGGCGTTGGCGAGCTGGCGCTCATCCCCGACCTTGCTCAGCGCAAACAGATTGTAGGCGACCGACACGCCCATGATGGCGATGGCGCCCAGCACCACCGCGAAGGCGATAAACAGTTTCCGCCCAACGGGCAGGTTGGCCAGGATATTCACGAGCAAGCTTCCCCTTACGCTGCCTTCTGCAGGCGCTACAGTTTGACGCTGAACCTCACAGGCGGGGCTCTCCGGCGGACATCGTGCGGGCATGGCCTGCGACGCTCCGGCAAGGTCCCCATCCCCGCCCTTGAAGTTCTCGAACCAGATGCCGTTAAGGCTTCATATTCTTCATGAAGACGACGATACGTAGAAATACCTAGCGAACCGTTGCCGTCTCCAAACGCGGCGACGCGCCTTGTCCCCCGGCGTGATGGGGAACAGACTGGATCACCCGACATCCGTCGGCTGAAAGACCACGCGCTTGTCCCTGTCGCCCACCGTCGCCAGCGATCCACGCCCCGCCGCCCCCGCCGACCCCTGGGTGCGCGCCTCCAGCCATTCCGTCTTCATCATCGACGCCGACGTCGATGCGCGGATCGCGCTGATCGGCCTGCTGCGGGCCCATGGAGTGCGGGCGCGAGGCTTCGCCACGGCGGGCGACTTTCTGAACAACACGCCGGACGATGCGACGGCCTGCGTGCTGACGGAGGCCGTTCTGCCCGACCTGGACGGCGTGGACCTGATCAGGCGCGTGATCGACAGACATGACGACGCCTGGCCGGTGACGGTCGTGAGCGGCGAGGTCACTGTCGAAAAGGCCGTCGCCCTGATGAAGGCGGGCGCCGTCGATCTGATCGAGCGGCCCTTCAGCGTCGGTCGGATGCTGCAAGCAGTGAACGACTGCCTTCGCTCGCTGGCGGCGCGCGACGCCGGCCGGACCGCGCCTGGCCCGGCAGCAATTGGCGGCGCTGACCCCGCGCGAGCGCCAAGTCTTCGACGGTCTCATCCACGGGCGGTCCAGCAAGGAGATCGCCCAAGGGCTGGAGATCAGTCCCCGCACCGTCGAGGTCTTTCGTGCACGCGTGATGGACAAGATGCAGGCGCCGCACCTGCCCAGCCTGGTGCGAGCCGCCGTGCTGCTGGGCCTGCCGCGCCTTGAGAGCGACCACGAGACTTGAGGAACCTCTTCGCCGTCGCCACCTTGAGATCATCATGAGCGATCGCTCGACAGGCATGGCCCCGTCCCGCGTCACCGCGGTCCTGGGGCCCACCAACACCGGCAAGACCCACCTGGCGGTCGAGCGGATGATGGGTCACGCCTCGGGCATGATCGGCCTGCCGCTGCGCCTTCTGGCCCGCGAGATCTATGAGCGGATCGTGAAGCAGAGGGGCGCCGCCGCCGTCGCCCTGATCACCGGCGAGGAGAAGATCGTTCCGGACCGGCCGCACTACTTCGTCTGCACGGTCGAGGCCATGCCGATGGAGCGCTCGGTCGAGTTCCTGGCGGTCGACGAGATCCAGCTGGTCGCCGACCCGGAGCGCGGCCACGTCTTCACCCAGCGGCTGCTGCATGCGCGCGGGCGGATGGAGACCATGTTCCTGGGCGCGGGAACCACCGAGCCGCTGATCCGCCGCCTGGTCCCGGAGGTGGAGATCGTCACGCGCGACCGCCTGTCGACCCTGTCCTACGCCGGCTCCAAGAAGCTGACGCGCCTGCCGCCGCGCTCGGCGATTGTCGCCTTCTCGACCGACCGAGTCTACGCCATCGCCGAACTGATCCGCCGCCAGAGGGGCGGGGCGGCGGTGGTCATGGGATCGCTCAGCCCGCGAACCCGCAACGCCCAAGTGGCGCTGTATCAATCTGGCGAGGTGGACTTCCTGGTGGCGACGGACGCCATCGGCATGGGCCTGAACATGGACGTGGACCATGTGGCGTTCGCGGGCCTTCGCAAGTTCGACGGGCGGCGCACCCGCTGGCTGCACGCCCATGAGATCGGCCAGATCGCGGGCCGCGCCGGCCGTCACCTGAGGAACGGCACCTTCGGCGTCACCGCCGAGGCCGAGGAGCTGGACGACGACCTGGTCGAACAGGTGGTCGAGCACCGCTTCGATTCCGTCGAGGCGGCCGAGTGGCGCAACGCCCGGCTGGATTTCGACAACCTGCCCGACCTCCTGCGGTCCCTGGTGGTTACGCCCCAGCGCTCGGGACTTCAGCTGACGGCCGAAGCGCTGGACGAGACCCTGTTGCGCCGCCTGATCAAGGACGAGGCGGTGGCGCGCATCGGCCGCTCGCGCGGCGCCATCATGCGCCTGTGGGAGGCGTGCCAGCTGCCCGACTTCCAGAAGACCACGCTGGACGAGCACGCGCGACTGGCCAAGGACGTGTTCGAGGCGCTGACGAGCAAGCGCGGGCGGCTGACCGAGGACTGGATCGCGCCGCGCTTCAACGACGTGGATCGGGACGACGGCCAGATCGACCAGTTGTCGGCGCGCCTGTCGGGCGTGCGCACCCTGTCCTACATCGCCAATCGGCCCGACTGGCTGCACGACGCCGCGCACTGGCGCGAGCGGACCCGCGCGCTGGAGGACCGGCTGTCGGACGTGCTGCACGAGCGGCTGACCGCGCGCTTCGTGGACCGGCGCACCACCGCCCTGATGCGGGCGCTGAACGTGCGCGAGGACACGCTGGCGGGCGTCGCCGACGACGGCGAAGTCACGGTCGAAGGCCAGGTGGTGGGCCAGCTTCAGGGCGTGCGCTTCTCGGCCGAAAAGGGCGCATCGGCGCTGGAGGATCGCGCCCTGCGCCAGGCGGCGATCCGCGCGGTGGCGCCCGAGGTCGCGCGGCGGCTGGGCGGGCTGGCGGCCGAGCCTGACGAGGCCTTCTCCGTCGCTCCCGACGGCGATGTCCTGTGGCGCGGCGTTCTGACGGCCAGGGTGCTGGCGGGACCGGAGGGCGCCGATCCCTTCTCGCCCCAGGCGCGTCTGCTGGGCGACCTCGGCCCCGCGCCGGCGCGGGAGCGGGCGAAGCGGCGCAT
>JAEYAO010000057.1 GCA_023456105.1 Pseudomonadota bacterium | reverse complement strand
GCCTGGAAGCGGGCGGCCAGCTTCTCGGTCAGTTCCTTGGCCTGGGCCGGTGTCATCTGGGCCATCACGGCGGCCAGGGTGCGCGGGCGCATGGCGGCGGCGACAGGCAGGCGCACCCGGTCCTCCAACGAGGCCAGCACCGGCGCCGCCTCTTTCGGACGCATGGCGGAATAGACCTGCACCAGCCGGTCGATCTCGGCCTTTTCTCGCTCGTCCACCTGGCCCAGCAAGCCCTTCATCTCGGCCTTCAGCGCCTCCAGCGCCTTGACCTTGGCGTCGATCTTCTGTTCGGCGGCGACCATCAGCGGCAGGGTGGTGGCGAAGTCCTGGTCGCGCGCATCCAGCTCGGTGCGGCGGGCCGACAGCGACTGGATGATCTTCAGCTCGGCCGGCGAGATGCCCGCCTGCTGGGCCAGCTGGTCCGGCGACAGGGCGCAGGCGGCCTGCGTGGGCTTGGGCGCGGCGGCGCCGGCGGGCGCGGCCTCTTCGGCCCAGGCCTTGGCGCCGCTGAACAGCTCGGGCGCCACGCCCACCGCGCGCACGGCGACCACCCCGCCGATGGCGATGGCGATCAGGGGCAGCAGGCGGGGCAGACGGGCCATGGCTTCGGTCTCACGACGCCCTCAAGCCGCTTCGCCGGGCGGCGAAGCAGGGGGCGGAAAAATGGGTCAGGCGGCGAACAGGTCGTCGTCGAGGCTACGCCGGGCGGCGTTGAGGCTTTGTTTGGCGGTTTGGTTAGCGGTCATCGCCTGCAGAATGGCGGCGACGTTGCCGGCCCCCGGGTTCTGCTCCGGCGCCGCGGCGGCCCGGCGGCTGGTGGCCAGGCCCGCGAGGCCCTGAATTCGCTCGGCCAGGGCGGCCATGCGGCGGGCGCGGTCGTCGTCTTCGACCGAGGCGGCGACCGGGGTCGCGGTCTCAGCGCCGGCGGCCGGGCGCTCCTCGATCCGCGTCGCAATGGAAGCCGTCGGCGCGCGGGCGATCAGCGTCTCCAGCTGCGCCTTCACCTCGCGCGCCTTGATGATGCGGTCGTGCAGCAGATCGGTCTCCTGGCCGGACGCCCGCAGGGTCGCGAGCGCGGCCTCGGCGCGGCTTGCGGCCGAGTTCAGCTCGGTCACGGCGGAGGCGAACGCCAGTTGCCCCGCCCGCAGGGCCGTCAGCTTGCGTTCCAGCTTGACGCCGTAGCCGACCGCCGCGACCAGCAGCAGCATCAGCACGCCGTCCATGATGACCCCGGTCATGCCCTGCTCCTCATGCTTTGCGCGGCTTCGACGCTGATCGGCGCCTCGACGCGGATGGCGATGTTCTGGCCCTTGCGGCCCATGCGGCCGGTGGTCAGGGGGATGGAGCCGGCGCGGATCGACACCTCGCTGTCAGGGGTCGCGTTCAGCATCAGGGTGTCGCCCACCTTGAAGTCCAGCACGGTGCTGAGCGGCGCCTGCTGCTCGTCCAAGACCGCCCGGACCTCCGTCTCGGTGGTCCATAGCTCGGTGGCGAGGTGGCCTTCCCAGATGTTGTCGCGGCCGAACTTCTCGCCCATGAACTGCTGCAGCAGCATCTTCCGGATCGGCTCCAGCGTCGCATAGGGCAGCAGCAGTTCGATACGGCCGCCGCGATCCTCCATGTCGATCCGCAGCTTGATCAGGATGGCGGCGTTGGCCGGCCGCGCGATGGCGGCGAAGCGCGGATTGGTCTCCAGCCGGTCCAAGTTGAAGTGGACGGGGGTCAGCGGCTCGAACGCCTGACGGGCGTCGTTCAGCACCACCTCGACCATCCGCTGCACCAGCACCCGCTCGATGGTGGTGTAGGGCCGGCCCTCGATCCGCAGCGCCGCCGTGCCGCGCCGCCCGCCCAGCAGCACGTCGACGATGGAATAGATCAGGTTGGAATCGACCGTCAGCAGGCCGTAGTTGTCCAGCTCTTCCGCCCTGAACACCGCCAGGATCGCCGGCAGCGGGATCGAGTTCAGATAGTCGCCGAACCGGATCGAGGAGATGTTGTCCAGGCTGACTTCGACGTTGTCGGAGGTGAAGTTGCGCAAGCTCGTGGTCATCAGCCGCACCAGGCGGTCGAACACGATCTCCAGCATCGGCAGGCGTTCATAGGACACCAGCGTCGAGTTGATGATGGCCCGAATGCCCGACCGGCCAGCGCCGTCATCGCCGCCGAGATCGAAGCCCAGCAGGCTGTCGATCTCGTCCTGGTTCAGCACGCGCTCGCCCATGGTCGAGCCGGCGTCGCCGCCCAGCGCGCCGAATGCGTCCATATCGGCCAGGGGATCGGTCATCGGGCTACTGGACCAGCATCTCTTCGATCAGAACGGCGTCGACCTTGCCCGGCGCGGCCAGCAGGTTGACGCGGCGCAGGATCTCGGCGCGGATCTGATAGGATCCGGCGGATCCGGCCAGGTCCTCGGGCCGCAGCTCGCGCAGGAAGCTCTGGAACATGTCCTGCATGCGCGGGGTCTCTTCCTGCAGATGGGCCGCGACCTCGGCGTCCTTCATCTCCAGCGTCAGAGTCAGCTTGAGGTAGGTGGGCCGGCCGTCCGGCGACTGGATGTTCGCCACCATGTTGGGCAGGGTGTAGAAGGTCACGCCGTCCGGGCCCTCGGAGATCTTGCCGAGCGCGGGATCAGCCTCGCCTTCCTTGCCGCCACCGTGGCCGCCCTTTTCTTCCTTCTTTTCCTTGCCGTGGCCCTTTTCGGCCTTTTCCTCACCGTGCCCGTCCTTGGCCTCTTCGCCGTGCGCCTCGGCGGGCTTGGGCTTCATCAGGATCATGGCCGCCGCCCCGCCGCCGCCCAGCACGACCAGCGCCACCGGGATGGCGATGAACAGCAGCGGCAGTTTCTTCTTCTTGGGCGCGCCTTCGCCGCCTTCGCCTTCCGTGACGGCGGGCAGGTTGGCGTCGGCCGAAGCCGCGTCCTTCTTTTTCTTGCCCAGCTTCAACATGGCCGCACTCGCCCCGCAGGATGTCGCGGCAACACTGTCCCCGTTTGGTTAACGCGCCGTTTAGAAGCGGCAGGTTTTGCCGGGCGACGCGGGCTCGGGCGCCGGCTAGAGCCCGCCATTGTTGGATTAACCCTGTTGGCACGGCGGTTGCGACAAGGCTGGGCGAAGGAGCCGCCCGCTTGGAAAACGCCGCCTACATCGGACTGTCCCGCCAGATGACGCTGCGCCGCGAACTCGACATCGTGGCCAACAACATCGCCAATGCGGACACCACCGGCTTCAAGGTCGAACAGCTGATGCTGGGCACCGAGGTCGGCGAGCGCGCGCGCAACGACCAGGTGAGGCCGGGTGTCAGCTTTGTGCTGGACAAGGGCGTCGGCCGCGACTTCGGCCAGGGCGCGATGCAGCAGACCGGCCGGCCGCTGGACTTCGCCATCGACGGGGAAGGCGCCTTCTTCACCGTCGGCGACGGGGCGAACGGCGAGGCCTATACCCGCGACGGCGCCTTCACCCTGGACCCCGAAGGCCGGCTGACCACCAAGGCGGGCGCGCCGGTGCTGGGCGACGGCGGCGAGATCGTGCTGAACCCGGCGCTGGGGCCCGTGTCCGTCGGCGCGGACGGAACCATCACCCAGGACGGCCAGACCACCGGGCGGCTGTCGGTGGTGCGCTTCGAGGCGCTGGGCGTGCTCGAGAAGGGCGGCGAGGGCCTGTACCGCAACACCTCCAACGCCCAGACGATGGACGCGCCGGACGCCCGCATCCAGCAGGGCATGCTGGAAGCGGCCAACGTCAATCCGCTGATCGAAATCACCAATCTCGTCGAGATCAGCCGCGCCTACGAAAGCGTGACGCGGATGATCGAGAACGCCACCGACCTCAGCCGCCGCGCCGTCGAGCGCCTCGGCCGAGCCGCATAAGGACCCTGACAGATGCGCGCACTCAGAACCGCCGCCTCGGGCATGGCCGCCCAGCAGCTGAACGTGGAGGTCATCTCCAACAACATCGCCAACATGAACACGGTGGGCTTCAAGAAGCAGCGGGCCGAGTTCCAAGACCTGCTGTACCAGAACGTCGAGCGCATGGGCGCGCAGTCGTCCAGCCAGGGCACGGTGGTGCCGACCGGCATCCAGATCGGCGCGGGCGTCAAGGCCGGCTCGGTGTATCGCATCACCGAACAGGGCACGCCGACGCAGACGGGCGGCCGCTACGACCTGGCCATCGACGGCAAGGGCTATTTCCAGGTCACCCTGCCCTCGGGCGAGACAGCCTACACCCGCGCCGGCAACTTCGCGGTCAACCAGGAAGGCCAGTTGGTCACCGAAGACGGCTACGCCATCGAGCCGGCCATCACCGTGCCGCAGGACATGGTGGACATCACCATCTCCAAGTCCGGGCTGGTGCAGGTCACCACCGACGGCGCGACCGAGCCGACCACCGTGGGGCAGCTGGAGCTCGCGACCTTCTTCAACGAGGCGGGGCTGGAGGCCGTGGGCGACAACCTGCTGCTGGAGACCGCCGCATCGGGTCCGGCCACCGTCGGAACGCCCGGCGATGTCGGCTACGGCTCTCTGCTGCACGGCTACACCGAGGCGTCCAACGTCGATGCCGTATCGGAAATCAGCGCCTTGATCGTGGCCCAGCGCGCCTATGAGATGAACTCCAAGGTCATCTCGACCGCCGACGAGATGCTGTCCGTCGCCGCCCAGGTGAAGAACTAGGATCATGACCAAGCTGCACACGCTCCTTGCGGCCGTCGCCGTGCTCGCCTGCGGCGCGCCGGCCCTCGCCGGCGAGGTCACCCTTCGCCCGAACCCCCTGGACGCCGACGGCCGGGTCACCCTGGGCGACATCTTCGACGGCGCGGGCGCGGCCTCCGACGTGGTCGTGGCCCAGCGCAAAGGCCCGTCCGTGGTGCTGGAGGCCGGGCAGCTTCAGGCCCAGGCCCGGCAGGCGGGTCTCGACTGGTCCAACCCCACAGGTCTCCGCCGCGTGGCCGTGCGTCGCGCCGCCGCCGTCCAGAGCGCGGCCGAGGCGTCTCAGCCCGCGCCCGTCGCCGCGTCGCTCCAGCCTCAGCCTCAGCCGAGCGCTGCGGCGGGCCAGCCGGTGATCGCCCGCAACGACATGATTCGTGTCTCCTACGAGGTCGGCGGCGTGCGGCTCAGCGTCATGGGCAAGGCCCAGCGCAGCGCCCGCATCGGCGAGCCCGTGGCCGTCCTGAACACCACCTCCAACCGCACCATCGACGCGGTCGCCACCGGGCCGGGCACGGCCGTGGCCGCCGGCGCCGCTCAACAGTTCGCGTCCCGCTGAGGATTTCTCCCATGCGCAAAGCCGTCTTCTTCGCCGCCCTCGCCGTCTCGGCCGCTCCGCTGGCCGCCTGCTCCACCGCCATCGAGGCGGTCAAGGGGCCGGAACTGGCCCCCATCGGCTATCCGGCCGCCCTGGTCCCGGTCAGCCAGGCCTATCTGCCGGCCAGCGCCGTGCGCTCGGAAGCCTCGCCCGCCAGCGCCAACAGCCTGTGGCGCACCGGCGCCCGTTCCTTCTTCGGCGACCAGCGCGCGCGCCATATCGGCGACATCCTGACCGTCCGCATCGACATCGACGACCGCGCCCAGACGCAGAACTCGACCCAACGCCAGCGGTCGAACGACGCCTCGGCGGGCGTGTCGAACTTCCTGGGCTTCGAATCCAACCTCGGCAAATTCTTCCCCGACACCTTTGATCCCAATCGCCTGGTGGGCATCGAGGGCGAACTGAACGCCTCGGGCTCCGGCTCGGTCAGCCGCTCGGAGAAGGTGTCGCTGACCATCGCGGCGGTGGTCACCGACGTGCTGTCCAATGGCAATCTGGTGATCCAGGGCCGCCAGGAGGTCCGCACCAACCGCGAAGTGCGCGAGCTGACGGTCGCCGGCATCGTGCGGCCCGAAGACATCTCCTCGGCCAACACCATCGCCCACACCCAGATCGCCGAAGCGCGCATCTCCTACGGCGGTCGCGGCGACATCAGCCGGGTCCAGGCTTCTCCGGCCGCCCAAAGCCTGGTGGAGCGCTTCAGCCCCTTCTGAGGGCGATGCCGGGGCGCCACACCCTGGACGTGCGTCAGCTGAGCCGTGAACCGTCCGCGCGAACCGGCGTTATACCCCGGAACGCGAGCGCATCCCCATGTTCAAGGTCCTGATCCCCGCCGTCGCCGCCCTCGGTCTGGTCGCCTTCACCGCCCAGACGCAGGAGGCGTCCGCCCCCGCCCAGCCCGGTATGGCGTGGCACCTGGTGCAGGAGGGCGAGATGGCCAAGCTCGCCTACGGCATGGCCGATTCCGACCAGCTGGCGCTGATGATAACCTGCTCGCCCGGCGATCGCACGGCGGTCGTCTATGGCGACGTGCAGCCGGTCGGCGCGCGCGCCATGGCCTCCACGCCCGCGCCGATGGATCCGATGAGCGGCGGCGATGCGGACGAGGCGCGCATCTCGATCAACGACTCCAATCTTGCGAATCTGGCGCGTCGCGGCGCGATCCGCGTCAGCGGCGAAGGCGGCGAAACCGTGTTGACCGCTACGACGGCCGAGCGCCGGGGCGTGCGGGGCTTCCTGTCCTATTGCGGTTCCGCTCGCGTCTGAGATGATCGGCGCGGGCGCGGTCGGGTCGCCTGACTTCGGATGCTCGCATGAAGCCGGTCCTCTTCTGCATGGCCGCCCTGCTGCTTGGCCTGAACGCCGCGCCGGACGCCGTGCATGCCCAGTCCCGTCCGGCCGACCGGTGGGTCTGGTCCTTGTACGAGAGCGGCGGCTCGGTCGTGCTGGCCAATGAGGTTCCGGACACCACGCGACTGAGGGCGACGCTGGAGTGCACGCCCGGCGAGGGCATGGCGGTCCTGTCGCTCTATGACCCTCAGGCCAAGGCCGGCTTCGCGCGCGTGACGGCGGGGACGGCGGCGGGCGCGATGGAGGTGCGGGCCGCGCGCGGCGGCAAGGTGGAGACGACCTTGCGCCTCGACCATCCCGTCTTCGCCGCATTCGTCGCGGGCGGCGAGCTGACGGTGGCGACGGGCGAGCACCGCACGGAGGTGCGCGCCGAACCCGAGTTTCAAGGCCTGCTGCGCCGCTTCGGCGAGCGTTGCGCGGGATCGCGTTGATGAGGCGGGCCTTTGCGGCGCGCCCGACGATCGTGACGCTGGGCGTGCTGGCGCTGGGCGCCTGCGCCACGCCCGCGACCCGCGCGCCGGACGCTGTTGCGGACAGGGGCGCTCCGGCCCCGACGCCGGGCTTCGACTGGTTCGACCACAGGGATGGGGACGCCCTGTCGCTGGCCTACGGGCGCGAAACCAGTGACGACCTGCGTCTGCGGCTGGATTGCGTGGCCGGGTCTGGAACCTTGACGCTGACCGCTCTGGCGGAAGGCGCCGACCGCATGATCCATCTGGAGTCCGGCGGCGACACCGAGCGGTTCCCGGCGATGAGGGAGCCGTCCGGCCTAGGCGACGGCGATCTGCTGATCGCGTCGGACGTCGCCTTGCGCGAGCCGGTGTTTCAGCGCTTCCGCGCGGTTGGCTGGATCGCCGTCTGGCGAGGGGATGCGCGCGAGGTCTATGCGCCGCACACGGGGTCCAAAGCGGCGGTGTCGCGCTTCTTCGACGGGTGCGACCCGGGCTGACCGGCGGCTCTTGACGACGCCCTCGCCCTCGGGTGCTGTCCCCCCGCGCGAACGGGGAAACGATCATGAAGGCTCTGCAACTGGCTTTGGCGGTTCTGCTGGCGACGGGCGGCGCGGTCCCGGTCGCGGCCTCGCAGACGGCTTCGGCCGTCCGCCCCCCGGTCGATCCGGCGCTGGACGCGATCGTGCGGGACTATGAGGCCTATCTGAAGTCGGTCGATCCGATTTCGGCGGGATCCGAGGGCGATGTCGAGGCGCAGGGCCGCCTGCCCGACACTTCGCGCGCCTTTGATCTGGCGCAGGTCCAGCCGATGCAGGCCTTCGTGGCTCGCCTCGAGGCGCTTTCGCCCGACAGCCTGAGCGAAGCGGGCCGCATCGATCAGGCGTTCCTGCTGCACACCCTGCGACACGCCCTGGCCGGCGTTCCGCTGGACGCCGGACGGCTATCGTTCGACTCCGAAGGCGGACCCGGAAGTTGGGCCCTTTACATGGGCCAGAGCACGCGGCTGTCCTCCGTGGCCGAAGCCGAGGCGTTCGTGCGTCGCATCCGGGGATTCCCCGACATCTACCGGAACGCGGTCGACAACGCCCGGCGTGGGCTGGAGACCGGCCTTGTGCAGCCCGCCTCGGTGGTGGACAGCGCCATCGCCCTGGCGCGCACCGACGCGGCCATCACGCAGGCCGACGAGCCGCTGCTGCAGCCCTTCGCCGCCCTGCCCTCCACCATCCCGGCGGCCGAGCAGGCGCGGTTGAGGCAGGAGGCGCAGGCCGCCGTCGCGGGCGTGGTGCAGGCCCGGCGCGAGTGGCTGGCGTTCCTGACTGACGACTATCGGCCCAAGGCGCCGGATGCGCCGGGTCTCGCCCACCGCCCCGGCGGCAGGGCGCTATACGCCCATCTGGTGGCCGGCCACACCACCACCGACCTCTCGCCCGACCAGATCCACCAGATCGGTCTGTCGGAGGTCGCCCGCATCCGCGCGCGCATGGAGACCGAGATGAAGGCCGCCGGCTGGCCCGGCGGCTTCGCAGGGTTTCTCGGCTTTCTGCGCACCGACCCGCAGTTCCACGCCGCCAGCCGGAAGGATCTGCTGGAAAAGGCCTCGGAAATGGCCAAGCGCGCCGACGACGGCCTGCCGGCGCTGTTTGGAGTGCTGCCGCGCCTGCCCTACGGCGTCCGCCCGGTGCCGCGCGAGATCGAGGAGAACTACACCACCGGCCGCTACAATCCCGGCTCGATCGCCAATGGCGTGGCCGGCGGCTACATGGTCAACACCTCGCGGCTGGATCAGCGACCGCTCTATGAGCTGCCGGCCCTGACGCTGCACGAGGCCGTGCCCGGGCACCACATCCAGACCGCCCTGCAGCAGGAGGCGGAGGACCAGCCCTACTTCCGCCGCCAGGCCAACGTCAGCGCCTATACCGAGGGCTGGGGGCTCTACGCCGAGTTCTTGGGCGAGGAGATGGGCTTCTACCGCACGCCCTATGAGCGGTTCGGCCGCCTGTCCTACGAAATGTGGCGCGCCTGTCGCCTGGTCGCCGACACCGGCCTGCATTGGCTGGGCTGGAGCACCGAACAGGCCCGCGCCTGCTTTCGCGACAACTCGGCCCTGGCCCCGCACAACATCGAGACCGAGCTTCAGCGCTACATCGGCTGGCCGGGCCAGGCCACGGCCTACAAGATCGGCGAAATCCGACTGCGGAACATCCGCACGCGCGCGGAGACCGCACTGGGCGACCGCTTCGATGTTCGCACCTTCCACGACGCCCTGCTGGTGGACGGCCCTCTGCCGCTGGACCTGCTGGACCGGCGCATGGACGCCTGGATCGCCGAACAGGCCGCGCGTTGAGCCGTTAGGCCCAGGGCGGCGTCGGCAGGCCCCGCGCGCGCAGGAAGTCCGGGTTGAACAGCTTTGCAGCATAGCGGGCGCCGCCGTCGCACAGGCAGGTGACGATCGTCTTGCCGGGGCCGAGCTCGCGCGCCAGCCGCACCGCGCCCGCGATGTTGACCCCCGCCGAGCCGCCCAGCGACAGGCCCTCGTGCTCCACCAGGTCGAACAGGATGGGCAGAAACTCGGCGTCCTCGATGCGATAGGCGTGGTCGGGCCGGAAGCCTTCCAGGTTGCCGGTGAGGCGCGCCACGCCGATGCCCTCGGTGATCGAGGAGCCTTCGCCCTTCATCTCGCCGCGGGTGAACCAGCTGTGCATCGCCGCGCCCGCCGGATCGGCCAGGGCGATGCGGACCTCGGGCTTTCTTTCACGCAGATACGCCGACACGCCCGCGATGGTGCCGCCCGATCCCACTGCGCTGACGAATGCGTCGATCACTCCGCCCGTCTGCTCCCAGATTTCCGGGGCGGTGGTGCGATAGTGGGCCTCGCGGTTGGCGACGTTGTCGAACTGGTTGGCCCACAGGGCGCCGTTCGGTTCCGACGCGTCCAGCTCTGAGGCCAGGCGGCCCGAATAGTGGACGAAGTGGTTGGGGCTGGAGAAGGGGGCGGCGTCCACCTCGATCAGGCGCGCGCCGAGGCTGCGGACCGCCTGCTTCTTTTCCTCGGACTGGGTCCGCGGCATGACCACCACCACCGGATGCCCCAGCGCGGCGCCCACCAGCGCCAGGCCGATGCCCGTGTTTCCGGCCGTGCCCTCCACGATCACCCCGCCCGGCCTGAGCGCGCCCGACGCCCTCGCACCCTGCACGATGGAGAGAGCCGCGCGGTCCTTGATCGAGCCGCCAGGGTTCAGGAACTCGGCCTTGCCGAGGATTTCGCATCCCGTCTGGTCTGACAGGCGGTTCAGACGGATCAGCTGCGTGCGGCCGATCAGGTCGACGATGGAGCGGGTGGCGATCAAGGGTTCAGAACATTCTCAGAGGCTGGCCAGCCCTCACTGACCCCGACGCCCTTGCTTGTCCATGCAAAGCCGGTTGTCTCGGGCGCGCTTATAGGTTTTCTGCAAGGCATGGCCCGACCGATGCTGCCGCTGAACGCCCTGCGCGCCTTTGAAAGCGCCGCCCGGCATCTGAATTTCTCGCGCGCCGCCGACGAGCTGTCGGTGACGCCGGGCGCGGTCAGCCAGCAGATTCGGATTCTTGAAGACACGGTGGGCGCGCCCCTGTTCCGGCGAGAGGCGCGGGGGCTGGTCCTGACCGATCCGGCGCGTGCGGCCCATCCGCTGCTGCGCGAGGGGTTTGAACGGCTGGCCGAGGCTTCGGCCCTGCTGCGCGAGCCGCCACGGCGACGGCAGGTGGCGATCAGCGTCGCGCCGTCGTTCGCCTCCAAATGGCTGATGCCGCGCATGAACGACTTCCACGCCGCGCATCCGGACGTGGAGGTCTGGATTTCGGCCGACATGGAGCCGGCCGATCTGAACGAGGGCGCGGTCGACCTGGCGGTGCGGTACGGGCCCGGCGACTATCCCGGCTATATCGTCGAGCGGCTGCTGACCGAGACGGTGCTGCCGGTCTGCGCCCCCGCCCTGATGCGAGGCGAGCATCCGATCCGCCGGCCGGCGGACCTGATCCACCATTCCCTGCTGCACGACATGAGCGACGACGGCGATCCGGGCCGTCCGGACTGGCCCATGTGGCTGAAGGCGCGCGGAGTGCGCCATCCCGATCCGCGCCGGGGCTCGCGCTTTTCGCAGTCCGGCCTGTTAATCGAAGCGGCGGCGGCCGGGCGCGGGGTGGCCCTGGCCCGCCACACCCTGGCGCAGGCGGACCTGGCGTCGGGACGGCTGGTCGCGCCCTTTCCAGACGGCAGCCAGAGCGTGGGCTACGCCTATTTCCTGGTGCAGCCGCGCGCGCGGCCGGCGTCGCTCAGCGCCCAGGCGTTCGTTGGCTGGCTGCGGCGTCAGGCCGTCGATCACGACAACAACCTGGACCAACTCTGAGTCCGAAGGATCAGTGGCCGATCAGATTAGGAAGGGTCTGATAGACGATGCCGATCAGGCCGATCGCGCCGCCCAGAACCCCGAGCTGAAGGCTGAACCGCTCCACCTCCGCGCCCGTCCCCCGGCGCAGCGCCATCGCCGGCAGGGCGATCGCCACACCGCACAGAAGGGCGCAGGCGACGCTGAACGCCACCCCGCCCATGCGCCAGGCGAAATCGTCCGACGTGGCGACCACATCCGCGACGCTGGAGATCAGATAGACGCCGAGGAAGTGCAGCGCCCAGATCGACAGCCCCGCCAGCATCAGCGTCCACAGCCGGATGGTCATGCGCCCGCTCCGGGGAACAGGCGGACCAGCAGCACGCCCAGCGCACCTTGGGTCGCCGAAAACATCAGGAACATGGCGATCAGGTCCACCGTCGAGGGGAACCGGTGCGACATGCGGCGCGCCGCCCATCGCAGCGCCACGAATAGAGCCATCAGCAGGCAGATGCCCGAGGACTGGGCCTGCCAGGCGATCAGAAAGCCGACGGTCGCGCCCTGGCTGGTGTCGGTGGGGCGCAGTCCGGTGTCCCACCAGCTGAAGCCGTCCAGCAGCAGGGCGCCCGTCAGCGCGGCGGCGGCCATCACGATCAGGCCGGCCGCCAGGCCCTGCCAGGCGCGGCCCTCGCGGCGGGTCGCGCGCGTGGCGAACCAGGCCGCGCCCGCGCAGGTCGCCAGCAGAGCCAGCACGCCGATCAGGGTGAGGACGTCGGGTGGCGCGATCCACAGATCCGGCCTGCGGCTCCACAGGAAGACATAGGAGAAGCCGGCCATGACCGTGATCATGCCCGACACGATCAGGGTGATGGCCATGGCCCACCAGCCGTGACTGGTCGGACCGGACACATAGGTCGGCAGGATCACGCCGCCGCCTACGTCCACGGCCTCAAGCTCATTGGGCGCATCCAGCTTCCAGGCCCACTTCATGATGCAGTAGATGGCCAGGACGCCGCTGATCAGCGACACAATGTAGGCCTGCACCGTCAGGATCAGGAAGAAGCCGGCGGTGAAAACCGCGCCCCACAGATACCAGGACGATGGTCGCGGCATCCGCAGCACGTACTGCGGCTCGGCGTTGATCGGGCTGGTGACGATGGTCTGGCGCTGGTTCAGCGGCGCGCCCGGCAGGAACCAGCGGCCGTCCTCGACCTGCTTGGACAGTTCGGGCTGGTCCCAGACGGGATACAGGCTCTTCACCACGGGGATGGAGCGCAGCGAGTAGAGGCCGGCCGGCAGCCACTCCAGGCCCGGGCCGTTGTAGACGTTGCCCGCGTCCTTTCCGAAGGGCCGGAAGTTGCGGCACATGTCGATCACCCACAGGATCACCGCCAGCGCCGTCAGGAACGACCCGACGGTGGAGATGAAGTTCAGCAGGTCCCACCCCCTCCCCGGCAAATAGGTGTAGACCCGCCGGGGCATGCCCATCAGCCCGGTCAGGTGCATGGGCAGGAAGGTGATGTGCATGCCGGCGAACATCAGCCAGAAGATCCACTTGCCCCACCGCTCGCTGAGCGGTCGGCTGGAGCTCATCGGAATCCAGTAGTAGATGGCGGCGAACAGCGGAAACACCATGCCGCCGATCAGCACATAGTGCAGGTGGGCCACGATGAAGTAGCTGTCGTGCGCCTGCCAGTCGAAGGGCACCATGGCCACCATCACCCCGGTCAGCCCGCCCATCACGAAGATCACCAGCCCGCCGACCGCGAACAGGCCGGGCGTGTTGAAGCGCATCTTGCCGGCCGCCAGGGTGGCGATCCAGGCGAACACCTGCACCCCCGCCGGGATGCTGACGGCCATGGATGCGGCCGAGAAGTAGTTGATGCTGATCTGCGGCATGCCCGTCGCGAACATGTGGTGCGACCAGACGCCGAAGGAGATGAAGCCGGTCGCCAGCATGGCCAGGACCACCAGCCGGTAGCCGACCAGCTTCGTCTGGGCCACCGCCGGGATGATGGTCGACATGGCGCCCGCGGCCGGCAGGAAGATGATGTAGACCTCGGGGTGGCCGAAGAACCAGAACAGATGCTGCCACAGCATCGGGTCCCCGCCTTTGATGGCGTCGAAGAAGGGCCAGCCCAGCGCCCGCTCGAGCTCCAGCAGCAGGGTCGACAGGATCACCGACGGAAAGGCGATGATGATCATCACCGCGAAGATCAGCATGGCCCAGGCGAAGATCGGCAGCTTGTCCAGCGTCATGCCCGGCGCGCGCGTCTTCAGCACGCCGACGATGATCTCGATGGCGCCGGCGATGGCCGAGATCTCGATAAAGCCGATGCCCAAAAGCCAGAAGTCGGCGTTGATGCCCGGCGAATAGGTCGTGTTGGTCAGCGGCGGATACATGAACCAGCCGCCGTTCGGCGCCAGGCCCACGAAGATCGAGCAGAAGAACGCCAGTCCCCCCACCAGATAGGCCCAGAAGGCATAGGCGCTGAGGCGCGGAAACGGCAGGTCGCGCGCGCCCAGCATCTGCGGCAGCAGCAGCACGCCCAGCGCCTCGACCGCCGGCACCGCGAACAGGAACATCATCACCGTGCCGTGCATGGTGAATATCTGGTTGTAGGTCTCCTGCGCCAGGAAGCCTGTCATCGGCAGAGCCAGCTGCGTGCGCATCAGCACCGCCAGCACTCCCGCCAGGATGAAGAACAGCATGGCCGCGCCGACATAGTAGACGCCGATGAAGTTGTTGTTGATGGCGGTCAGCCACTCCCAGCCGGAGCGCGGCCCGCACCAGGTTTCTTCCAGCTGCTCCAGCTCGCCTTCAGGGCGGTCCTCCGGCGTCGGGAAGCGGTCGTAGAGCTTGGGGTCCCAGCCGGTCTCCGAACTCATTGGAGGCTGTCCAGATAGGCGGAAACGTCACGCAGGTCGGCGCCGGTCAGCACCGGATACGACGGCATGCGGTTGCCGGGCTTGATGCCCTGGCTGTCGGAGATCCAGCCGGCGAGCGTGCCCTGATTGTTCGGCAGGATGCCCGCGCCGAGGCTCTGGCGCGCGCCGACGTGGGTCAGGTCTGGCCCGGCCAGACCATTGTATTCGGTTCCGCGCACGGTGTGGCAGGCGCCGCAGCCGTTGGCGTCGAACACCGCCTGTCCCCTGGCGAGTTGCGGCATGGCGGGCGCGACGGCGGGTCCCGCCTGTTTGGCTCGCCACTGCGCATAGGCCGCCGGTTCATGCGCCACGACGACAAAGCCCATCAGGGCGTGCGGGCCGCCGCAGTATTCGGCGCATTGGCCGCCGAATACGCCCGCCTCGTCGGCCTGCAGCCGCATGAAGTTGCGCCGACCGGGAATCATGTCGGTCTTGCCGCCCAGACGCGGCACCCAGAAGCTGTGGATCACGTCGGCGCTTTCCAGCTCAAACACCACCGGCTGGCCAACGGGGATGTGCACCTCGTTGGCGTCCTGGATCACCTCGCGGCCTTGGTCGTCCAGATAGGCGACGCGCCACCACCACATCTCGCCAGTGACGCGCACCCGCATCTCGCCGGGCTGGGGCTCGGCCGCGACCCTGGCGCTGACGTTCAGGCCGTAGATCAGCAGGCCGGTCAGCACGACCACGGGAAACGCCAGGCCGCCGATCCAGACGATCCGCTCGCCGCCCACGCGCCTGCGCCACTCGCGTGGACCGAACAGGGCGACGCCCAGCGCGATCAGCACGATCGTCAGCACGACGGCGCCCATGATGAACAGCACCCAGGACACGACCTCGATCGGCCCCGCGAACGGGCCGGCGGGATCGAGCACGGGCGGGGGCCATCCGGACAGGCCGGGCGCGGTCTCAGTCTTCATCGAGCGTGTACAGATAGGCCGCAACGTCGCGGGCTTGGTCTTGCGTCAAGGGCATCGGCGGCATTCCGGTCGAGGGATCAAGCGATGGCGCATTGATGATCCACTGCACCAATACGTCCGGCTGGTTCGGCAGGCGACCCGAGATCAGGGGGCGGGCGCCGAAACCGCCCAGCGATCCGCCGCTTCGGCCCTCGGGCCAGCCGACGCCCGGCACAACATGGCACGCCGCGCAGCCGACCCGCTCGACGATGCGCAGGCCCTCGGTCGCATCCGCGCCTACGATCTGGCGCGGGGCGTTGGCCTTGTCCGCACAGGCGCACAGCAAGGCGAGCGGAAGCGCCGCGAGCACGCCTCGCCTCACGTCCTGCACTCGACGACTGAATGGGCGCGTCGCATCTCTCCCCCAAGCTTGACCTTTGAAAAGCCCCGGCTCGGCTGCGGTTCCACCCTGCGGCGCGACGCCACGCCGAATCTCGACAGGGAACCTCTGCCGTAAGCCGTCGTTCGCCCCTTGTGCGCCTGCTCCTGCCTCTCTTCACCGCCCCCTTGTTGCTCGCCGCCTGCGACACTACGCCGGGCGAGACGGACCGCGCCTTCTCCGCGACCGGAGAGGTCATCGCCCTGAGCGGCGGGCCGGGCGGCGCCAACAACGCCTGCTTCACCTGCCACGGAATGCATGGCCAGGGCGACGGCGTGTCCGCGCCGCGTCTGGCGGGCCTGGATCAAGGCTATCTGCAGAAGCAGATGGAGGACTACGTTTCCGGACTGCGTCCACATGACCAGATGACCGCCGTCTCCAAGGCGCTGGATCATCGCAGCCGCAAGGCCGTGGCGGCCTACTATGCGGCCATGCCGATCCCGGCGGAGGTCACGTCCGACACGGCCGGCGCGCCGCCGCCGATCTATCTGATGGGCGACGCCTCGCGCGGAATCACGGCCTGCGCATCCTGCCACGGTCAGAACGGCGAAGGGGGCGGGGCGGGCAATCCGCAGATCGCCGGCCAGCCCGCCACCTATACGGTTGAGCAGATCCGGCTCTGGCAAAAGGGCGACCGGCGCAACGATGCGCGGGGCGTCATGCAGGCGGCGGTGCAGAGGCTTTCGGACGAAGAAACAACCGCCATAGCCGTTTGGCTGTCGCGGAAACCCGCTTCTCCAGCGCGCGGTAGCGCCGCTGCCAGCGCGTCCGCCGGGGTCGAAGCTGCGGCACGACCGGCAGCATCGCGTGAAACACGTCGTCCCTATCGATCAGATGGTGCTTCAGGGCGGCGCCCGCATGAATCGGGATCATCAGAAGCAAGGTGATGATCAGCCCCCAGTGCATCCACTCTGCCGCGGCCTCTACGGCCCACAACTGGGTGTTGGACAGGTTCTGGAATGGCAGCAGGGGCCAGGGGATGAAGCCGCCCGCCGTCAGTTCCTGATCCCGCGCCGTCGCCGAGATCATCGCCCAGCCGCTGAGCGGAAGGCCGAACAAGCAGGTGTAGAAGACATAATGGGTGACATGCGCCGCCATGCTCTCCCACCCCGGCTTGTCCGCGTCGTTGATCAGGTTGGGCGCCAACAGCCGCCAGGACAGACGGCCGATCACCAGGATCAGCATCAGGACGCCGACGGCGAAGTGCACGTCATAGGCCGCGACCATGCCGCCGCCCACGCCCTCGCGCACCCGCGCCATCCACAGGCCCCAGCCCAGCTGAAAGAAGACCATGGCGGCCATGGTCCAGTGGAACCAGATGCCGATGGGGGAATAACGCCCCTCGTCATGGTGGCCCGCCGCCCATTCCAGCAGCTGGCGAAATAGCTTCTCGATCATGCGGCGGCGCCCTCGGCAGGCGGGCTCAGCATGCGCCCGAGACGCCACAGCGCGGCGAACAAATACAGCGCCGCCGCCGGCGCCCACATGATCAGGCCGGCGTTCTGCTGATCCTCCAGTGGCGTCAGGCCGTAGAGCATCGTGGCGCCGAAATGCGGCGCATAGATCGGCGCGCCCGCGAACGTCAGCAGCGCGCCCAGAAGCCCCATCAGCAGCATGGCGGCCAGGAGCGCGATCACCGCCGCCGGCGCGCTCGCCGCCCGCGCCGCGGCCCAGAACCACACGCCCGAGCCGATGATGCTGAGCTGCATCAGCCAGTAGACGCCGTCGCTGGACAGGGCGGCCTCATAGGCCTGGGGCGCATGCCAGGCCCAGAACACCGCCGCCTGCACCGCCGTCGCCGCCGCCAGCGACCCGGTGCGGGCCTTGGGAAGGGCCAGGGCGATCAGCGGCGCCGCCACGGCGATCAGCAGCACGTGGTGCACGGTCCGCGCCGAGAACAGCGCCGAACTGAGCGCGCACAGGGGCGAAACAAAGCCGATGGCGAGAACCGCCAACGCCAGAACGGCCGCGCGACGTTCAAGAGGGCCCTTTCGCCACGTCCACAAGGCGACAAAGCTCGCCGCCAGCGCCGCAAGCAGCCAGGGATCCAGGTTCCAGTTGCGCGCCAGAACCGACGGATCGGGCGCTTGGCCGCAATAGGGCGTCCAGATGACGTCGGCGTTCATACGATCCCCTGCCTTGCGCCCGAGACGGCGCCTTCCGTCGTCAACGCGCCAGACCCGAAGCGGTTGAGCCCAACCTTCACCGTGCGGCTCAGGGTCGCGCGATCGATGTCACACCACCTGCCGCTTGGCCAGCTTTCGGGCCAGGGTGCGCCGGTGCATGCCGAGGCGCCGCGCGGTCTCGGAGATGTTGAAGCCGGTGTCCGCCAGGGTCTCGTGGATGCGCTCCCACTCCAGCGTCTTGATGGAGGTGGGCCGGGCGCCCACCGGCGTGTCGGTGGCGCCCTCCGAGCGGCCAAAGGCGGCCTCGATGTCGTCGGTGGAGGCGGGCTTGGCCAGATAGTGCGAGGCGCCCAGCTTGATCGCCTCCACCGCCGTGGCGATGCTGGCGAAGCCGGTCAGGACCACGATCACCGTCGCCTCGTCGTGCGCGTGCAGGGTCTGGATGCACGACAGGCCCGACGCGCCGCCCAGCTTCAGGTCCACCACCGCATAGGTCGGGGTCGCGGTCTTCAGCACCTCGACCAGCTCGTCGTGGCTGCGGGCCGTCAGCACACGGTAGCCGCGCCGCTCCAGAGAGCGCTTCAGCGTCTTGGCGAAGACCTCATCGTCTTCGACCAGAACCAGCAGGCGTTCGGCCTCGCTCATGCGGGCTTGCCCGGCAGGACCAAGGCGGCCAACGGCAGACGCAGCGTCACGGCCGCGCCGCCCTCCGGCCGATTGCGCGCCGTCGCCTCACCGCCCAGCTTGCGCAGCACATTGACCAGGAGAAACAGACCCAGGCCCGCGCCGTGCCGGGTCTTGGTCGACTGGTAGGGCTGGCCCAAACGGGCCAGGATTCCGGGACTGAAGCCGGAGCCGTCGTCGGTCACGGTGATGATCAGGACCTCCTCCGCAGTCTCGGCCAGGACGTCGATCCGTTTTGCGCCCGCTTCCACCGCATTGTCGAGGACGTTGACCAGGACCTGCTGCAAGGCGGTGTCCGAGACGGCGGGCCGGTCCTCGCCCAGCCGCTGCTGGTATTGCAGATCGATGCCCTGCGCCGGGCGCCAGGTTGCGACCATGTCCCCCACAAGGGCATGCAGGGTGGTGACCGCCGGCGCTTCGCCCCTCGCCTCTCCGGCCGAGAGCAGGATGCCGGTGACGATCTTCTTGCAGCGCTCGACCTCGGCCTGCATGCCGGCCAGATCCTCGATCAGTTCCGGATCACGGTTGATGGCGGGCGTGCGCCGCCAGTCGGACAGGATGACCGATAGCGAGGCCAGGGGCGTTCCCAGTTCGTGCGCGGCGCCGGACGCGAGCAGGCCCATGCGCACGATGTGATCCTCTTCCGCCGCACGCTGGCGCATCTCGGCCAGATAGGCGTCCCGGGCGCGCAGATTTCCGCTGATGCGCGTGACGAACATCACCAGCAGCACCGCAATCAGCCCGAAGCAGACCAGTCCGCCCTTGATGTAGAGTTCGAAGTCGTGACCCAGCAGCCCCGGCGGCAGGAGCATGGGCCGGTAGGTCATGCTGAGCATCAGCGCGCACAGGCTGGTCACGGCCACCAGCGCCCAGGTCAGGATCGGCCCCAGCAGGACCGCGCCCAGCACCACCTGCAACAGGAACAGCGACATGAAGGGATTGGTCGCGCCGCCGCTGAGGTAAAGCAGCCAGGTCAGGGCCGCGACATCGGCCATCAGGGCGACGAACAGCTCGATGCCCGATACGTTGGCGCTGATGCGGATGCGGGCCATGCTGAGCAGATTGACCCCGATCAGGGCCGCCGGGGCCGCCAGCATCAGCAGAAGCGGCAGGCGCACCTCCAGCACCCACTCGACCGCATAGATGGCCAGCACCTGGCCCGCCACCGCCAGCCAGCGCAGCTGGATCAACAGCTGCATGTTGCGTCCGCCCGCGGCCGAGGCGGCGTCGGCGCTCAGCGGCGGCCAGCGGCGCAGCGCGCCAAGCGCGGCGGGCCGGGTCACGTCGCGTCGGAGCCTTTTCCGCGTCTGCGCTCGCGCAGCACCAGGCCCATGCCGGCCAGCGACAGCAACGCCATCCCGAACCAGGTCAGGGCGTAGACCAGGTGGCTGTTGGGAAAGCGGATCACCGTCAGCCCTCCGCGCGGCCAGGCGCCCGGATCAGACGCCGCATCCGCGTCGATGAAGTACGGAGCAACGTCGGCGAGACCGTGCGCACGGGCGATGGCCTCCACATCGCGCGAGCGCCAGCGGTTGCTGGCGGGATCGTTGGCGCGCAGGAAGCCGCCCCTGGGCTCGGTGACGCGCAGGAGTCCCGTCACCGTCTGCTCGCCGCCGGCGCCGGCGCCGGCGCGCATGGCGGGGTCGCGACGCTCAGGCGGAACAAAGCCCCGGTTGATCAGGACGGTGAACCCTTGATCCGTCCGCAGCGGCGTCATCACCCAGTAGCCGGCGCCCAGGGCCGTCGCGGCCTGGGTCAGGGTCTCGCGGTCGTGCAGAAACACGCCGCGCAGCTGGACCCGCCGATACTGATCGCGCTCGGCCGACACCGCCGGCCACTCCGAAGGTCCAGGCGGCGCGACGGCGGGCGCATGCACGCGCGCATCCACCTGGGCGATCAGGTCCAGCTTCCAGACCCGCCGCTCGAGCTGCCAGACGCCGAGAGCGACAAAACCCGCGGCGGCCAGCGCGAGAACCGCCAGCAGCACCACTGAGCCGAGCGCCCGGCGCGGCTTTCGCCGGTCGGACGCAGGCTCGGACGGGTCGACCGGGTTCAGGGGGCCGCGCTCATGGCGGCCTCGACGTGGCCCGGCATCATGTTGGTGTCGAGGTGGTACATGACCCAAAGGGTGCCCACGAGCGAGATCACCACGATGATCAGGGTGAAGATCACCGCCAGCATGACCCAGCCGCCTTCCGACTTGGAGTTCGTGTGCAGGAAGAAGATCACGTGGACCACCATCTGCACCGCCGCCAAGGCGACGATGATCAGGCCGGTCGCCTGGAACGGCAGGGCGCCGGTCATCACCAGCCAGAACGGGATGGCCGTCAGCACCACCGATAGGCCGAAGCCGATCAGATAGCCCTTCATGGAGCCGTGGTTGTGGCCCTCGTGACCCAGGTGATCGGCGTCGTGCGAGTCGGCGCTGTGGTCGTCCTTGCGGTCGTCGCCGGTGATCGGCGGATGCGCGCTCATCGCAGCATTCCCATCAGATAGACAAAGGTGAAGACGCCGATCCAGATCACGTCCAGGAAGTGCCAGAACAGCGACAGGCACATCAGGCGCCGCTGGTTGGCCTCGATCAGGCCCTTCATCGACACCTGCACCATCAGCACGATCAGCCAGATGATGCCGAATGTGACGTGCAGGCCGTGGGTGCCGACCAGGATAAAGAAGGCCGACAGGAAGCCGGACCGCTGGGGCGTGGCGCCCTCGTGGATCAGGTGGGCGAACTCGTACAGTTCGATGCCCAGGAAGGCCGCGCCGAACAGGCCGGTGATCGCCAGCCACATCAGCGTCTGGCCCTTGGCCTTGCGGTCCATGGCCAGCATGGCGAAGCCGTAGGTGATCGACGAGAACAGCAGCATGGCGGTGTTGATCGCCACCAGGTTCAGGTCGAACAGGTCCTGCGGTCCCGGGCCGGCGGCGTAGTTGCCCCCGATCACCCCATACACCGCGAACAGCATCGCGAAGATGAGGCAGTCGCTCATCAGATACATCCAGAAGCCCAGCATGGTGCTGGACCCCTCGGCGTGATGCGGCTCCTCCTTCAGGTAGAAGACCGGCTCTTCGGCGTCATCGACGCCCATGGGGGCGTCGGCCGTTGCGACATTGGCGCTCATCGGATCAGCCCTCCCTCAGCCCTGAGCCGCCAGGGCGCGGGCGCGCGCCTCGGTCTCGGTGACTTCCGACGCGGGGATGTGGAAGTCGCGGTTGTAGTTGAAGGTGTGGAAGATGGCGTAGGCCACGATGCCGACGAACGACAGGGCGGCGAGCCACCACATGTACCAGATCAGGCCGATCGCACAGGCCACCGACAGGGCGGCCAGCACCACTCCGGCGCCCGTGTTCTTGGGCATGTGGATGTCGCGGTAGCCGCCGTCCGGGGCCTTGTAGCCGCGGTGCTTCATGTCCCACCAGGCGTCGCCCTGATGAATGACCGGGGTGAAGGCGAAGTTGTAGTCCGGCGGCGGCGACGACGTCGACCACTCCAGCGTCCGCCCGCCCCACGGATCACCCGTGAAGTCGCGCAGCTTGTCGCGGTTGACGATGCTGACGCCGAACTGGATGAACATGGCCAGGATGCCCACCGCGATGATGGCGGCGCCAATGGCGGCGATCACGAACCAGATCTGCAGCGACGGATCGTCGAACACGCGCATCCGCCGGGTCACGCCCATCAAGCCCAGCACGTAGAGCGGGGCGAAGGCGACCCAGAAGCCGACCACCCAGCACCAGAAGCTGACCAAGCCCCACTTCTTGTCGAGCTTGAAGCCGAACGCCTTGGGCCACCAGTAGTTGATCGCGGCGAACACCCCGAACAGCACGCCGCCGATGATGACGTTGTGGAAGTGGGCGATCAGGAACAGCGAGTTGTGCAGGACGAAGTCGGCGGGCGGAACGGCCAGCAGCACGCCCGTCATGCCGCCGATCACGAACGTCAGCATAAAGGCGATCAGCCACATCATCGGCAGCTCGAAGCGGATGCGGCCGCGATACATGGTGAATAGCCAGTTGAAGATCTTCGCTCCCGTCGGGATCGAGATGATCATGGTGGTGATGCCAAAGAAGCTGTTCACCGAGGCGCCCGAGCCCATGGTGAAGAAGTGGTGCAGCCACACCAGGTAGGAAAGCACCGTGATGACCACGGTGGCGTAGACCATGGAGGTGTAGCCGAACAGCTTCTTGCCCGAGAAGGTCGAGGCGACCTCCGAGAAGACGCCGAACAGCGGCAGGATCAGGATGTAGACCTCGGGGTGGCCCCAGATCCAGATCAGGTTCACGTACATCATCGGGTTGCCGCCGAGATCGTTCGTGAAGAAGTTGGTGCCGATGTAGCGGTCGGCGCCCAGGAGGGCCAGCACCGCGGTCAGCACCGGGAAGGCGGCGACGATCAGCACGTTGGCGCACAGCGAGGTCCAGGTGAAGATCGGCATCTTCATCAGGCTCATGCCCGGCGCGCGCATCTTGATGATGGTCGCGATCAGGTTGATCCCCGACAGGGTGGTGCCGACGCCCGCGACCTGCAGCGCCCAGATGTAGTAGTCGACCCCGACATCGGGACTGTAGCCGATGCCGGACAGCGGCGGATAGGCTAGCCACCCGGTGCGCGCGAACTCGCCCACGAACAGCGACATCATCACGATGATCGCGCCGCCCGCCGTCATCCAGAAGCTGAAGTTGTTCAGGAACGGAAAGGACACGTCTCGCGCGCCGATCTGCAGCGGCACGATGTAGTTCATCAGGCCGGTGATCATGGGCATGGCCACAAAGAAGATCATGATCACGCCGTGGGCGGTGAACACCTGATCGTAGTGGTGCGCGTTGAGGTAGCCCTCGGACCCGCCAAACGCCATCGACTGCTGCAGGCGCATCATGATGGCGTCGGCGAAGCCACGCAGGAACATGATCAGACCCAGGATCATGTACATGATCCCGATCTTCTTGTGGTCCACCGTAGTGAACCACTCCTTCCAGAGATAGCCCCACAGCTTGAAGTAGGTCACGGCGCCGAGCAGGGCGACGCCGCCCAGCACCACCACGATAAAGGTCGCGGCGATGATCGGCTCGTGGAACGGCAGCGACTCGAGACTGAGCCGGCCGAAGATGAACTGCGCGATGGTGTCAGCGGACATTGGAGACAGTCGGTCCGATCAGGATTGGCCCGCGCCCGCCGGAGCGGTCGCGCGGAACAGGGAAACGGAAGGCGGGGTCAGGCCCGCGCCGGTCAGGGGCCCGGTCTGGGCGAGCGTCAGTGCGCGCGGCTGCACGCCGGCCTCGGCGTCCACGCCTTCGACCGGATCGCACAGCGACGCCAGATAGCTGGGCTGGTCGCCGAACACCGCGCCACGCCGGCCATGCTTGTCGTAGGTCAGCGGCAGGGTCATGCGGGCGCTTTCGATGCCCAGGCCGCCCTTGTCGTCCAGCGCCATCATCTCGTGCATGCACATCTTGCCGGGCTCGACGCACATGCCGACGACGGCGTTGAACAGGCCCGGCTCCACCGAGCCGAACAGCATCACGGGCGCGTTCTCGCTGGGTCGCTCCAGCTGCAGATAGCCGGCGCGGTCAAGCGAGCCGCCGCTGGCGCGCACGCGGGACACCCAGCTGTCGAAGCCGGCGGGCTCCAGACCGTGGAAGTCGAAACGCATGCCCGAGAAGCCCGAGCCCGAGTAGTTGGCGGAGAGGCCCTTGTACTCGCCCGGGCGGTTGATCACCGCGTGCAGCGTCGTCTGCATGCCCGGCATGGCGTAGATCTGCCCCGCCAGCGCCGGAACGTAGAACGAGTTCATCACCGTCGACGAGGTGATGCTGAACTGGATCGGGCGATCCACCGGCGCGGCCAGTTCGTTGACGGTGGCGATGCCGTATTCCGGGTAGATGAACAGCCACTTCCAATCCAAGGCCACCACATTGACCTGCAGCGGGCGCACCGCCTCAGGCGTCGGGCGGCCCGGCTCGATCCGGTCAAGCGGACGATAGGGGTCCAGCAGGTGGGTGCCGGCCCAGGTCAGGGCGCCCAAGGCGATGATGATCAACAGCGGCGCGCCCCAGATCGCCACTTCCAGATGCGTGGAGTGGTCCCAATCCGGGCGGTAGTCGGCGTCCTTGTTCGACTGACGGTACTTCCAGGCGAAGAACACGATCATCACCATCACAGGGATGATGATCAGCAGCATCAACAACGTCGATATGACCAAGAGGTCGCGCTGCTGAGCGGCCACGTCGCCCGAGGGCGCGAGCACCACCGCATTGCACGCGGACAGCAGCGCAAACGCTGGCAGAAGGATCAGCGGCTTAAGGCGCCGCAGGGCGGTTCCGAGGGAGGAGTTCGGCATGGTGGCGGCGCCATAATGGGTTCTTCGCAGCAACGACATTGGACAATCTGCCCTATCTCTTTTCTGGACGTTTGGCCGCATCAGGCGCTTTCATACATACACCACCCCGGCGCGCGCGTCCGCGCGCCTCATGACGAAAACGGAGCGGTCATCCCATGAGCGCCACAACGGGATCGGCGTCCTCGACGTCGCTCGATCGCGACGCCAAGCAGATCAACGCCCGCCACGGCAAGGTGGACGCCGGCGAGATCGCCATCGGCGTGATCATCGGCCGGGCGTCGGAGTTCTTCGACTTCTTTGTCTACGCCATCGCCTCGGTGCTGGTGTTTCCGGCGCTGATCTTTCCGTTCGCGGGCCCGCTTATGGGCACGCTGTACTCGTTCGCCATCTTCGCGCTGGCCTTTGTGGCGCGCCCGATCGGCACGGTGATCTTCATCTGGATCGACGAGGCGTTTGGGCGCGGGGCCAAGCTGACGATCGCCCTGCTGCTGCTGGGAATCTCCACCGTGGCGGTGGCCTTCCTGCCCAGCTATGCGACGCTCGGCGGCTGGTCGATCATCCTGCTGGCGATCTTCCGCATCGGCCAGGGCATCGCCCTGGGCGGCACCTGGGAGGGGCTGGCTTCGCTTCTGGCGCTGAACGCGCCCGAAGACCGCAAGGGCTGGTGGGCCATGATCGGCCAGATCGGCGCGCCCATCGGTCTGATCGTCGCCTCCGCCCTGTTCGCCTATTTCGTGTCGCTGCTGTCGCAGGCCGACTTCCTCAGTTGGGGCTGGCGCTATCCGTTCTTTGTGGCCTTCGCCATCAATGTGGTGGCGCTGTTCGCCCGGCTGCGAATCTCGGCCACGCCGGCCTTTATCGAGTCGTTTGAAAGCCGCGAACTGCAGCCGACGCCCGTGCTGCGCACGGTGCGGGCGGAAGGGCGCAACATCGTCATCGGCGCCTTCGCGCCGCTGGCCAGCTTTGCGCTGTTCCACATGGTGACGGTGTTCCCGCTGTCCTATGTCCTGCTCTACACCGACGAGCCGCCCGCCCGCTTTCTGGTGATCGAGCTGATCGGCGCCGTGGTCTGCCTGTTTGCGGTGATGCTGTCGGGCGTGCTGGCGGACCGCTACGGTCGCCGCAACCTCCTGGCCATCACCGCCGGCGCGATCGCCGCCTTCAGCGGCTTCGCCCCCACCCTGCTGTCGCAGGGCGAGGTCGGCGGCGTGATCTTCATGATGGTCGGCTTTGCGCTTCTGGGGCTTTCGTTCGGCCAGTCGTCCGGCGCCGTCGCCTCCAATTTCACCTCGACCTACCGCTATACCGGCTCGGCCCTGACCTCGGACCTGGCCTGGCTGTTCGGCGCAGGCTTCGCACCGCTGGTGGCGTTGGCTTTGACGTCGCAGTTCGGCCTGTTGTCCGCGGGCGCCTATCTGCTGTCCGGCGCGGCCGGCACGCTGATCGCGCTGTGGATCAACAAGGAGATGGGTCGGACCCGTCGGGAGGCGGCGCGCGCCGCCCAAGCTCAGCCGGAATAGCCGCGATCCTGCCTTGAAAAAGCTAAGGCCGCCGCGAACCTCGCGGCGGCCTTTTTCTTGCGCCTGAACCTATAGCCCGGCCCGCCTAGTCCGCGCCGATCTCCATCCAGATCGACAGAGTGCGGCCCGGTTCCAGCACGACCAGTCCGCTGTCGCTGCTGCGGCGGGCGTGAACCGCGTCCGGCCGGTGCGTCACCGGTTCGATGCAGCAGAACGCCAGGCCCTCGGGCGCATAGACCTGAGCCCAGCGCGCGTTGGGCGAGGCGTCCAGCCGGACCGCTCCCTCACCGCTCGACAGCTCCGCCTCGCCGTTCCAGCCGCCGTAGCAGTGATCCACAGCCGGGGCGTCCGCCACTCTCGGATTGGCCGACCAGTCGAACACGGCCGAAGGCGGCCCCACTCGCGCGGGGATGTCGCGGTCGTCCAGCAGCCACACCGCGTCTGTGTCCAGCCGCAGCCGCGTCTGTTCGTCCTTTGGGAAACAGGGATGAAGCCCCAGTCCGGCGGGCATGGGCGCGTCGTCCAGATTGCAGACCGACAGGTCGATCCGCAGGCCGCGTTCGGACAAGGCGATGGTCTGCACCGCGCGATAGCGCCACGGCCAGGCGTCCGGCTCGTGATCGAGCGCCAGCGTCGCCGCGTCCTCCGCCTGATCCTGAAGCGACCAGACGCTGAGCCACCCCTGACCGTGCAGGGCGTTGGGCGCAAAGGCGTCCAGTACGGGAAGGGAGACGCGGCGCCCCTCGAACTCGAACTCACCTCCGGCGATGCGGTTGGCAAACGGAACCAGCGGAAAGCACGCCGTCAGCAGCGGGTCGTCCGCGTCTTGGGGCGTCGGACGCAGGATCGGGCGGTCGTCCCAGGTCAGATGGGTCAGGGCGCCGCCAAGCTCGGGCCGCACGCCTGCGCGCCAACCGCCGGATCGAAGATGGATCATTCGACCACTATAGGCCGCCGCCGTCGCCGTCTCAACGCGAAGCCGTTCGGCACGCTCGCGCAAAGTTTCAGCGCCTTGACATTTCCGCCGCCCGCCGGAGCCGATGTCACTCCCGCTCGTTCAGGGTTCCCCTCCGCAGAGACATGTCCCCGTGCCGAACAACCGGTTGAACCTCCTTGTGGCCGAATGCGAGCCCGCCGAAGCGCGCGACCAGCGCCGCGACAGCGTCGGTCGAAGCTCAGGCGAGACGTATGAAGCGGTCCTGGCGCACATCGCACCGGGCGCCGAGATCACGCGGATCAAGCCGATCGACACGCCCGGCGAGATCCCCAACGCCGCCAGCCTTGCCGACTTCGACGGCGTATTCCTGACGGGATCGCCCCTGCACCTGTACAAGGAAACGCCGGAGACTCGCCGGGTCGTGGAGTTCATGTGCACGGTGTTCGACGCCGGCGTCCCCGCCTTCGGATCGTGCGCGGGACTGCAGGTCGCCACGGTGGCGGCCGGCGGATCGGTCCGTGCGATGGCCCCGCGCCGCGAGGCCGGCTTCGCACGCCGCATCTTTCCGACCGAGGACGGGCGATCCCACCCGCTGCTGCGCGGCCGGCCGCCGGCCTATGACGCGCCGGCGATCCACAGCGACGAGGTCGCCGCCCTGCCCCAAGGCGCGCTGCGCCTCGCGTCCAACGCGACAACGGAAGTGCAGGCGGCCGAGATCCGGTGCGGAAACGGCGTCTTCTGGGGCGTCCAGTACCACCCGGAGATTTCGCTGTTCGAGGCGGCCGCCGCCCTGCGGCGAGAGGCGGAGGACCTGGTGGAGCAAGACCTGGCTACCTCCGTGGACGCTGTCGAGGAACAGGCGCAACTGGTCGAGGCGCTGCACGATGCGCCCCAGCGCCGCGACCTGGCCTGGCGGCTGGGCCTCGACCCTCAGGTGACCGAGCCCGAGCGGCGCTCCGTCGAAATCCGCAACTTCATCGAACACCTCGTCCTGCCGACCCGCTCCCGACGCGGCCGCGGCTGAGGCGCGGGCCGGTCAGCCGCCGACGATCCGGCCGGCCTCCATCCGCACCGTCTCTTCGGCGATGGCGTCGATGTCGCGCGGGTCGTGGGAGACCAGGATCATCGGCGTGCGGCCTTGGTCCCTCAACCTCAGCAGATAGGGGATCAGCGCGGCGCGGCGCCCGGCGTCCAGTCCGGTGAACGGCTCGTCCAGCAGCAGCAGCCGGGGGTCCGAGCACAGGGCGCGCGCGATGGCGACCCGGCGCATCTCCCCGCCCGACAGCGACGAAGGCCAGCGGCGTTCGAACCCCTGCAAGTCCAGCAACTCCAGTATGGGTCCCATGGCGAGAGGATCGCGGGCGAAGCGGCGTCCGAAGGCGATGTTGTCTCCCACCGACATATGGGGAAACAGGCGCCCATCCTGGAAGACGTAGCCGATTCTTCTCCGATGCGACGGCGGGTCCAATCCGACGCGGGTATCGACCACCGGCGCATCGTCCAGCACCAGGCGCAGTCGACTCGGCGCCAGCAGCCCGGCGAGCGCGTGCAGCAGCGTGGTCTTGCCCGCACCCGACGGGCCGACAAGCGCCAGCACCTTTCGCTCGGTCCGAAACGCCGCATCGACGGTGAAGCCGTCGCGCTCAACCACCACATGGCATTCAATGCTCATGACGTCTGACGCGCCTTGTGCAGACGCCGGTTGCAGGCCTCGGCCGCGAGGATGGCCCCAACCGCCACCGCCACCGAGATCACGGCCAGCCGCACCGCCGAGGTTTCGCCCTCCGCCCTTTGCAGCGAGGCGTAGATGGCGACGGGCAGGGTCTGGGTCTCGCCCGGAATCGATCCGGCGAAGGTGACGGTGGCCCCGAACTCCCCAAAGGCGCGCGCAAAGCCCAGAAAGGCCCCCGCCACGATCCCCGGCGCGGCCAGCGGCAGGGTGATGTGGGCGAACACCCGCCAGGGGGGCGCGCCGAGCGTCGCCGCCGCCTGCTCCAGGCCTCGGTCCACGGCTTCGAACGACAGCCGGATCGGGCGCACCACCAGCGGAATCGCCATGACGGCGGCGGCCAAGGCCGCACCGAGCCAACTGAAGGCCAGGGTCACGCCGAAGGTCTCGCGCATCCAGGCGCCCGCCGGCCCCTGAGCCCCGAACACCAGCAGCAGCAACAGGCCCGTCACCACCGGCGGCAGCACCAGCGGCAGGTTCACCAAGGCCTCCAACAACCACTTGCCGGGGAAACGCCCGCGCGCCAGCAGCCAGGCCAGCGCGATCCCTAGCGGCGCGGTGACCAGCAACGAAGCGGCCCCCACCTGCAGCGAGAGCAGTAGGGCCTGGCCCTCGAACGGTGTCAACGGCGCGAACACCTCAGTCGCCGCCCAAGTCCGCCAGACGTCGGAGCGCCGGCTCGGCCGCGGCCGCCAGCACCGTCTCCAGATGCTGAAACTCGCAAACCACCGCCTCGCCCGCCGAGGTCAGACGCGCGCCGCCGCCGCCCCGGCCGCCCTGGCTGGTCTCCACCAGGCGATGGCCGACAGCCCGGCTCGCCTCGTCCACCAACTGCCAGGCGCGGCGATAGGACAGGCCCGCCTTGCGCGCGGCGGCCGACAGGGAGCCCTCCTCCTGAACCGCACGCAGCAGCCGAACCTTGCCCGGGCCTATCGCACCCTGCGGCCCATCCAGGCGAAACCACAGCTGCAGCGGCTGGGCGGTCACCGCGACTGGCCGAAGCCTGCGGCCTCGAACGCCGCTCGAGCTTCCGGCCCCTCGAGATAGGCCAGGAAGTCGTCGGCGCCGGGCGCAGCGTCCTTCAGCAGGGCGGCCGGATAGACGATGCGCGGTTGCTGCTCCGGCGGCGGCGTCAGCACGACGCGCACGCCCTGCGCGCCCACCGCGTCGCTGCGGTAGACCACGCCCAGCGCCGCCTCGCCCCGCTCCACGAAGGTCCGCGCCGCGCGAACATCGGCGGCGGTGACGAGGTGCGGCTGAAGCGCCTCCCAGCGGCCGATCCCCTGCAACCAGGTACGGGCGTAGGCGCCGGCCGGCACGCTTTCAGGATCGCCGATCACCAGCTTGCGGTCGCCGTTCGAAACCCACGCCAGCGGATCGGCGCTTTGCGGCGCATCGGCGCCCGCGATCACCACCAGGCTGTTGGTCAGCAGGTCCCGGCGCGTTCCGGGCCGCACACGCCCGGCCTCTTGCAGCCTGTCCATCCAAGGCTCGTCGGCCAGGATCACGAGGTCGGCCGGCGCGCCCGACTGCACCTGCCGAGCTACCGCGCCGCTTCCTGCAAAGGACAGGCGAACCGCCTGGCCGGTCTCGCGTTGATAGGATGCGGCCACGCTTTCCAGCGCATCCGTCAGAGAGGCGGCGGCGAACACGGTCAGCGGTTCGGTCGGCGCCTCCGGCTTGGCTGAGCAGGCGAACAGCAGGACGCCGGCGAAGACGCCCAGCAGAGCGCGTCTCTGGGATGCGAAAGAAATGGCTGGGCTCCCGGGGACGGATCGCTATGTTCAATCCAGCATGACGGTGGTGATCCCCTCTGACAAGCCGCGCCCGCGAAGCTTGGGCGCTTCGCCTATGATTGACCCGTTCGGGCGCGTGATCGACTATCTGCGGGTGTCGGTGACGGACCGCTGCGACCTGCGCTGCACCTACTGCATGCTGGAGAAGCAGACCTTTCTGCCGCGGGCCGAGCTCTTGACCATCGAAGAGCTGGATCGGCTTTGCTCGACCTTTATCGGCCTGGGCACGACGCGGCTGCGGCTGACGGGCGGTGAGCCGCTGGTCCGCAAGGGCTTCATGGACCTGGTCGCCGGCCTGTCCCGGCATCTGCGTAGCGGGCGGCTGAAGGAACTGACCCTGACCACCAACGGCACGCAGCTGGCGCGCCATGCGGACGCGCTGGCGCGCTACGGGGTGCGACGGGTCAATGTGTCGATCGACACCCTCGATCCCGACGCCTACCGCCGCATCACGCGCGGCGGCGATCTCGGCGGCGTGCTGCAGGGGCTGGAGGCGGCAAAGGCGGCGGGTCTTCAGGTGAAGATCAACGCCGTGGCGCTGAAGGACGACAACGCCGGACAGCTGGCCGACATGATCGCCTGGGCCCACGCCCGCGACATGGAGATGACGCTGATCGAGACCATGCCGCTGGGCGAGATCGAGGCCGACCGCACTGACCAGTTCCTGTCGCTGGCGCAGGTGCGATCCGAGCTGGAGCGTCGCTGGACGCTGACGCCTATGGCGCGGCGCACGGGCGGCCCGGCGCGCTATGTCCGTGTCGAAGAGACCGGCGGCGTGCTCGGCTTCATCACTCCGCTCAGCCACACCTTTTGCGAGGCCTGCAACCGGGTGCGGGTGACCTGCACCGGGACGCTGTTCCTGTGCCTGGGGCAGGAGGAACAGACGGACCTGCGCTCGGTGCTGAGGTCCAGCGACGACGACGCGGTGCTGGAGGCCGCCATCCGCGAGGCGATCCGAAGAAAGCCTCGTGGGCACGACTTCGACATCTCTCGGCGCGGGGCCGAGCCCGCCGTGTCCCGTCCCATGTCGATGACGGGGGGCTGAGATGGCCAGGGTGACCCTGTTCGGCGCCTTTCAGGACATGGCCGGCTGGCGCACGCGCGAGCTGGACGCCGGGACGTTGGGGGCGCTGCGCGAGGCGCTGTCGACCGAGCATTCGCCTCTGGGCGAACGGCTGGAGCACGCCAGCACCCTGGTGATCCTGAACGGGGCGGTCGCGCCCCGCGGACGCCACGCCGACGACACGCCTTTGTCGCCTGACGACGAGGTCGGGTTTGGCCCGCCGGTCAGCGGGGGCTGAGCGCATGATCCGCCTCGCCGATCGGCCCATCTCGGCCGGCGATCTGCTGAACGCATTCTGCGCCGGCCGCGCCGACGCCGGCGCCGTGGTCAGCTTCACCGGCCTGACGCGGATGCAGACCGCCGGCGCGGCGGTGTCGCGCCTGACGCTGGACGCCTATCCCGGCTTCACCGAGACCGTCATGGCCGGGATCGAGGCCGAGGCGCGGGCGCGCTTCGACATCCAGGACGTGCTGGCCGTGCACCGCTGGGGCGCGCTGGAGGTGGGCGAACCGATCATCTTCGTGGCCGTCGCCGCCGAGCACCGCCGCGCCGCCTTTGAGGCCGCCGACTATCTGATGGACCAGTTCAAGACCCGCGCCCCCTTCTGGAAAAAGGAGGACGGGCCGGACGGCGCGCGCTGGATCGACGCCCGCCCGCAGGATTATCAGGACCTCGCCCGCTGGGGCGACACGGAGACCGCCGAATGACCGATGCGACTGCCGACACGCCCCTGCCCGCCCCCGGTGGCCGGCTGATCGATGCGCCCATCAAGCCGGTGCGGATAGCGGTGCTGACGGTGTCGGACACGCGCGACGAAGAGAGCGACACCTCCGGCCAGATCCTGGCCGAGCGGGTGATCGAGGCGGGCCACGCCTGCGCCGCGCGCGCCTTGGTCGCCGACGAGGTGGAGGCCATCCGCGCCCAGGTGCGCGCCTGGACGACCTCGGGCGAGATCGACGCGGTGATCACCACCGGCGGCACCGGCCTGACCGGGCGCGACGTGACGCCCGAGGCGCTGGAGCCTCTATTCGACAAGCGGATCGACGGCTTCTCCGTCATCTTCCACACCGTCAGCTATCAGACGGTCGGACTGTCGACGCTGCAGTCACGGGCGACGGCGGGCCTGATGGACGGGGTTTTCGTCTTCTGCCTGCCGGGCTCGAACGGCGCGGTGCGCGACGGCTGGGACAAGGTTATCCGCTGGCAGCTCGACAGCCGTCATCGGCCCTGCAACATGGTCGAGCTGATGCCGCGCCTGAAGGAGCGGTGATGGGCGAGCTGACCCACATCGACGCGGACGGCCGCGCCCGCATGGTGGACGTCTCGGACAAGGCGGTCACGACACGCGAGGCGCGGGCCGAAGGGCGGCTGGTCATGCAGCCCGAAACCCTGGCGCTGGCCCTGTCCGGCGGCGGAAAGAAGGGCGATGTGCGCGCCGTGGCCGAGATCGCCGGCGTGATGGCGGCCAAGCGCACGGCCGACCTGATCCCCATGTGCCATCCGCTGATGCTGAGCTCGGTCAAGGTGACGGTGGAGCCTTTAGACGACGGAAGCGGCCTCCTGGTCACGGCGACGGTGCGCACCACCGGCCCGACCGGGGTGGAGATGGAAGCCCTGACGGCCGCCAGCGTTTCTCTTTTGACGCTCTACGACATGCTGAAGGCGGTCGATCGCGGCATGACCATCGAGGCGGTGCGCCTGCTGGCGAAGTCCGGCGGCGCGTCCGGCGACTGGGTGCGGGAATGAAGCTGCCGACGGTGGAGGCGGCGCTGGCCCTGATGCTGGAGGCCGTGCGCCCCCTGCCGCCGCAGGACACCCCGCTGGCGCAGGCCGACGGCCGATGGCTGGCGGAGGACGTCACGGCCACGCGGGACCAGCCGCCCTTCGACGCCTCGGCCATGGACGGCTGGGCGGTGCGCAGCGGCGACGTCGCGCCCGGGGCCGTGCTCGACATCGTCGGCGAGAGCGCCGCGGGGCATGCGCTGGACGCACGGATCGACCCCGGACAGACGGCCCGCATCTCGACCGGCGCCGCCCTGCCGCCCGGCGCGGACCGGGTGGTGATCCAGGAAGAGGCGGACCGGGAGGGCGACCGGGTGGTCCTGCGCGCCTCGACCGACGGCGCCCGCCATGTGCGGGTGCGCGGCTGCGACTTCAGGGAAGGCGAGGTGCTGCTGCAGGCGGGCCTGCGGCTCAACCCCTGGCGCATCGCGCTTGCAGCCTCGGCCGGACGGGCGGTGCTGCGCTGCGGGACGGCGCCCTGCGTGGCGATTCTGTCGACCGGCGACGAACTGATCGAGCCGGGCCAATCCGCGGGTCCGCACCAGATCTACAACTCTGGCGCGCCGTCTCTGAGCGCCTTTGCGTCGCGCCATGCGGGCGTCGCCCATGTGCTGCCCTCGGCGGCCGACGACGCGCAGGCCATCGCCCGCACGGTCGCCGGAGCGGCGTTCGACCTGCTGGTCACGGTGGGCGGTGCCTCGGTCGGCGATCACGACCTGGTCAAGCCGGCGGTGCGCGGCCTCGGCGGCGTGCTGGCGGTCGAGGGCGTCGCCATGCGGCCCGGCAAGCCGGTCTGGTTCGCGCGCCTGCCGGACGGCCGCCCGGTGCTGGGCCTGCCGGGCAATCCGGCCTCGGCCCTGGTCGGGGCCGAGCTGTTTCTGGCGCCTATCCTCGCGGCGCTGCAGGGCGCGCAGGCCGAGAACCGGTTCGAGACGGCGGTATTGGGCCAAGCCTTGGCCGCGAACGGCCCGCGCGACCATTATATCCGCGCCGAGGCGAGCCCCGGGCCGGATGGCGCCCGCATCGTGCGCCCCTTCGCCGATCAGGACTCCTCTCTGGTCACTGTGATGGCCGCCGCCAACGCCCTGATCCGCCGTCGTCCGCACGCGCCCGCCGCGGAGGCCGGCGAGGTGGTGGAGGTGCTGGGACCGACGCTTTAGGCGTTAGGCCCGCCGCGTCAGGTCTTCTGGCCGATCCACGTCGAAGACGACGCCGGGATCGTCAGTGAACACCCCCGCCACCCGAGGTCCGAGCATGGACAAGAGCGATCGCGCGCCCTGATCCGCGGTCAGGCCGGCCAGAGATTCGAACATGTCACGGGCGAAGGCCACCGGATGCGCCGGCCCGTGCGGCGAGATCGTCCGCGCCGCGACATGCGCCTCGTCCAAGGCGTCCAGCAGCTGGTCCGCCAGTTTGTCCGGGATCGCCGGCATGTCGCCGAGGAAGACCACCGCCTTCGCCGCATCGGCCGGCAGGCTGCGCACCCCCGCGCCCAGCGAGGCGCCCATGCCTTCGCTCCAATCGGGCGCGGCGAAGATCCTGAGGCGGGAATCCTCGAGCGTCGCGACCGCCGCCGTCACCGCCGCCGCATCCGAACCGACGACCAGGGTCACCGAGTCCACCCGCGCGGACAGCGCCCGCCGCACGGCCGCGAGCACCAGGGGTTCGCCCCTCCAGCCAGCCAGCAGCTTGCGCCCGCCGAACCGGCGCCCTGCCCCGGCGGCCAGAACCACCGCATGACGGCCCGTCTTCATCGAAGGGCCGCGATGATTTCGGCCGTCACCGACGTCGCGACTTCCGCCGGTGAGCGAGCGCCGATCGACAGCCCGATGGGCGCCTTGAGGCGCATCAGCGCCGCTTCACCTACGCCGTCCGCGTGCAGCCGCTCCAACCGTTCAGGCAGCCGTCGACGCGCACCGAGCACGCCGACGTATCCGGCGTCCGACGGCAGCGCCGCCTTCAGCACCTCGTGATCCAGGTCGCCCTCATGCGTCGCCGTGGCCACGGCCGTCCAGGCGTCCGGCTTGAGGCGCGACAGCAGCACCTCCGGCTCCTCCCGGCTGTAGGTCACGTCAAGCGGTGGCGGAGCTTCAGGTCCCTTGGGCCGACATAGCACCACCGCCCAACCCTGCGCGGTCCCGGCCGCCGCGATCGCCAGGGCGAAGGCGTCGCTGCCGAACACAATCAGCCGCTTTTGCGGCGCATAGGGCCTGCAGCAGTCGTCTGGCCCGGCCTCCCCTTCATCGCCGAAGCTCCTGCGATGCCCGTCCGAGACATAGACGCCCGGCCGCCGATCACCCCAGGCCGTGCGCAGGTCCGCCAATGCATCGTCGTCGGGCTCCAGCCGCTCGACCAGCAGTTCCAGCCGCCCGCCGCAGGGCAGTCGCGCGTCCACGAACGGGCTGCCCCGGCCATAGACCAGGCGGCGCGGCTCGCCATCGACAAGGCATTCGCGCGCATGCAGGGCCACGTCCGCCTCGATGCAGCCGCCGGACAGAAAGCCGCCCATGTCGTCGGCCGTGACCACCATCTGTGCGCCCACGCCGCGCGGGCCGCCGCCCTCCGCTGCGACAATGGTGACGAGAGCGAAGGGCCGGCCGCGACCCGCCGCCTCAAACATGCGCGGGCGCATGTCGTCTTCCATGCCGGCCGGATACCAGTCGCTCATCTGCGCACCACCGCTCCTTCACCTTCGTCGCCGGCGAGCGGCCTTGTTCGGACACGGAACACGCCCCTGCGCCGACCGTTGCCTTAACGACCTTTTCCCAACGGATAACTCATGATCACCGCGCACAAACCGGCGTTGCCCTACGATCCCGCCGACGAGGAATTCGAGAAGGACGAGGCGGAGACCACTCGGGAACTGATCGAAACCATGCGCGACATCCAGCAAAAGGTGCTGGACGACAGCGGCCATGCCGAGCGCAGCGTCCACGCCAAGAGCTATGGCATCCTGGAGGGCGAGGTGAAGGTCTTTGACGACCTTCTGCCGATGTACGCACAAGGCGTATTCCAGCCCGGCGCGACCTACCCGGCGGTGCTGCGCATCTCCGCCATCCCGGGCGACATCCTGCCCGACGAGATCACCGCGCCGCGCGGACTGTCGCTGAAGCTGTTCGGCGTCGAGGGCGCGCGCCTGGAAGGCTCGGAAGGCGATGCGACCCAGGACTTCGTCATGGTCAACGGCCATCACTTCCAGACGCCCACCGCCAAGGCGTTCCTTGCCAATCTGAAGCTGCTGGAAAAGACCACCGACCGGATCGAGGGCGTCAAGAAGGCGGCCTCGGTGGTGAACCGCGCGCTTGAGCAGGTGCTCGAGGCGTTTGGTGGTGAAAGCGCGAACCTGAAGGGACTGGGCGGCGCGCCGATGACCCACCCGTTGGGTGACAGCTTCTACAGCCAGTCCGCCTTCCGCTACGGCGACCATGTGGCCAAGTTCGCGGTGGCGCCGGTCGATCCCGCCCTGGTCGCCCTCCACGACAAGCCGGTCGACATCAAGGGCCGCGACAACGGCTATCGCGAGCTGGTGATGGAGCATATCGCGGCTCACGGCGGCGAATGGGACATCCGGGTGCAGTTGCGCACCGACCGCGACATGCCGATCGAGGACGCCTCCAAGGAATGGTCGCAGGACGACAGCCCCTATGTTCCGGTCGCCCGCATCACAGTAAAGCCCCAGCCCGGCTGGTCCGAAGCTCGCTCAAAGACGGTGGACGACGGCTATGCGTTCAGCGTCTGGCACGGCGTGGAGGCGCACCGGCCGCTGGGCCGCATCAATCGCGTGCGCAAGGACAACTACAAGGCGGCGGCCGAATTCCGCGGGCGCGCCAACGGCTGCCCCATGCACGAGCCGCGATTCTGGCAGGGCCTGCCCGGCTGATCACGGCCGCATCGTCGGAGACGAAGAAAGCCGCCGGATGGCTCCGGCGGCTTTCTTTTGTCGTCAGGCGGCCTCGGTGCGCGTCTGCATGGCCGAGCGGCTGAGCTTCACCGGCACGGCCTTGTAGGCCGGGGTGTGCGCCTGCTTGTCGTGGTGCGCCAGCGGCACCAGCGGATTGGCCTCGGGGAAGTAGGCGCCGATGCACCCTTGCGGGATGTCATAGGGCACGATGCGGAAGCCCTCGATCATGCGCATCACCCCGTCGTCGATGGCGGTTGTCAGGTCCACGAACTCATCCTTGGCGAAGCCCAGACGCGCGATGTCCGCCGCGTTCATGAACACCACCATGCGCGTGCCCTTCACGCCCCGGAACCGGTCGTCGTAGCCGTAGACGGTGGTGTTGAACTGATCGTTGGAGCGCAGGGTCATCAGCTGCAGCACGTCGGCCTTGCCGAAGCTGTCGACGTCGCCGGCGAACATCTGGGTCGGCACAATGAAGTTGGCCTTGCCTGTGCGGGTGTTCCACTTGCGTTCGCGCGCCGCCAGGGGCCGAGCCACGCCGCCCGGATCGAACAGCTTCTCGCTGAAGTCCGGGAAGGTGGCCGGCCAGGTCTTCTCGATCTGCTGACGCACCAGGCCGTAGTCGCCGACCCACTGATCCCAAGGAACCTTGGGGTTCGGCTCCAGCGTCGCCTTGGCGATCCCGGCGACGATGGCGGGCTCGGAGCGCAGGTGCGGACTGGCCGGCTTCACGTGCCCGCGCGAGCCGTGATAGTGCGCGAGGCTGCTTTCCATCGACACCGCCTGACGGCCGGTCGCCTGCTCGTCGATCTCGATACGCCCCAGGCACGGCAGCACGTAGGCGACCTGTCCGTGCACCACATGGCTGCGGTTCAGCTTGGTGGCGATGGAGACGGTCAGGCGCAGCTTCTTCCAGGCCTCCTCCACCGCACGCATCTCGGGCGCCGCGCGGATGAAGTTGCCGCCCAGCGCCACGAACGCCTTGACCTCGCCCGTGATCATCTTCTCGCAGGCCGTGACGGTGGTGGTCCCCTCATGCCGCGGCGGCTCGAAACCGTACATGTCCTTGAGCACGTCCAGCGGGGCCAGTTCCGGCTTTTCGGTGATCCCCACCGTGCGCTGGCCCTGCACGTTGGAGTGGCCCCGAACCGGACAGATTCCGGTGCCCGCCTTGCCGATGTTGCCGCGCAGCAGCAGCAGGTTGACCACCATCTGCACGTTCTGAACCCCCGCCACATGCTGGGTCAGGCCCATGCCGTAGATGCCCATGCAGCGGTCGGCCTTGGCGTAGTCGCGCGCCACGCCCTCCAGCGCCGCGCGCGTCAGCCCCGACACCCGCTCGATCTCGGCCCAGTCCGCCGCGCGGCAGTAGTCGGCGAACGCCTCGAAGCCGTGGGTGTGTTCCCGGATGAAGTCGTGGTCCAGCACCTTGCGGTTCTGCTTGTTCGCCGCCGCCGCCTTGATCGAGAAGCCGCCATCGTCCTCCGTCTGCGCCAGCAGGGCCTCGCGGTCGGTGGCGTGCGCCTCGCCCTTGGCCGCCTCGGCGTCGTCCATGGCGATCAGCGCCTTGCACACGCCGGTCAGGGCCGCGATGTCGCCGCCGGCCCGCACCTGGTGGATCTGCGAGGCGATCTGCGTCTCGCCCAGGGTCAGCATCTGCTTGGGGTTCTGCGGATCGGTGAAGCGCTCCAGCCCCCGTTCGCGCAAGGGGTTGAAGCCGATGATGCTGGCCCCGCGATCCACCGCATCCTTCAGCTGGTGCAGGATGCGCGGCGCGGACGTGCCCGGATTGTGGGCGATGTAGAGCATCAGGTCGGTCTGCTCGAAGTCCTGCAGCGTCACCGTGCCGACGGACACCCCGATGCTCTCGGGCAAGGCCACAGAGGTCGATTCGTGGCACATGTTGGAGCTGTCGGGCAGGTTGTTGGTCCCGTACATGCGCGCCATCAGCTGCCACATGTAGCTGGTCTCAAGCGACGCCCGGCCGCTGACGTAGAAGACGGTCTGGTCGGGATCGCCGCCCAGCGCCCGCAACTCGCTCCCGATCTCCTCAAAGGCGCTTTCCCAGGAAACCTTTTCGTATTTGTCCGTCTCCGAGTTCCACCGCATCGGGTGGGTCAGCCGCCCCGCCTCCTCCAGATTGTAGTCGAGCCAGGTCTCAAGCTCCGACAGGGTGTGCTTGTCGAAGAAGGCCTCGTCGGCGCGGTGCTTGGTGGTCTCCCAGGCGGTGGCCTTGATGCCGTTCTCGCAGACCTCCAGCGGGTGGGGCTTGGCGGGCTTGCCCCAGGCGCAGGACACGCACATGAAGCCGTCGGCCTTGTTCTGATGCAGGGTCGTCTCCGAGCCGCTGACCGGCAGTTGCTCGCGCATCAGTATCTCCGCGACCGACTTGGCCGAGCCGTAGCCGCCGGACGGTCCCTTGTACGGCTTGATGGTCGGGGTCTTGCTGGGTGCGGTCATGCGACAGGGCTCCTGCGAGGGTCAGGATAGAACAGGCCGGGCGGTTCGAGGATGCAAGCCTGACTCCGGTTTTCTTCGCCGCCCTCGCCCGCTTCTTCCTCGCGGCCTAAGATGGCGGCATGACCCCCGCCGCCGCCGAAGAAGACACCAAGGCCGCACCTGCGCTCCGCTGGTGTCAGGACACGCCCCGGCGTCGCTGGAGCCAGGCCGGCGTCGAGAACGGGGAACGGCGGCTCGCGGAGGAAACCGCCATCGCCATTGTGCACGACGCCTCCACCACCGCCGTGCTGATGGCGACCCCCCACGACATCGAGGATCTGGCGTTGGGCTTCAGTCTGACCGAAGGCGTCATCGACAGCCTGGACCAGGTGCGCGGCCTGGAGGTGGCGCACTCGGATCTGGGCATCGAGGCGCGGCTATGGTTGACGCCGGATCGCGCCGAACGTCTGGCCGCGCGCCGTCGTCGTATCGCCGGGCCGACCGGCTGCGGTCTTTGCGGCGTCGACAGCCTTGGCGAGGCGGTGCGCCCGCCGCCTCGCGTCACGCAGGCGTTGCGGGTCACGCCCGACGGGTTGCTCGCGGCCATGGAGGCGCTGTCGGGTGCCCAGGCGCTCGGACGCGACACCCGCGCGGCCCACGCCGCCGGCTTCTGGACGCCCGCCGACGGCCTCGTCGCCGCACGAGAGGACGTCGGCCGCCACAATGCGCTGGACAAGCTTGCGGGCGCCCTCGCCCGGATGGATGCGCCGGCCGCCGGGGTCGTGCTGCTGACAAGCCGCGTTTCGGTGGAGATGGTGCAGAAGACCGCCGCCATCGGCGCGCCGATCCTGTGCGCGGTCTCGGCCCCTACGGCGCTGGCGGTGCGCACCGCCGAGGAGGCGGGCGTGACCCTGGTCGCCGTGGCTCGCCGAGACGGGTTCGAGGTGTTCACGGGCGCACACAGGATCTCCGGATGATCGTCGGTCTACTGCTGGCGGGCGGCCGATCCAGCCGCTTCGGCTCGGAAAAGGCGGTGTTTGAGTTCGGCGCCGGCCTGATGATGGACGGTCCTCTCTCCGCGCTCGACGCTGTCTGCGCCGCGATCGCAGTCTCGGCTCGCCCCGGTTCAGGCGCCGAGACGCAGGCGAGGATGCGGGGCCTGCCCTGCCTCCACGACCGGCCCGGAGACCCGGAGGGGCCGCTAGCCGGCCTTCGCGTCGGCTTGGACTGGGCCGCGGCTCAGGGCGCGGCATGGCTGATGACCGCGCCCTGCGACAGCCCCGGCATCACGACCGCCTATGCGCGCGACCTTGCGGGTTCGGCTTCAAGCACAGGCTTGGCCGCCATCGCCCTTTCGCCGCGCGGACCGGAACCTCTTCTTGCGGTCTGGCCCGTGTCACTCTCTCAGGAGCGGATTTCAGTGGAGTTAGACGCCGGTCAGCATCCTCCCGTCCGCGCGATTTTGGAGGCTTTGGGTGCGCGCCCCTTCGCCGGCTACGACGGCTTGAACGTCAATACGCCTGCGGACCTTACTGGCGTCTGACATCCGGAGGTCTCGAAGTTGAGCAACCACAACGTTGAGGTCGGCGCCGACCCATGTGGGCTCTAGACGCACGAAAGCCCCGCTTTTTGGGGCGGGGCTTTCATGTTTGTCGAGTTTGGGTGCGGGAGCAGGATTTGAACCTGCGACCTTCAGGTTATGAGCCTGACGAGCTACCGGGCTGCTCCATCCCGCGGCGAACGGAGGGGCGTGAGGGAAGAACGGTTCGAGCGGGTCCCGCCCTCA
>JAEYAO010000119.1 GCA_023456105.1 Pseudomonadota bacterium | reverse complement strand
GGAGTGTGAGTAGAGGTTACCGTTTCGACGAAAGCTGACGCCCCGCGCGGATGATTACGCTGCAAGCTCGGGGCGGAGGATGGTGGCGGTCTTATCGCCTAACCCCATAAGCCTGCGGCGGGCAGGCGGGGCTGCGACCCCGTCCCTGGACCGATCGAGTATCCCCCTCGACCCTCCCGCGCCGGGGCGATCCCCGACGCCAGCGGGTTCGATCGATGTGACCGAACCCCTCCCGCTCCATCCGCTCCCGCCGCTCGCAAGGTCGCAGGCCAAGCGAGCCCTCCAGTGCGACGAGACGGATGGAGGATGACACGGGGCGGAGCTCAGGCGAGGAAGTCCGGGCGGGGTTTGGTCAGAGGGTTGATGCGGAAGGGGTTTGTCGCGGCTGATGCGTTGGCTGCGCTTCTTTTCCCGTCATCCTCGCCCTTGTGGCGAGAATCCAGACTCCCGGTCTTTCACGTTGAGCACCGGGAGTCTGGACCCTCGGGTGGAGCAAAGCTCGCATGCGAGCGCATGCGACGGCCCGAGTGCGACGGAGGGAGTGGGAGGTGTACGGAGCTTCTCCCTCCCCGTTCGGGAAGGGAGAATGCCGGTCTCCTCTCCTCCCCCATCGGCGATGGGGAGGTGGATCGGCGGCGGAGCCGGCGAGACGGAGGGGTCCTAAGCCCTCGCCGCCCGTGAGGCGTCGACGCCGAGCGCCTGAAGGGAGGCGGCGGCGATGTGGTCGGCGTTAAGACCGGCGGCGGCGTACATGGCGGCGGGCAGGTCCTGGTCCTGGAAGACGTCGGGCAGGTGCAGGGTGCGAATCTTCAGCCCCGCGTCCAGCGCCCCCTGTTCGGCAAGGAACTGCAGCACGAAGGCGCCGAAGCCGCCCATGGCCCCCTCCTCCACCGTGATCAGGGCCTCGTGCTCACGGGCCAGGCGCAGGATCAGCTCGCCGTCCAGCGGCTTGGCGAAACGGGCGTCGGCCACGGTGGCCGAGACGCCGCGCGCCGACAGCAGGTCCGCGGCCTTCAGCGATTCCTGCAGCCGCGTGCCAAAGGACAGAATGGCGACCGATGTCCCCTCTCGCACGATGCGGCCGCGCCCGATCTCGAGCGGAGCGGACATCTCCGGAATGTCCACGCCCACGCCGTCGCCGCGCGGATAGCGGAAGGCGCTGGGGCGGTCGTCGATGGCGAGCGAGGTGGAGATCATGGCGGCCAGGTCCGCCTCGTCGGCGGCCGCCATCAACACCATGCCGGGCAGCGCGCCCATGTAGCCGATGTCGAAGGAGCCGGCGTGGGTCGCGCCGTCGGCGCCCACCAGCCCCGCCCGATCCATGGCGAAGCGCACCGGCAGCGACTGGATCGCCACATCGTGCACCACCTGGTCGTAGCCGCGCTGAAGAAAGGTCGAATAGATGGCGCACACCGGCTTCATGCCGTCGGCGGCGAGGCCGGCGGCGAAGGTGACGGCGTGCTGCTCGGCGATGCCGACGTCATAGGTGCGGTCGGGAAACGCCTGGCCGAACAGGTCCAGCCCGGTGCCGGACGGCATGGCCGCGGTGATGGCGACCACCGACGGATCGGCCTTGGCGTGCTTGATCAGCTCGGTCCCGAACACCTTGGTGTAGCTGGGGGCGTTGGAGACGGACTTGGACTGCTTGCCCGAGACCACGTCGAACTTGACCACGGCGTGCAGCTTGTCGGCGCTGCTTTCGGCCGGGGCGTAGCCCTTGCCCTTTTGCGTCACCACGTGGACCAGCACCGGCCGGTCGTCGATGGCGGCGGCGTTTTTCAGGATGGGGACCAGGTTCTCCATGTCGTGGCCGTCGATCGGCCCGATGTAGTAGAAGCCCAACTCCTCGAAGAAGGTGCCGCCGGTGACCATGCCGCGCGCATACTCCTCGGCCTTGCGGGCGACGTCGCGGAAAGGGCGCGGCAGGTGGTCGGCCACAGACTTCCCGAAGCGGCGCACGGTCTGATAGGTCCCGCCCGAGACCAGGCCCGCCAGATAGGCGCTCATCCCGCCGACCGGGGGCGCGATCGACATGTCGTTGTCGTTCAGGATGACCACCAGTTGCTTGGTGGTCTCGGCGGCGTTGTTCATCGCCTCATAGGCCATGCCCGCCGACATGGAGCCGTCGCCGATCACGGCCACGACCTTGTTGGTCTCGCCCTTCTGGTCACGGGCGGCGCAGAAGCCCAGCGCCGCCGAGATGGAGGTGGAGGCGTGGGCCGCGCCGAAAGGGTCGTATTCGCTCTCGGCCCGCTTGGTGAAGCCAGACAGGCCGCCCGGCTGGCGCAGGGTGCGGATGCGGTCTCTGCGGCCGGTCAGGATCTTGTGCGGATAGCACTGGTGCCCGACGTCCCAGATCAGGATGTCGCGGGGCGTCTCGAACACATGGTGCAGGGCGACCGACAGCTCGACCACGCCCAGGCCCGCGCCCAGGTGGCCGCCGGTGACGGAGACGGCGTCGATCGTCTCGGCCCGCACCTCTTCGGCCAGCTGCTGCAGTTGCTTGACGGAGAAGTCGCGCGTGTCCGCGGGGATGCGGACGGTGTCGAGAAGGGGGGTGTCGGGCATCAGACGCCTTGGCTGGTCGTGTCGAGGCCGCCTTAGAATGGCGGACGTTTCCTTATCAGGACCTGCGTTTTAGCACGAAGTCCACGCTGGCCTTGAGGATTTCGGCGTCGCGGCCAAACGGATCAAGGTGGGCGCGCGCCTGGTCGGCCAGGTGTGCGACCCTCTGACGCGCCGCATCGAGCCCGAGAAGCGTGACGAAGTTGGTCTTGCCCAGAGCCGCGTCCTTGCCGCCGGCCGCCTTGCCCAGCTCCTCCGTCGTGCCCTCGACGTCCAGCAGGTCGTCGACGATCTGATAGGCCAGGCCGATGTCGTGGGCGAAGCCCAGAAGCGCATGGCGCTGCGCCTCGCCCGCCCGCGCCAGGATCAACGGTATCTCGAAGGCGTAGGCGAACAGGGCGCCGGTCTTCAGCCGCTGCATCCGGGCGACCCCGCCCAGATCGTCGCGCACGCCCAGAAGGTCGATCATCTGGCCGCCGGCCATGCCGCGCGCGCCCGAGGCCAACGACAGGCGCGCCGCCAGTTCGCAGCGGATCTCGGCGTCCTCGTGCGTGTCCTCGTGCAGGATGATGTCAAAGGCGGCGGTCTGCAGCGCATCGCCGGCCAGAACGGCGGTGGCCTCGTCATAGGCGCGGTGCAGGGTGGGCCGGCCGCGACGCAGGTCGTCGTCGTCCATGCACGGCAGGTCGTCGTGCACCAGGCTGTAGGCGTGGACGCACTCCAGCGCGCAGGCGGCGCGCAGCACCGGCCGCTCCTCGATCTCGAACAGCCGCGAGGCCTCGATGGCGAAAAAGGGCCGCAGCCGCTTGCCGGGGCCCAGCGCGGCGTAGCGCATGGCCTCCGTCAGGCGCGACTCCGGGCCGTCGGCGCGAGGCAGCAGTTCGTCCAGCGCCACGGTGACCAGGTCCGCGACCTCGGACACGCGGTCCACGACGGCCTGTTCGGGCGAGTTGGCGGCGAGCACGGCGCTCATCAGAAAAGCCTTCCGCCGAGCGGCGCGTCACGATCGACGCCGACCAGCACCACCTCGCCATCCGCATCGGGAAAGCCCAGGGTCAGCACTTCGCTCATGAAAGGACCGATCTGGCGCGGGGCGAAGTTGACCACCGCCGCCACCTTGCGACCGACCAGCTGATCGGGCGTGTAGTGGCGGGTGATCTGGGCCGAGGAGCGGCGCACGCCGATGTCCGGGCCGAAGTCGATCGTCAGCTTGTAGGCCGGCTTGCGCGCCTCGGGGAACGGGTCGGCGGCCGTGACCTGGCCGATGCGGATGTCGACCTTCTGGAAGTCGTCGAATGCGATGCGGTCGGCGACCGGGGCTGCGGCCATCAGCCGAACTCCGCCGGCTGCACGCCCTTCGGCTGGCCGTCCGGGCCGACCACGATCTTCTCGACACGCAGCTGCGCCGCCTTCAGCCGGCTTTCGCAATGCGCCTTCAGCCGCGCGCCCTCTTCATACAGGGTGATGGATTCCTCCAGCGGGGCCTGGCCGGACTCGAGGCGCGAGACGATAGTCTCCAGGCGCTGCAGCGCTTCCTCGAAGGACAGGTCGGACGGGATGGAGGGCGCGGCGTCGGTCATCGGTCGGGACCCTAGAGGGGGCGCGCCGTCGCTTCAACGGCTAAGCGGCTCAGCCCTTTTCGTAGCGACGTTGTGACCAGTATTTGAAGCCTTGATCGTGCACCAGCCGCCAGCCGGCGGCCTTCAGGCAGCGGCCGACCATGTGGTTGAAATAGCCGTGGGCGAAGACCAGCACGCTTTGCCCGCCCTCGGCCCGGCGGATCAGCACGGCCGCGGCCTGACGCGCGCGCGCCTCGGCCTCCAGCCGCGTCTCCTGCCCGCCGTGGTGGTTGAACACGTGCCACCAGAAGCGCGACACCCCGCCCCAGGTGCGCGGCGACAGACGAATCCAGTCCGGGAACGGCGGCGGCGGCAGCGGCGCCTCGATGAACAGGGCGTCACTCATGACCTCGCGCCCGGCGGCGACGGCGCTTGCGGTCTCCTGCGCGCGCTGGCGGGTGGAGGCGTAGATGGCGCCCGCCCCTTCGGCCGCGGCCAGCAGGGCGGCGGGCGGCGTCTGGCCGGCGCGCAGGCCGCCGACTTCATAGCGGCCCCACCATTCGCCGTATTCGCGCGCGCTGAGGCGGCACTTGCGCGAAAGCGCCGGCTCGCCGTGGCGGGTCAGGATGATGGCGCCCTTGCGGGGCTTGGACGGGCTCAGCACGGCCGGAGACGCCGCCGGCTGGGCGGACGGCTCCGATGACTGCAGGGACAGAACGGTGCTGGGCATGGCGAACGGACGAAACCTGAGGAGATCAGGGCCTTGGTCGTCCTTTAGTCCTCCCCCAGCGCCTCTAGATGGGCGACAGCCGAACGGCTGAGTCCCTCAAGGTCGTAGCCGCCCTCGAGAGAGGAGACAACCATGCCGCCGCAGGCGCGTCGAGCCACTTCCAGCACCGCGCGCGTGGCCCAGGCGAAATCCTCCGGCTCCAGCGACTGATGGGCCAGCGGATCGCGGCGATGGGCGTCGAAGCCGGCCGAGATCAGGATCAGGTCGGGACCGAACGTCTCCAGCGGCGCCATCAGCCCGCCGGCGAAGGTCGCGCGCCACGTTTCGCGCGCGGCGTGCGGCGGCACGGGCGCATTGACGATGTTGCCGACGCCGGTCTCGTCCGGCGCTCCCGTGCCCGGATACAGCGGCATCTGGTGGATGGAGGCCAGGAACAGGCTGTTGTCCGCCTGGAACGCCGCCTGGGTGCCGTTGCCGTGGTGCACGTCGAAATCGACCACGGCGACGCGGGCGAAGCCTTCGGCCTGGGCCACGCGCGCCGCGACCGCGACAGAGGAGAACAGGCAGAACCCCATCGCGCGGTCGGGCTCGGCGTGGTGGCCGGGCGGGCGAACGGCGGCGAAAGCCCGCTTCATCTCGCCCCGCGCCACGGCGCGCACCGCATCGATGGCGGCGCCGGCGGCTAGGCGCCCCGCGCGCACGC
>JAEYAO010000085.1 GCA_023456105.1 Pseudomonadota bacterium | reverse complement strand
TGTCGCACTCGCCACACCGGACCAAGCCAGCAAACAAGTTCGCGACGTTGCCAGTGTGACGCCCGCCCAAGCGCGGCCCGGTCTTCCGGGCATGGACAGCCGAGCGCGCGCGGGCCACCAGATCGGCATCGACAATACGCGGGTAGTAGCCGACCAGCTTCTCGGTGAACTTTGTTCGCTTGGATTTCGATGTGTTCGAGAAGCCGGGCTGATAGTCGCCCTCGACCGCCGGCTGGGCGAGCATCAGGCGAACGCTGGCGATTTCCCAAGTGCGCGGCTTGCCGTCCGAGCGAGGCAGACCCCACGCCACCTCGCCGCGTTCGTTCAGTGTCTTGGCGATCCACCGCGCGCCTTTTCCGTCAGCCGCCATCTCGTAGACTTCGCGGACGATGTTGGCGCGATAATCGTTTACTTCGAACCCGCTGCGATCCGGCTTCACCTTCAGCCAACCCGGTGCCTTGGCGGTGATGACCGTGCCCTTTTCCTTGGCCTTCGCCATCTTCTTCGTCAGGGCATCCAAGACTCGCTCGGACTTCTGCTGGGACTCTTTGAAGGCGAGGTTCCCTCGGAGCATGGCTTCGATCTCGGGCATCAGATCGCCGGTCAACGAGGCAGCGTCATAAACGCGGCCGCCGTCGACAACAGCGATCCGCAGCCCTAGGCCGCAGAGTTCGCGCATCCACGGCACCATGACGTGGTGACCTTGCCGCGAGAGGCGATCCAGCTTCTCGACGACCAGGACTGCCGGCATAGCAACCTCGCCGGCGCGGACCCGTTCGGCGAACTTCCCGAGGTTTCCATCTGTGAGGTGGGCGCCGCTCCAGGCCGACTGGCCCAAGTCTTCGATCACCTCGCGGATCGGCCAGCCTTGGCGGAGGCAGAACGCCAAGATGTCTTGGCTCTGGCGCTTCTTACTGTGGCCCTTCTCCTGCTTTGGGTCGCTGAAGCGGATGTAAGGGATAGCGTCCATGTCGGCCTCGAACTCGTCGATCTTGGCTGTGTAACAGGCAAACATTGCTGCATCTACTGCTACGCCCGTCCGTCCCATGCCTGGATGGGCCTATCCCCGGGCCTGGATTTCGAGAGCCGGATCTTCTTCAAGCCCCACGCCGCACGTCTCCTGGAACAGGAGCTGCTCGCCCCGCGATACCGGTGCAAGCGCATCCACATAGGTGGAAACACCGACCCCTATCAGCCGGTTGAGCGCGAGACCCGCTCCACGCGAAGCGTGCTCGAGGTGCTGCAGCGGTTCAACCACCCCTTCAGCATCATCACCAAGTCCGTGCTGATCGCGCGCGACGTCGACATCCTGGGGCCCATGGGGCGCGACAAGCTTGCGTCCGCCTTTGTGTCGATCACCACCCTGGACCGGGGTCTCGCCCGCGCCATGGAGCCCCGCGCCTCCACGCCCGCCAAACGGCTGGAGGCCATCTCTCGCCTGGCGGATGCGGGCGTACCGGTGGGCGTGGGCTTCGCTCCCGTAATCCCCGGCCTCAACGACCATGAGCTGGAGGCCGTGCTGGAGGCCGCAGCCAAGGCCGGGGCCGTCACCGCCATGTATGTGACGCTGCGCCTGCCGCTGGAGATCAAGGACCTGTTCCGCGAGTGGCTGGCGAACGCCCGGCCCGATCGCGCCGCCCGAGTCATGTCGCTGATCCGCCAGACGCGCGGCGGAAAGGATTATGACGCCGACTGGTCTCAGCGCATGAAGGGGACCGGCCCCGTCGCCGAGCTGATCGCCGCCCGCTTCAAGGCGGCGGTGAAGCGCTATGGACTGGACGCCCCGCGCCACCAGCTGGACGAAACCCGCTTCCGCGTGCCCGCCAGCGCCCGCTCCCAGCTGGACCTGTTCGACGTTCCCTAGTCGCGGGCCGCATCCGGGTCGATGGCGTTCGTCACCAGGTCACGCCAGGTCGGATCGCCGGCGTCCACCAGATCGACATCCTCCATCAGGGCCACGGCTGCGCCGCCGTCGGGCAGGATCAGGCCCAGCACCTCCATCGATTCACCTTCGGCGTTCAGGTGCGTCTCGGCCTGCACGATGACCGCCGCCTGCTCGCCGTCCTCGTCCCACCAGATCACCGGCTGCGGCATCTCCATGGACAGCGGACGCGGATCGTCGGTGTCGCCCAGCGCGAAGACCGCCCGTTTCGCCTGCACGTCGTCCAGGGTCGCGACCGCCCCCGCAAACGGCGTCAGCCGATCCCAATCCTCGGCATCAAAGCCGCCGCTGTCCTCGTCATCCATCGTCTCGCCCTATCGCCGGAACACGCCGACCAGCTCCACATGCGCCGACCACAGGAATTGATCCACCGGCGTCACCCGCTCCAGCCGGAAGCCTGCGTCGATCAGCACCCGGGCGTCGCGCGCAAAGGTCTGCGGATTACACGACACGCCGACCACCACCTGCGCCTTGGTCGAGGCGATCTGCCCGGTCTGCTCTACGGCGCCGGCGCGTGGCGGATCAAACACGATGGCGTCGCATCCCTTCAGATCGAACGGCGTCATCGGCCGGCGGAACAGGTCGCGCGCCTCGGCCACGATGGCCTTCATGCCCTTCGCGGTCTTCACCCCGGCGTTCAGCGCCGCGATCCCGGCCGCCGACGCATCCGCCGCGATCACCGGCGCCACGGTCGCCAGCGGAAAGGTGAAGGTCCCCGCGCCGCAGAACAGGTCCGCGATCTTCTTCGCCCCCCTCGCCGCCGCGACCGCCCGTTCGACCATCGCCGCCTCCGCCTCCGGCACAGCCTGCAGAAAGCCGCCGGCCGGCAAGGCCACGGTGGCAGGCCCGAACATCACCTGCGGAGCCCGCGCCATCATTAGCGTCTCGCCCGCGAGGCTGAGGCGCGCCAGATCCGCCCGCCCCGCCGCCGCCACCGCACGCGTGCGGGCGTCCGCCGACAACCCGCCGGAGCGCCGCTCCACGCCGGTCACATCGACGTCCAGCCCCGTCAGCGTCCAGGTGACGTGCAGCGTCGGCGCAGACTTCGGGTGCTCCAGAAACGCGTCCGCCACCTCCGCCAGCGCCGGAAACGCCCGCACCAGTCGGGGATCGGCGATCGGGCATTCACGCACCTCGACCAGCCTCCATGACCGCCGCGCCTTGAAGCCCAGCACGACCTCGCCATCGACTCCGCGCCGCGCATGCAGCGCCAGCCGTCGCCGCGTGCCGGGCGGGGTCGCCACCGTCGGCTCTATCTCCGTCTCGATCCGCTCCCGCGCCAGCGCCAGCCGCACCTGCTCGCGCTTCCACTCCAGGTACGGGCCGCTCGCCCAATGCTGCAACGAGCATCCGCCGCAGTCGCCGTACTGAGGCGAGACCGGCGCGACGCGCTCGGGGCTCGGCGAGACGATCTCGATCTCTTCGGCGCGGCCGTCGATCACCCGCGCCCGCACCACCTCGCCCGGCAGGGTGAGACTGGCGAACACGGGCCCGGCGGGCGTCTGCGCCACGCCGTCGCCCTGCCCGCCGACGCGCTCGATGCTCAAGGTCTCCATCGCCGGGCTTCTAGCCGCTCGCGGACCCGTTACAAAGGCCGCCGGCTTGGCGATGAACAAAGATGAACGGCGGGCTCACCCACCGTTCAGCTTGCCGACGCCAGTATGCAACACAGACGGGCCGAGACCGTTAACGGACCAGCGTTCAGGTCTCGATCACAGGAAACACACCGATGCCGCTGCATCTCTCCCGCAAATCCCTCGCCGCCTCGGCCGCCGTCCTGGCCGGCCTCGTGGCGCTGCCCGCCGTCGCCTCGGCCCAATCCTACGGCTATGGCCAGAACTATGGCACCGGCGCCTACGGCCGCACCTACGACTACGACCGCGACTATCGGTATGATCGCGACTATCGCGATGCGCGCTGCGATCGCGAGCGCTCCGGCCGCACCGGCGCGGGCGCGGTGATCGGCGGCGGCGCCGGCGCTGTGATCGGCTCCCAGCTCACCGGCCGCAGCAGCAAGACCGAAGGCGCGCTGATCGGCGGCGCCCTGGGCGCGGTGATCGGCTCCCGGGTCGGACGCGGCAGTTCGGACGCCTGCTACGACCGCGCCGGCGGCTACGACTACGACTACCGCTACGACCAGCCGCGCTATTACGATGACCGCTACACCGGCGATCAGGGCTATTACGACGACCGCCGCGACTACGGCTACGACCGCGGCGGCTACTACAACCAGTACCCAGCCCAGTACGGCGGGGGCTACTACAACCAGTATCCGGCTCAGTACGGCGGCTACAGCGGCTACAGCGGGTACGCCGGCGGCTACAGCAGCTACAGCGGCTACGGCCAGTCCTATTCGTCCGGCTATGGCTATCAGTGCCGCAGCGTCAGCACCACGACGCGGGACCGCTGGGGCCGGCTGGTGACCAGCACGCGCGAGGTCTGCTGACCCGCCACGCCATCGCGGCGTCGATCATTTTCAGCCCCCCTGTCGATCGACGACGTGCTGGGAGCCGCCGGAGGAGCCATCCCCCGGCGGTTTCTCATTGTGCGGCCCGCGTCGCCCACAGCAGGAACTCGACATTGCCGTCGCCGCCGGTGATCGGACTCTCGGCCGTGGCCTGAACCGTCCATCCCGACCCCGTCAGCCAATCGACCACGCGGGCCAGCGCCGCCTCGCGCTGTTCCGCGTCCTTGACCAGCCCGCCCTTGCCGACGCCCTCCGGCCCGTGCGCCTCGAACTGCGGCTTGACCAGGGTCACCAGGTCCGCGCCCGGCGCGGCCAGCGACAGGACGGCGGGCAGCACCTTGGCCAGGCCGATGAAGCTGGCGTCGCAGACGATCAGCTCGGGTGGCTCCGGGATCAGGTCGGGCGTCAGGTCGCGCGCGTCGGTGCGCTCCAGGCTAGTGACGCGCGGATCGGCGGCGAGCCGGGGGTGCAGCTGACCGGAACCGACGTCCACGGCGAACACGCGGGCCGCGCCGTGCTCCAAGCAGACCTCGGTGAAGCCGCCGGTCGAGGCGCCCACATCCAGCACCACCCGCCCCTCGACGGGCACCGGCCACAGCGTCAGCGCATAATCCAGCTTCAGCGCACCGCGCCCGACGAACCGGTGCGCCGCCTCGGCCTCGATGTCGGCGTCTTCGGCCACCTGTTCGGACGGCTTGGCCACGACGCGACCGCCGACGCGGACCCGCCCCGCCTCGATGGAGGCGCGCGCCCGGGCGCGGGTATCGAACAGCCCGCGCGCGACCAGAAGCTGATCAATGCGCACCTTCACGCCCTTCTCCCCTTGCGGGAGAAGGCAGCTCGCGGAACGAGACGGATGAGGGGGCTGCCCGATCCGGACCCGACATCTGCGAGAGGCGCAGGCTGATCCAGCCCCCTCATCCGGCCCTCCGGGCCACCTTCTCCCTCGAGGGGAGAAGGATCACAGCGCCTCCAGCCGCGTCAGCGCCGCCTGCAGCTTGGTCTTGCCGGCCTCGGCCTCGGCCAGTTTGGCGCGCTGCTCCTCGACCACCTCAGGCGCGGCGCGGGAGACGAAGTTGGGGTTGCCGAGCTTCTTGTTCACATGGCCGATGTCGCTGTCGAAGGCGGCGATCTCCTTTTCGAGACGACCGCGTTCGGCCGCCAGGTCGATGATGCCGGCCAGCGACAGGGCGACCGTGGTCCCGCCCGCCACCAGCGTCACCGCGCCGGCTGGCGCCGCATCGGCGGTGTCGAGACTGGCGACCCGCGCCAGGGTCAGGATCAGGTCGCGGTGGCGGGCGATGCGCTCGGCGCCCGCCGCGTCCGGCGACACGAACGTCAACGGCGGCTTGGCCGAGGGCGGCACGTTCATCTCGCCGCGCAGGGCGCGCACTTCGGTGACCAGATCGACCAGCCAGCCGATCTCGGCCTCGGCTTCGGCGTCCACGAAACTGTCGGGCAGCCCCGGCCATTCGGCGCCGATCAGCAGGCTCTCGCGCGCCGGCCCGGCCTTGCCGAGTTCCGCCCACAACTCCTCGGTGATGTAGGGCATGACCGGGTGCAGCAGCTTCAGCGTCTGGTCCAGCGTCCAGGCGGCGGTGGCGCGGGTCTCGGCCTTGGCGGCTTCGTCCGCGCCCTGGAACACCGGCTTGGCCAGCTCCAGATACCAGTCGCAGAAGACGTTCCAGATGAAGCGGTAGAGCGCGCCCGCCGCATCGTCGAACCGGCCGCCTTCAATGGCTTCGGACACGGCGCGTTCGGCTTTGGTGAGTTCGCCGCGGATCCAGCGGTTGATCGTGCCGTCCACAGTCGCGGGATCGAAGCCGTCGACGCGGGCGCAGCCGTTCATCTGGCTGAACCGCGCGGCGTTCCACAGCTTGGTGCCGAAGTTGCGGTAGCCCTCGATCCGCTGCTTCGACAGCTTGATGTCGCGCGTGCCCGACAGGATCGCCATGGTGAAGCGCAAGGGGTCGGCGCCCAGTTCGTCGATGATGCCCAAGGGATCGATGACGTTCCCCTTGGACTTGCTCATCTTCTGGCCCTTCTCGTCGCGGACCAGGCCGTTGATGATGACCCGCCTGAACGGGACCTCGCCCATGAAGTGCTGGCCCATCATCATCATCCGGGCGACCCAGAAGAAGATGATGTCCGCCGCCGTGACCAGGTCGCTGGTCGGATAGAACCGCTGGAGGTCCTCGGTCTTCTCCGGCCAGCCCATGGTCGAAAAGGGCCACAGGGCCGAGGAGAACCAGGTGTCGAGAACGTCCTCGTCGCGGCGCAGCGTCTTTCCGCCGGACGCGGCGATCGCCTCGTCCTCGGTTTCGGCGACATAGACCGCGCCGTCCTCGTCATACCAGGCGGGGATCTGATGGCCCCACCACAGCTGGCGCGAGATGCACCACGGCTCGATGTTGCGCAGCCATTCGAAATAGATCTTTTCGTAGGACTTCGGCTCGAACACCGTGTCGCCCTGCTCCACCGCCTTCAGCGCCGGCTGAGCAAGAGTGTGGGCGTCGACGTACCACTGGTCCGTCAGCCACGGCTCGATGACCACGCCCGAGCGATCGCCGTGTGGCACAACGTGCTTGGTCTTCTCGATCTCGCGCAGCCAGCCCTCTTCCTCGGCGCGGGCGACGATGGCCTTGCGCGCGGCGAAGCGGTCCATGCCGACATAGTCGCCTGGCACATCCGGCGTGTCGCCGTCGGTGATGCGGCCGAAGGCGTCCATGACGTTCAGCGCCTCCAGCCCGGCCCGCTTGCCGACGCCGAAGTCGTTGAAGTCGTGCGCCGGGGTGATCTTCACCGCGCCCGAACCCTTGGTCGGATCGGCGTATTCGTCGGCCACGATCGGGATGCGACGGCCGGTGATCGGCAGGGTCACGAACTTGCCGACCAGCCCGGCGTAGCGCGCGTCGTCCGGATGCACCGCCACGCCGGTGTCGCCCAGCATGGTCTCCGGTCGAGTGGTCGCCACAACGATGAAGTCGCGCATCTCCCACTCGGTCGCCTCGCCCTCTTCGCCGAAGGCGATCGGATGCTGATACGTCACGCCGTCGGCCAGCGGATAGGCGAAATGCCAGTAGGCGCCGTCGACCTCGCGCTGCTCGACCTCCAGGTCCGAGATGGCGGTCTGGAAGTGCGGGTCCCAGTTCACCAGCCGCTTGTCGCGGTAGATCAGCCCTTCCTTGTGCAGTTGCACGAACACCTTGCGAACGGCGGCGTTCAGCCCCTCGTCCAGGGTGAAGCGTTCGCGCGACCAGTCGCAGGAGGCGCCCAGACGGCGCAGCTGCTGGACGATGGTCCCGCCGCTCTCGGCCTTCCATTCCCAGACCTTCTGCACGAAAGCGTCCCGGCCCATGTCGCGCCGGCCGATGTTTCCATCCGCCGCCAGCTTGCGCTCGACCACCATCTGGGTGGCGATGCCGGCGTGATCCGTGCCGGGCAGCCACAGCACCGCCTTGCCCCGCATCCGGTGATAGCGGGCCAGGATGTCCTGCAGCGTGTTGTTCAGCGCATGCCCGATGTGCAGCGAACCCGTCACATTCGGCGGCGGGATGACGATCGAATAGGCGTCGGCCGCGCCGTCGGTCGCCTGCGCGGCGCGCGGCGCGAACAGGCCGCTTTCCTCCCATTGCGCATAGAGACGCGGCTCGGCGGCCTGGGGATCGAAGGTTTTTTCAAGCATGACGGTGTGTCTTCGGAAATGCGAAGGGGCGGCCCCTTCAGGAGCCGCCCCTCGGATTAGTCTCGGCTGAAGCGAAGGGCTAGGCGCTGCGCGCGATGCGTTCGACTTCCTTGCGTACCTGGGCCTCGACGATGGCCGGCAGGTGGGCGTCCAGCCAGTCCTTGAGCATCGGCCGCAGCAGCTGGCGCGCCAGCTCCTCGACGGTGACGCCCCCGATGCCCGGTCCCTCTTCGGAAGCCGGCTCGGGCTTCTTGAACGAGGCGGCGAGACCCGCGAACGCCGAGGCCGCGCTGGCGGCGGCGCTGTCGCCGACCAGGGTGTCGTATGCGGGCGAGGCGTGCGTCGCGTCGTCGGCCGGGGTCGGGTGCGGCGCGGCCGGGAACGGCGCATCTGCCGGGTCCATCACGTCCAGGTCGCCAATGCTCTCGCTCGGCGCCTCATAGCGGTCGGTCAGTTCCAGCACGTCGTCCTCGCCGGCCGGCGGCTCGGGCTCGGCGGGCGGAGCGAAGCTGGTCGGCGCCTCTGCCGGCGTGTCTTCCTCGGCGGACGCGGTGGCGGCCGGCGGCGTCGTTCCGGCGGTGTCCGCCGGCGCGTCGTCCTCGGAGATGATCCGGCGAATCGACGCCAGGATCTCTTCCATGGTCGGTTCCTGGGACTGGTCGGTCATGGCGAAACCCCGAGAGAAGATCGAAAGAATGGCGGCGGGCGAAGCGGCGTCGCCATGCCTGGACGCCCTGTCGTCGCATCAACGCCCGTCGGAATCAACGGGCCTTGACGCTGAAGGCGATCAGGACGCCGGGGCGGTCTGGACGACCTGGCGCTTCAGCTGGCCGTCGATGGGCGCATCGGCCGTGTCCGGGGTCTCGACCACCACCGGCGCGCCGATCCGGTCCAGCGTCTCGACCACGCCGTCCCAGGGCAGGCCCCCGCGACCCTTGACCTGCTCGTAGTTGGCGGCCGGATCGTAGGCGGGCAGCGTCGGATCGAGGTCCGGTCCGCCCAGTCGGCCCATGGCGGCCAGCAGCGAGGCCTTGGCGACGTATTCGTTGGCGCGGGCCGAGGCCAGGGTCACCTGCGACGAGCGCAGCGTCAGCTCCTGCTGCAGCACGTCCAGCGTGGTGCGCAGGCCGACCTGCGCCTCCTGCCGCACGCCCTCGGCCGCGACCGATGCGGCGCGAACCGCCTCCTCGCCCGCCGCCAGCGTCGATTGCGCCGACAGCACCTGGGCGTAGGCCGAGCTGACGCTTTGCAGCACGCCGCGGCGCTCGCCCTCGACGCCGATCTGGGCGGCGTTGGCGCGCTCCAGCGCCTGGGCCACGCGCGAGCGGTTCAGCCCGCCGGTGAACAGCGGCACCGAGACCGAGGCCGTGGCGGTGAACGCCTGTCGGTCGGCCAGCTCTCCCAGGTCGCCGAGATTGGAGGTCGAGGCGCCGTAGGACGCCGCCAGCCGCGCGGACGGCAGATATTCGGCGCGCGCCTGGGCCACCGCCGCCTCCGCCGCCTGCTGGTTGTAGGTGGCCGCCAGGATGCCGGGATTGGCGGCCAGCGCCTGGTCAAGCGCCGTTTCGAACTCGGTCGGGATGGGCGGGAGAACCGGCGCGGCCTCCAGATCGGCCGGCGCCTGGCCAACAACGGCGGCGTAGTTGGCGCGGCTGATCGACAGCTGGGCCTGGGCGTTGGCGAGGTCCGCCTGCGACTGGGCCAGGCTGGCCTCGGCCTGGGCGACGTCCGTGCGGGTGATTTCGCCGACCTCGAACCGCGCGCTGGTCTCCTCCAGCTGCCGCTGCAGCACGGTCAGGTTCTCCTGGCGGATGCGCAGGATCTCCAGGTCGCGGGTGACGTTGACGTAGGCCTGGATGGCCGAAACCATCACCTGCTGCTCGATGTCACGCAGGTTCTCTCGCCCGGCCAGAACATTGGCCAGAGCCGCGTCGATCGCCAGCGAGGTGCGCCCGCCGGTCCAGATGTTCTGCGAAACGCTGACCCCCACATCGGCGGTGTCGCTGTCGGAGTCGCCGGACACTGTGATCGGCGCGCCGGTCGGGCCGGTCACGGTCGCATCGGGCGCCCAGACGCGCGAATAGCCGACACTGCCCGAGGCGCTGACCTGAGGGCGCAGTCCAGCACGCGCTTGAACCACACTCTCGTCCAGGGCGCGTTGATTTGCGCGCTGCGCCAGGAGGTTGGGGTTGGTCTGATAGGCCAGCGCAATCGCCTCGCGCAGCGTTTCCGCCGAGGCGGGCTGCGCCAGAGCGACCGACAGGGCGACCACCGCCACCGACGTCAGGCCAAGCTTGCGTTTCAACATAGTCCGTCCTCGTTGACGCCGGCCGTCGACGTCGAATTCCGTAGCAGCCTAACTGGCGTCTAGCCTGACGCCGCGCCAGTTAAGTTTTCTTCACGCTGGCTGTCGCTCAGAGCACGAACTGCGGCGCCGGCGTCATCGTTTCGAGCACCGCCGGCGACGAATCAAACAGCGGCCGGCGGGACAGGCCCTCACGCCCCCGCACATACAGCACGGCTTTACCGACGGGGCCTTGCCGTTCCACCACCGCCAGGCGGCCGCCGACCCGCAGCTTTTCGATCCAGGCGTCCGGCCGCACGGCCACCGCACCTTCGCTGACGATGATGTCCCAGCTCTCGCCATGCGGCTGATCCAGCGGCGCGACCACCGTCTGCACGCCCTCGTCGGCCAGCGCGGGAGCGACCACGTCCATGACCGCCTGATCGGCTTCCTGCGCGGTGACCACCGCCTTCATGCGCTGCAGCACGGCGGCGGCGTAGGGGGCGGCGATGGCCAGCGCACGCTCGCCCTCGCGCACATCCAGCGCCTGCAGCAGCTTGGCCACGTCGCGCGCCTCCATCAGCCGTCGGTCGCCGGCGATCTGGACCGGCGCCTCGGCATAGGCGGCGAACGCCCGCTCCGGATCACAGAAGCGTTCGCGCGGGACGACCAGCAGGGCGGCCTGCAGGGCGCGGTCGGTGACGTCGTTCACCCGCACCTGCGAATCGACCATGACCTTGCGCGCGGCGGTGAAATCCATCGGAACAGCCTTGGGGAAGAAGCGATCAGCGTAAAACTTGGCGCGCTTATAGGTCCGCGCGTTGCGGCGGACAATCCGATCTGATAGCGAACGCCCCTCGCGATGGACCGCCCCTTCAAAAGGGCAGCGGCCTGATGGCGGAGTGGTGACGCAGAGGACTGCAAATCCTTGCACCCGGGTTCGATTCCCGGTCAGGCCTCCATCGCGATCGTCCCCCTACCCGCAGCTCCGTCCCGGCCCGCTCAGCGCCGGGCTGGTCAGGTGATGCAGGGCGATGGCGCTTGTCGCCGCCACGTTCAGCGAATCGAATCCGCCGTGCATCGGAACGCCGACCGCGCGGCAGCGGGCGATCACATCCGTCGGCAGGCCCGGCCCCTCCGAGCCCAGCACGATTGCGACAGGACCTCCGCGGCGATAGGCGGCCAGAGTCTCCGATGCGCTCGGCGTCAGGGCCAGCACCTCGAACCCGCGGGCGATCAGCCGCTGCACCAGGTCGCCGGCCGATCCGCCGACGGCGAAGGGCGTCCTCAGCACCGCCCCGACCGACACCCGGATGGCCTTGCGGTAGAAGGGATCGCAGCATCGCTCGTCCAGCAGCACCGCGTGCGCGCCGAACGCCGCCGCGTTGCGGAACAGCCCGCCCATGTTGTCGTGATTGCCGATGGCGGAGGCGACCACCACCACCGCATCCTCTCCCGCGTCGGCCAGCAGCTCATCGACGCCCTGCGGCCGGGGCTTCTCGCCCAGCGCCAGGATGCCCCGGTGCAGCGGAAAGCCGGCGATCCGGTCCAGCACCGCCTGCGGCGCGACATAGGTCGGCGCCTCCACGCTGCGGGCCACATCCGCCATCGCCTCGGCCCTGGTGTCCGCCAACAGCAGGGCGCGCGTCCGACACCGGGAGACGGCCGAGGCCAGCACCCGCACCACCACCTCCCCTTCCGCGATGAACAGGCCCTGACGGCCGGTCAGGTCTCGCTCGCGGATGTCGCGAAAGGCGCTGATGCGAGGGTCTTCGGGGTCGTCGATGCGGATCATGCGGTTTTCTTACACTTAGCCGTTGCGCAATCCGAAAAGGCGCTGCTATAGGCCCGCCTCCCGAGCAGCTGTTCCGCGGTAGCTCAGTGGTAGAGCAGCCGACTGTTAATCGGCTGGTCGTAGGTTCGAATCCTACCCGCGGAGCCACTGCTTGGGTTTGATCTTGTTCAGCTTTCCAGCGCTTCGCCGCCTGAACGAATCAGCACCGTCAGACTGCTGATCGGCTGCCCGTTGACGTGACCCCCTGAAACTCCTCCAGGAATAGCTAGAGTCCGCCCAACGAAGGACGGACAGAATGAAGCGATCAAGGTTCACGGAAGAGCAAATCATCGGGATCTTGCGGGAGCAGGAGGCCGG